>QALA01000070.1 GCA_003343565.1 Verrucomicrobiota bacterium | reverse complement strand
GGAGCGCGACGGGCTGCTGTCGCCTCAGGAGCGCGATCTGATAAAAAATTCGCTCTCGCTCGACGACGTTCCCATATCGGAAATAATGACTCCGCGCACCGTCGTCATGGCGCTCGACGAAAACATGACAATCGGCGAAGTGTTCCGCGAACACCCCCATCTGGGTTTTTCCAGAATACCCGTCTACAAGGATTCGATAGACAACATCACCGGAATAGTGCGGCGGCGCGACATACTCACCGCAAAGGCCAACGACCTCGACTCGACGGTGATAGGCTCGCTAAAAAGCCCCGCAATTTTCGTGCCGGAAAACGGCAGCGCGCTTTCGGTTCTAAGGCAGCTGATAAAGAAGCATCAGCAGATAGGAATCGCAGTGGACGAATTTGCGTCGCTGACAGGCGTCGTCTCTTTGGAGGACATATTCGAGAGGCTTTTGGGGTCGGAGATATTCGAGCCGGACGACATCGCCGTGGACATGCGCGAGCTTGCGCGCAAAAAGAGCGCAATATCCAGGCGCGGGGCGGCGGAAGCGAAAAAATCCAAAAACGGAGGCCGCTCGAAATGATGCAAAGCAGAGTCCCGGCGGAATGGTCGGAGCAATCGGCAGTTTGGATCACATGGCCGTCGCAGGAGCGGTGGTGGAGCTCGTGCAGGCTTGAGGCCTTAGAGGCCTTCGCGGGGCTCGCGTCAAAAATAGCCGAATACGAAACCGTAAAAATCAACTGTCCGCCCGAAGGCGCGCGCGAGGCCGAAAGGCTCCTGCGAAAGGCGGGCTGCGCAATGGAAAACGTCCTGTTCTTCCCGCACGAAACCGACGACGTATGGTGCCGCGACTGCGGCGCAATCTTCCGGCTCGCCGGCCGAAAGCTTGAGGCCGTCGATTTCAAATACAACGCGTGGGGCGGAAAGTTCGAGCCGTTCGACAGGGACGACGCCCTCGCCGCAAAAATGGCCGCCGCATGCGGAGCCGACGACATTCGCATAAACTTCACATGCGAGGGCGGAGCCGTCGAAACCGACGGAAACGGAACGCTGATGACCACAAAATCCGTCGCGCTCAACCCCAACCGCAATCCGGGAGTTTCGCAATCCGATGCGGAGGAAATTCTCGCGCTCGCCTACGGCGCGCGCCGCGTGCTGTGGCTCGACGACGGACTCTTCAACGACGATACCGACGGGCACATAGACAACATCGCGCGCTTCGCGCCCGGAGGCAAAATAATAGCGTCCGTCTGCGGCCCCGACAATCCGTCGTACGAGAGCCTCAAAAGGAACCTGCAAGCTCTAAAGCGCGCCTCCGACGCAGACGGCGTTCCGTACGACGTGTTGGAATTGCCGCTGCCCGACGAACCGCTTTTCAAAACCGGAGCGGACGGGAAGAGGGAAATTCTCCCGGCCGGATACGCAAACTGGCTGGTCGTAAACGGCGCGGTTTTGGCGCCGTCGTTCGGCCAGCCGAAGAGCGACGCGCGCGCGCGGGAAATAATCGGGAGCGCCTTCGCGGGGCGCAAAATAGAAATGATAGACAGCCGCATATTTCTCATGGAGGGCGGCGCCGTCCACTGCCTCACCCAGCAACAGCCTGCCGCGCAGGCAAATCCCAAAATTTAGCCTTGAAAAAGGGCGCGCGTTCTGAATAACTGAAGACGGAACATCAAATTTTTCGACGGATATGAAAAGTCTCATAGCAGCGCTACCGGCCTTTGCCGCCCTACTGACAGCCGCATGCACCGCCGCCGAGGACGTCCGCGATGACGCGCGAAAAACGCCCATAGGCTCCGTATTTACCGGCGAAACCCGAACCGCGGATTCGTACATAAAAAGGGTGGAAAGCGAAAACAAAAAGCTCGACCGCGACACTTGGCGGCCCCAATCGCCGGACAGATTTTGAACTTCCCCCCCCCGCGCCGCCGGCGCGGGTTTTTTCATCTATGCAACGCGCGCAAAAAGACTTCTTTCAAACCGGTTCGGAAGATTTCAAAGCCGAACTTGAGGCCGCCGGATTCGAGAGGTACCGCGCCGGCCAAATATCGGAGGCCGTATTCAAAAAATTCGTCTTCGACCCGCGCGAAATGCCGTCGATTCCCAAAAGCCTCAAAGACTGGCTGGAAAAAAACTGGCGTTTCAAAGCCGCAAAAATGGTCGGCGAAAAATCCGCGGACGACTCCACGCGAAAATATCTGTTTGAATTGGAGGACGGAAAATTTGTGGAGTCCGTCCTGCTGAAAGCCCCCGACGGAGACGGCAAAACCCGCAAGACGCTGTGCATAAGCACGCAGGTCGGCTGCGCGTGCTCGTGCCGCTTTTGCGCATCGGGAATGCGCGGATTTTTCCGCAATCTGACGGCCGCCGAAATCGTGTCGCAGGCCCTTCCCTTCGCCGGCGAAACGCGGGGCTCGGCGGTTTCGTTCGAGTTTGAAAACATCGTCGTCATGGGCATGGGGGAGCCGCTCTTGAATGCGAAAAACCTAATGTCGGCTTTGGAGACCTTCAACAGCCCCGACAAATTCGGATTCGGCGCGCGGCGCATCACCGTCTCCACATGCGGAATAGCGGACGAAATCGAGAGGCTGGCGGAGGCGAAATTTCCGTTCCGCCTGGCAATAAGCCTGCACGGGGCGGACGACGAAGTCAGAAGCTCCATAATGCCCATAAACAAAAAGTACGGCTTGGAAAGGCTCGTCGCCGCCGCGGAGAAATTTTCGCAGAACTGCGGCAGAATGATAACGCTGGAATACATTTTGATAAAAAATGTCAACGACACGTTCGCCCAGGCCGGAAAGCTCGCAAGAATCGCCAAGCGGCTGCATGCGCACGTCAACCTGATTCCGTACAACAGGGTCGACGGACTGGAATGGAGGCGCAGCGACGCGGCGCGGCGCGCGGCTTTCGCAAAAATTTTGAAGGCGGAGGGGGTATCGTTCACGCTTCGGCGCGAAAAGGGGGCGGAAATAGACGCAGCCTGCGGACAGCTGGCGCTCAAGCGGAGTTCCTCCCAAGCCTGACCCTCCCCCGCTTTTGCGCGCAAAATGCGCCGGGGCAAACCGCCGCATTCAAGCGTTCCCGCCGAAAACAAGCCGCCGCCCAAACCGAAAGAAACTAATGCCGCGCGCGTTGCCACAAGGCGGAATTTAACATTTTTTAATTGCCCAATTTGCCACAATTTGCAAATGTCGAAGAATTGAAAATTTCGCATAACAGCTTAAATCCCTTCGAGGAGGCCGCGGCAAAAATGCCGTCGTTAATATCCGCGTTTGAAGGGTTCGTACGCAAGCAGGCGTCCGCTTTTTCAAAAGATGTCCGCCAAATTGCGCGAGACACGATTGCCCCGAAAGGCAAATACATACGCCCCATTCTCGCCTTTTCGTCCGCGGGGAAGGACGCGAAAAAGAGCCAGTCTCTCGTCAGGCGCGCGGCAATCGCGGAGCTGATACACCTCTCCACCCTGATTCACGACGACGTAATAGACAACGCCAGCGTGCGCCGCAACGCCGCAACGCCGAACAAGAAATACGGCGCCCACACGGCGATACTGCTGGGCGACGCAATGTTCGCGCGCACAATACAGCTGGCCTATGAGGAAAACGACAACGAGATTCTCGGAAAAATCGCCGAATGCGTGCGGACAATATGCGAGGGGGAAATCGTACAAACTCTGGTAAACCGGGAAAAGAACATTTCAAAAAAGCAGTACTTTCGCTCCGTTTACGGAAAGACGGGGGTGCTCTTTGAACTGGCGTGCTTCATGGGGGCCAAATGCGCGAATTTCAAGGGCGGCGAATGGGTGTCGTGCGCGACGTTTGTCGGCAGGCAGCTGGGAATCGCCTACCAGATTTACGACGACGTTTGCGACTGGTTTATGTCGGAGGCCGACGCCGGCAAAACTTTGGGGACCGATTTGGCAAGCGGCAAACATACGCTTCCGCTGATAATACTTCTGGAAAAACTGCCCGCAAGGCGCGCGCGCGAACTTGAGAAAAATCTCTCCTCCCAGGATCCCAGGGAGCTTGTGCGCCTTATGAGCGAGCTTGGCGTGGCCGCGGAGTGCCGCGCGGAATTTGCGCGGCGCATAAGGACCGCCGAAAATTCCCTGTCGAAATTCGGGGACTTCGGGCAGCCCCTATCCGTCTTTTGCGCGTGCATGAGAAAGCTCGACTTCGCCTGACGCACACCGTCACTTCCGCCTCGGCGGCCGCGTATGAATCCATCGTCGGACATATACCTATTCGGAATCTCCCACAGTTGCGCCGATGCCGCAACCCTCGGCGAGTGCGGAATGGACGCGCCCTCGTGCACCCGCGCGGAGGCGGAACTGCTGGCCCGCTCCGGAGCCTCGGAAGCCGTCGTATTGAGCACCTGCAACCGCGTGGAAATTTACCTCGCCGCCCCGTTGGACTTTGACGCGCGCTCGTTTCCGTCGAAAAATTTTGAAAGCGCAAAATGGAGCAGGAGCCGCAAGTTCGCAGACGCCTGCTACGCCAAACGCGGGCGGGAGGCGATTGAACACCTGTTTGAAGTCGCATCGGGATTAAACTCGCAGATGTTGGGCGAAACCGAGATACTCGGACAAGTCAAGGCCGCCTATGCGCGCGCCGCACAAGCGGGACATTGCCGCGCAATTCTGAACGCCGCCTTTCAAAAGGCCGCCCAGTGCGCGAAATGGATAAGGACCAACACGCAGATAGGACGCGGAAAAATCAGCATAGGAAGCGTGAGCAGCGAGCTGGCCGCAAGAATTTTCGACCCGCTTGAAGAGGCGAACATACTTCTGGCCGGCTCAGGCGAAACCGGGAGACTGGTCGCCGAGGCTCTCCGCGTGCGCGGGGTGAAAAAGATGACGGTCGCCAGCCGCACGCGCGCAAATGCCGACGCCCTCGCCGCCTCCATCGGCTGCCAAAGCCAAGACATCAATACTGCGCTCGCCGACATATCCGCATTCGACATAGTAATCTGCGCAAGCTTTTCCGAAGAGCCGCTCATAAGCGCGCGCGCCGTCGAAGACGCCATGGAAAAACGCTGCCAGCCGCTCTTTCTAATCGACCTCGGCATTCCGCAAAATATAGAGAGCGCCGCCGCGGATATTGACGACGCCTACCTGTACAACCTCGCCGACCTCTCAAAAATAGCCAACGAAAACATGGAGGCGCGAAAAGGCCAAATCGGCCAGGCGCGCTCGGAGATCGTGCGGCGGGCAAGCGCTCTCTATAAAAAGTTGTTTGAAGAGTAGGCGGCACATTTGCCCCGCCTTCATGAGCGCGCAAAAGCGCCGCCTCAAAAGCCGGATTTTCCTCCGGAAATTTTCCAAGCGCAAACGCGAATATTTTAAAAGGCGGCCGCAAGATTTGCATTCCGGAAATTCCTCCGCAAAAGAGCCTTCGTAGCAAAGCCGCGCGCGCTCAACGCCCGCGCTCGCGCACTTTTACAATCTTTGCCCCGCCGGACGAAATCTTTTGCGCCGCAAAACTTCTGCGACTGCGCCCCACTCCAGATGGCAACATCTATTTCGAGCCATTTCAACTTGCCGCGCGCAGTGTACAATTTAGCAAGAAAACCGAAAGCAGCACACAAGCCGCGCGCAAAAATCTTTCGCGCAACTTTAACAAATTTCCACGCAGATGCGAAGGTACGATTTTTTGCGGCAAAGACACATTCTCAATGCGCTTATATTTCCACTCTTTCCGCCGCAAAACAGCTTTCGTCGCAAAGCCGCGCGCTCAACGCCCGCGCTCGCGCACTTTTACAATCTTTGCCCCGCCGGACGAAATCTTTTGCGCCGCAAAACTTTGCGACTGCGCCTTTCCCGTCGACCCCTGCGACCCCACGCTTCTTTTGGCCGATTGGGAACCGGAAGAGGAGCTCGACGACGACGTATTTGTAAGGCGCGTAGAGTCCGCCTTTTTCGCTCCGCCTTTGACCGATCCCGTTCCTTCCGCGCCGTAATACACGCACAGATAATACTCCGCAATTCCGCGGCGCACGACAATCTCTATCTTGAGAAGATTTGCCGTGTAGGTCTTCCAATTATCGTCGGGAAGTTCGGGAGCTCCGCGCGAATACGCAACGCCGTCGTCTTTGGTCCATGTGATTCCGTCCTCAATGAAACCTATTTCGCCGCGCAACGCCCTGTAAATATTGGGGTCGTAATCGCGCCCCTTGAGGGCCATCAGCATTCTCAAAACTTCCTCGCCGGCGGAGTTGAGATTCACCTTGTCGAAATTCTCGACGGACACAATCTCGGCAAACCGCAAATACAAGTCGTTCGGATTCCCGTCGGAATCGAAGAACAGCTCGTCAAACCTCTCTACGTGGCGCAGCTCCAGAAGCGACACGAGGGCGCGGTTTGGCGGTTTTGGGGCATAATCGTCGTAGTCGTCCGTCTCGGCTCCGTTGAGGCGTTTTAGGGAATCGGAATCCGTCCAATCCAAGAGGCAATCGGCAAGGATTTGCGCGTCCGCGCTCGAAATGTCCATCTCCTCGAAAATCGCCACGAGTTCGGCGGTGTCGAGGTTTGCGAGGGGAATCTTTCCGGTTTCGTCCGAGACCTTGACTTCGGCCTCAAAGGTATCGAATTTTATGCGGCCGTCGCCGAGCGGAAAGCCCCAGCCCTGCTTTTCGGAATACAGGTTGCCGTCTATGGAGCGATACTCCTCAAGCACGGCGATTGTCGCGTTGAGCACGCTGTACGCGTCCGTGCGCAAGTCGCTCTCATATTGCGACGACGCCCTTGCGCGCAATTCGGAGGCCGCATATTCGGCAAGCGTGACCATCAGCGCCGACGCCGCAAAAATCAGACACAACACAAACAGGACCGCGCTTGCTGCGCGCGCGCGAAAATGAGCGCAACTCCGCACGGCGCGCGCACCCGCAACCTTGCCGGGCGGCAATGCGCCGCGAAGGCAAATCCGCCCGGCTCTGCGAAAATTCAGGCGGGAAAAACATCTTAGAAAAACGCCGCATGGACGCGGAAAAATCGCGCGGCATAACGCGCAACATAACGCGCGCGCAAAAACGCGAAACGGCGCGCCGGCAGATTCAAAACGGCCGGTCGTATCGCAACAACGACGTATTCTGAAAACAGACATGCTCACTGCGAAATTTGGAAATCCAAGTACAGGTTGGGAGAGACGAGCCTCTCGTATTTTTCCCCGTGCCGGTCGAAGTAAATTTTAATGTACTTCGGCATGAGGTCGCTGTATCCCATCGTCTTTATTTCGTCCTCTTCCTTCCACCTGTCGTTATCGACGTATATATAGCCGATTTTCTTTACCCACGGGGACAGAAGCATCTTGTATATTGCCGCTTCATCGCCCTCGCGCTCCGGCTGGACGAAACGCCATACGATATACAATCCGCCGTCGAGAAGCTCCAGCAGGCAGAGCTTGTCTCCGGCAAATCCGAGCGGAGACGGATACAGCGGGTGCTCAGTGCCGACGCCGTAAGCCAAATGATACTTGTCGACATTCTTGTCTTCAAAGTCGCGCGCAAGCCAAACTGTCTTTGCGGTGTTGCTGGCAAGGGGAGACTCGAAGAGGCCGAGATTCCCCGTCTCTATTTCCGAATTCATGAACGCCGCGCGCAGGAATTTTTCAACGCCGTCGACATGGCTTTTGAACGCGCCGCCGCGCTCGAAGTATTCCGTCAGGCGCATCATGTCGAACATCATCGCCGCGCAGCCGAACATTACGAAGGCGGAAACGGCAAGCGCAAGCATTATCTCGACCAGCGTGAATGCCGCGCGCGCGGCGAATCCCGCGCGCAAAATAAGCCGTATGCGGGCCGTCATTTCTTCCTGTCCTCCTTTCTGCGCAAATCTTCAAGGTAATCGGTGCGGTCGCGCACCAGGTCGTCGCGCTCGCTGGAGTACTGGTACCAGTTCGGGCGTATGACCCAAAGGGTTTTCACATAATCCTTTTCCCCCGCGCTCAGACGCATGCGAAGCTCGAACAAATCTATTATCTGCGTGGGAAACGCCTCGCCGTAGACATGGCAAATGTCGCCGTCGAAAGTTTCAATCTCCACGCCGTCGTCGAGCGAGTCGTAATCGGATACCGACGTTATCGCCTCGACCGCGCGATCGACGAGATTTTCATGCTCGGAAGGCTTGTCTTTCATGTCGAGCGGCCAGACGAAATTGTAGCACGAAAGCGTTATGAAAAACGCCGCCATCGCAAACAGCGCAATCGCGAGCACGCTTTCTACCAGCGTGAACGCCGCCCGTCCCGCGAATGCCGAAGACAGTCTCATTCCCGCTCCTCCCAGCCGTCTTCCGGCGCCTCTTTCGTCACCTCTTTCGGCGGAGCGCAAAAGACGTCGCTTTCAAAGGCGCTCTCCTCCGAGCCCCGCTTGAGAACGATTCTTGCGCGGGTCATCGTGCCGTCCGGGGAAAAGCGCAGAAATTTTATCGGCTCTTCCGGAAACTTTACAGACACAGGATTTATCAGTTTGGGATAGATCTGGTAAAAGACGAACTTCGGGCACGAATCGTCGCCGGAATCGCCGCCAAACGCGGCAAAACTGCCGGGCCGGGCGTCGCCGAGCAAATAGTCGTCGGAATCCCCGGAGAAACCCGAAAGAAATGCGGCCGCGAATGCAGAATCCGTCATTTCGGCGGATTCGGACTCTTGCGCGCGCTTCATGCGCTCAAGCTGTTCCCTGTTTTTTTTCGCGTCCAAAAATATTCTGCAAGCCGGTTTGAGAGTGTCGGCGTCGGAAATTTGAAAGAATCCGCGCGCATCGAAATTCAACACCATGCTGCGTCCGCGCTCTCTGGCAAAATCGGCCGCGCGCCTGACGGCCGCGGAAAGTACGGCCTCCGGCGGACGCTGCGCGAGTTTGTCCCGCGAAATCGCCACCGCCCCGGCAATCAGGGTTGTCATCGCCGCAATCAGGGCAATGGACAAGAGTATCTCGGCCAGCGTAAAAGCGCGGCGCGCGCGAAATACGCCGACGTTCCGGCAACAGGCAAAACCGTATCCGCAACCCGAAGAACTTGCAGGACCGTTTCCGCAAACGCAAAGGCGCAACTTGCGCAAAAAGCCAAAAGCGCGGCAAACGCAAACGCGCATCGACGCCGCCGAATGCGACGCGAAGCGCAAAGCGCAGACGTAAAAAAAGCGCGCGCAATTCGCGCAAAATAACCCCGTGCGGCAAACACAAGGCGCAAAGCGCAACTTGCGCATATCAACGCCAAGCCCGCCTTCGCATGTTTCGTGCCCGCCGCGGAATTTGAAATGCGCGCGCCGCGAAATTTGAGGTGTCCCCGCCGCTATCAATCTTCCAAGATAAAGTTTTTTGAAAAAGACAATAATTGGACGGTCGCTCAAATTTGAAAAAAACGCGAGACGCGCAACGCCATATGTATGCCGCAAAACGCGCTGGGCAGATAAAAAACGTTGCACCGATTCTCCCGCAAAACCAACCCGCGCGACGAACGCGCGGCGCAAAGCGCAACTTGCGCGCATCAACGCCAAGCGCGCCTTCGCGCGTCCCGTACGCGCCGCGAAACTTGATGCGCACTCGCCGCTATCAATGCTCAAAGATGCGGCTTTTTGAAAAAAATATTGAGGAGACGGCCGCTCAAATCTGAAAAAAAATCGATACGCGCAACGCCATATACGTGCCGCAAAACGCACTGTGCAGATAAAAAAACGTTGCACCGCTTCTCTCGCAAAACCAACCCATGCGGCGAACGCAAAGCGCAAAGCGCAACTTGCGCGCATCAACGCCAAGCGCGCCTTCGCGTGTCCCGCACGCGCCGCACTCTCCGCGAAACTTGATGCGCACACGCCTACGAACGCCGCGCAGAGCGCAAAACATTCATACGACAAACGCGCGCAAAAGCCCGCAAATTGCGGCGCGCATCTTGCGATGCGAAACGCAGGCTTAAATATGCCATGCGCGCGCAACGCCGTTCGGCCGCAGCGGCGCGCGAAATACGGCTGCCAACTCCGAAGAAAACGCAACAAGCCGCAACAGCCAAAAAACATCGCGCGACGCCCCATTCGGCATGCTACCAATTCCCAATGTCGTCGTCGGTCTCGTTCGTTCCGTCGGGCCCCATCGACCACAAATCGTACCCCTCGGAACTCTTTTGGGCGGGCATTCTGTATTGATAGGGATTTCCCCACGGATCCTTCGGTATGTCCGAATCTCGCAGATAGGGTCCGCCCCAGCGGTCTTTCACGGAATCGGGAGCCCGCAGCAAGGCGTCCAACCCCTCCTCCGTAGTGGGATAACGCCCGACGGCAAGCTTGTAGGACATCAGCGGAGTCGCCAAAGACCCCTTCACAAACGACTTTGCTATGCTGCTCTGCCCGCTGCTCATGGTCTTTTCTATATTGGTGACCAGCATGAACGCCAGCAAAGATATCATGGCAATGGCCAAAAGTATTTCAATCAGCGTGAATCCGCGGCGCGCGCGACATTTTTTAAATGCTCCTCTCAACATGTTTTTACCTCCGGATACAATTAATTATGCAAACGCCAAAAGTGTCAACATGTTTCAATATCGACGAACGCGAATTTTCTTGCGCAAGCTAAAAAAAACGCCGCCAAAGTTTGGCGGCGAGAAAAATTTTATTGTCCGTCTATGCCTGGAAAGCCCGCGGAAGGCGCTCAAAGAGCGCGGCGGCCGCGCCTGCGCGCCGCAAACGCCAGCGCCAACGCCAACGCTCCGATAACCGCCGCAATTTCGGCGGGTTCGGGCACCGCGACGTATTTGACGTACAGGCCGTCGTCCAAAACGGTGAAGTCCGCCATATACGTATCGCCGGAGCTCTCGTAAAAATTGGCGGCAAAGTCGCCGTCCGAAAGGCTCGTGGGAGAGGAGAACGATATTATCTTCTCGCCCAGACCTTCGTTCGCGGAGCTGTCAACCAGCCACATCAGGTCGGAACCGAAATCGAAGGTCACTTTTGCGCCCGCAGCGGCATCGTCGGCAAATCTTATCGTGCCGGCAAGCGTCAGGGTGTCAAACGCAGCTGCCGATTCCATGGCAAGCGATATTGTGCCGTTCTTGTACACTATGTCGTTAAAGCCGAACGTGCCGCCGGCGGCGGCAGACGAACCGAAGCGGCCGCCCTGCATATTCAAATCGCCGTGATTGCCCGAATTGTTGAAGTTCAGCAAGAGCGTGCCGTTCATCATTGTCACGCCGTCAGTAATATTCGCGTTGCCCTGAATCACCTGAACCAACCGGCCGTCTGTGCTGTTCATAAGCAGGTGCAACCCTCCATTGGACCTTCCCGCCAAGCCGCCGGCGAACGTTGCCGTATTGTTTGCGTAGTCGGCGCCGTTTCCGGTTATCATCAGATTGAGGACGCCGTATTCGGCCGGAGTCGGGTCATTGGAAACCATAACGGCCACTTGGGTATTGGAATTTGTAGACACCAGCGAACCAAACTTGGCATATACGTTCTTCGTATATGTGCCGTCCCTATTTATGGAAGTGTAGATTTTCAGCTGGTATTGCTCGACAGTGACGGAGCCTTTTATGTCAATGTCGGCATCGTTCCAATAGGCGGCGTTGTACGCCTCCTGAGTGCGCGACGAAGAGAACGCGGCAATCATCGCGGCCTCCGACCACTGCGCATTGTACGACGTATAGAAATTTCCGCCGACTATAAACTTTTCCAAAGTCCCAGACGAATTGTAGCCGAAAGCCGAGACCCTGCCGTCCGGAGATGTGGCAATGTTTACGTTGCCCGCAATTTCAAGGATACCGCCGTTATAAAAGAAACATTCCGAATTTATGTTGAGGTCCCCGTTAATTTTCAAATTGGCTCTCTCGCCGTCGGAACGCCCCATGTTGAAAGTGAACCTGTACATAGTTTCCGGCGCGTTCACCGTCACATTCCCAAGCTCAAAAGAAGCGGGCATTGTGTTGACGTCCAACGTTCCGCCGGTGGCTGTGGCGATTATATTATCGCCCGTTTCTATGCTGAGACTGTCCCACGACTTGCCGCCGGAACCTGAAATTTCGACGTCTTTTGCAGAGGCGTTTAGGACAATTCCGCAAAGCGCGGAAAGAAAAAGTATCTGTCTTAAAACTTTCATGCGATTAAATATTTTTGTAAATTTTTTATATTGTTTAACAGATTTGTCAACAGTTATATCTACAATATCTACTTAATACCTACTTCGGAAATTCCCCCTGTCCGATTAAGACGTTAAAAGATTCAACTGCGCAATTTACGCGCGTATGCAGGCAACGTGCGCAACCAAAGAGCAACCGAAAATTTGCCCGTTAAAAATGATAAAAACGGCAAATGCCAAAACCCCCGCATGAATGCTCCAAGCGCAATAATATGCACACAACTTATTATTAATAAAATAGATAAAAAGCCAAATAAAAGGCATTTTGGCAATCGGAAGGCAGGAGGGGCCCGGCGGCAGTCGACAGTAAAACCGCGCAAGAGACGCGCCAGAGGCCGCACAACAGAAGCCAAACCGCACTGCCGCGCAGGAATAGGCAAAATGCGGCGGCGCAAAAATCGGTCATGCGCCGCCCGGCCTTGCGCGAAAGCGCCTATGAATCGCGCTGCTGTAAATACCTTTCCGCGCGGCCGAGGGCGGTAATCGGGAAGTAATGGCGGTACCAGTGATAGTTGAGCATAAAGCCGCGCGCAAGCTCCTTGCCCTGCGGCAGGGGCGCGCCGTTGCGCAAATCTATCTTTGCGCCCAATCCGTAGCCGGGGAAGCCAGTTCCGGTATAGTAAGGCTCGTTCCACGTTCCGCTCTCGGTCTGCGTTTCTGTGAGGAATTTCACCGCGCGGCGTATGTTTGAATCGTAATTTTTGTCGGCCGCCGCCACGAACGCCATCAAGGCCCAGGCCGTCTGCGACGCGGTGGACGGTATGCCCGTGCCCGCGTACTTGGGCTCCATGTAGGAGGCAATGCTCTCCCCCCAGCCGCCGTCGGAATTTTGCTTCGACGCCAGCCACTCCAAAGCCCTGCGAATGTGGGCGTCCTCCTTCGTGTCTCCCACGGAAATGAGCGCTGGGATTACCGCGCTCGTTCCGTATATGTAATTGACGCCCCAGCGGCCGAACCAGCTGCCGTCGTCCTCCTGTTCGGAATATATGAAGTTCAGCGCGCGCGCAATCGCGGGGTGGTTGCGCGAAAATCCGCACGTCGAAAGCGCCTCGACAATGTGGGCGGTACAGTCCGCGCTCGGAGGATCGAGCAATTCCCCGAAGTCGGCGAACGGAATTTTTGTGACCAGCGTGCGGGTGTTGTCGCGGTCGAAAGCCGCCCAGCCGCCGTTCTTGCACTGCATTTCCAGAATCCAGTTGACTGCGCGGCGCACGGCGCTGTCAACGCGGCGCGCGCGGGCGCTCTCGCGCGGGAGAAGCTTCTGTATGCGCTTGAGCGCGCCGATTGCGATTGCCGCGTCGTCCAAATCCGGATAGTAGTTGTTCGCCCGCTGGAACGCCCAGCCGCCGGGATCGATGTGGCGGCCGACCTTCACGGCCCAATCGCCGTAATAGCGGTTCTCCTTCGACAAAGTGTAGTCCAAAGCCTTCAAAAGTTCGGGGCATGAGCCGGGCGTCTCGCCGGAGTCCATGAGGGCCGTCATCGTCAAGAAGGTGTCCCAAATGGGGCTTTCGCTGGCCTGAAGCATTATGCCCTCGCCTCGCGGAACCTGCCAGTGCAAATTGAAGGCGTCTATGGCGCGCGACATGTTTATCTGGTCGATTGCAAAGCCCTCCACGTGCATCACGATAATCGCGTAAATCCACGGAGGCTGGATCCCCCCCCACGCGCCGTCCTCGTCCTGATGCTCCAATATCCATTGAAGAACGAGCTTTATTGCGCTCTCGCGGAACGGCTTTACGGGCGAACGGTTGTAGGCGTGAAGCATGTGGTCGAGCTTCATAAAGAAGTTCTCCCAGCTGATTGCGCTCTCGTTTTTGCGCGGCATGCGGTAGTCGACCTTGTCGCGCCCTTCGGGGAACAGCTCGTCAAGTTGGAGGTGGGGCGGAAGCTTCTTTATGGGGCGGCGCACGGTCAGAATCGATATTGGCATCATGGTCGCGCGCGCCCACGCGGCAAAGTCGTAGATATTGAACGGGCACCACTTGGGCAGAAACATTATCTCAGGAGGAAGAACCGGCGTATGGGCCCACGGCCACTGGCCGAACAGCGCCATCCAATACTTTGTAAACACGCGTATGCGCTCGAACCACCTGTTCTTCAAAAGCCACTTGCGGGTCTTGGAAAGGACTTCGTCGTCCGGGTCGAAGCCGCACAGACGCAGGGCGAAATAGCACTCGAAAGTCGTGTTTATGTCGCCGTGTTCGGAGCCGTAGTAAACGTCCCAGCTGCCGTCCTCGCGCTGCCTGTCCAATATGTATTGGATTACCTTCTCCTTCTTGGGGTCGTCGAAGTCTATAAAATACATGGCCATCAGCCACTGGGCTTCCATGCAACAGTTGGTTTCAAGCGGCCCGCACCACATGCCGTCCTCGTCCTGACGGATTCTAATCCAATCGATTGCCTTATTCAGGCAACTGCGGAGATTTTTTTTTAATTCCTTTTCCTGCAACGCATTTTGAGGGTCGTTCTGCATAGGGCAAATAGTATTCTTATAGTACAGCAATTATGCCAATAATTTTCAAAAATAGGAAAAATATGTCAAGCCAAAGCTTCGCGCCGCCAAAACCTCCCGGTCGCCCTCCGCGCAAAGAGGAAAAGGCGCAGCCGCCGGAGCCGCGCGCAAAATCGGCCGTTCCGAAACCGCGCGCAATCCGGCCGCGCGCAGGCATGCGGCCGATTCAAGAAAGAGGGGCAATATCGGCGGCCCGACGGGTTATTTTACTTCGCTTAGCAGGATTACGCTGCTGTCGCAAAACTTTTCGCACGGGGGAACCGCCGCGCCGGCGGCAAGGTCGCGGCCGGTAAACGTCTTTCCGTGCGCCTCCATTTTTGAAACCGCGCCGGCGGGCAGGGAAATCTCCTCTACCCTATATTTTTTTCCGGCGTCTAACCCGTCGATTTTCAGCGGGGCGCGCCCGCCGTCCGCCAGCTGGTAGGCAAACACTATCGCCGCGGATTTGTCGGGCAGAACGTGCGCGACTGCGGAACGCGCGCCGGCATACGGCGATTCCAGCCTGTACAGGTCGGCGCGGGAAGTCAGCGGGCGCACGGTATTTTTGTATAGCCGAACGGCGTCGCGCAAGGCTTGCATATCGGCGGCGGAAAGTTTCGACAAATCCATGTCTATCCCGAAGGCGCAGCCGAGCGCGACATTTATGGCAAAGCGCAGCGGACGCCGGCCCATATTCGTCACATGGGCGGATACCGCATTGGAAGGGTACCCGTAGGAATAGCCCCACTGGATTCTCACCCGGTGGACGGGATCGGTGTTGTCGCTGGCCCAAAAAGACGTGAAATTCGCCAGCGACGCATAGTCCACGCGCCCGCCGCCGCCGGCGCACAACATGGCCCCGACCTTCGGGAACTCCGAAGCGAACCTGCGCATCATCGCCAGGAGATTGTTGTTGTAGTCGACCGTCAGATTGGTCTGTTTCCGGGCGGGCAGATAGAGAGACCCCGGCTGGTTGACGTGCCGATTCGCGTCCCACTTGACATAGCAAATGGGATTCGGCCGCAAAATCTTTTCAAAAACGCCCCACTCGAAATCGCGCACCTGCGGGCGGGTGTTGTCCAAAATCATCTGGAAGCGGCTGGGAATTATCTCCCTGCGCGGCGCGGTAACGACCCAATCGGAATGCTCTTCGTACAGTTTGCTGCGCGGATTGACCATCTCCGGCTCAAGCCATATTCCGAATCCGAACCCCCTGTCGGCGGCCTGGCGGCAGAGCCTCTCAAGGCCGTTTGGAAGCTTCGCCTTCGATACCTCCCAGTCGCCGAGCCCGCTCTTGTCGCTGTTGCGGGGATACCGATTGCCGAACCAGCCGTCGTCCAGCAGGAAAACGTCTATTCCCAAAGGCTTGGCCAAGTCGAAAATTTTGTCGAGTTTCGCCTCGTCGAAATTGAAGTAGGTCGCCTCCCAGTTATTTAGAAGGACGGGGCGCGGAGCCTGCGCGTCGCGCATGCCGTACAGGCGTCCCCACGCGTGGAGATTGCGGCTGGCCCTTCCCGTTCCCTCGGAGGAACACGCGTAAAGCATCTTCGGAGTTTCGAGGCTTTCGCCGCTGTCCAAGACATACTGCGCGCCGAAATGGTTTATCCCGTTCACGGTCCGCAAGCGCTGTTGAACGACGAAGTCAAACGTAAAGTTGAAGGCGCCCGGCCACATGAGAGTCGCTATGAAGACCGTGCCGGAATTTTCCCGCGCCGGCCCGCCGAGCGACAAAATGTACATCGGATTTCTGCACTTGTGCGCGCGAACCCCCATCTTGGAGTCCAAAACCTTGACTCCGCGGGTAAGTTTTTCCTCCGACATGTTCATCTCGTTGGCCCAGCCGCCGTGAAACTGGGTGAGCCAGTTTTCCTTTTCGCAAAAAAGCGGCGAAGCCGAAGCGTACCGATAAAGCGTGACGGGACCGCCTTCCGCATTGAAAATTTTCGTCCACATCTGGAATATGTCGAGCTCCGGAAAGGCTTTGACGAACAGCTCGACTTTCGAGTCGTACACGGCGTCTCTCATGGAAAATACGACAAGCTCGTTTCCGTCGGAATCCTGCGAGCGGTCGACCTTTTCGACTACAAGCTGCGTGGATACGTTTCCGTCGGCGTGCGTAATCTGAATGGCGGGTTCGTCCAAGTAGCCGTTGCCGTAGGCCGGGTAGAAGTCGAACTCTCGCGTCTTTGCGGAGTTTTCGGACACCGGAGGAAATTTCGCCTCCCGCGGCCCGAATCCCTTTTGGAGGAGCGAGCCGAATTCGTCCACGACAAGCTCCAACTTGAAATTGCGCGTATTTATCGCAATTTCGGACGGCGGCGTTCCCGCGGACAAAGCGGACGAAACGCCCCCCAAAAGCGCAGCAAGGCACGCGCAGGCAATTTTCTTAAGTTTCATATTGGGCACAAACTTCACACATCGGCGGCGGTTTTGCAATTCATATTCCGATTTCGGAGGTTTTTGATTGAAAAAAAAGCGGCCCATCTTATGAATCCCATGCGGGAGGAATATGAGATATGAAAAATTCGGACTTCGTGAGGGTGGGCAGGAGAAGCTTTCTAAAACACGCGGCCATGGCCGCGGGAGGATACGCGCTCTGCGTCAGCATTCCGAATAAAGTCCGGGCGCGCGAGGCGGCCTTTTCGCCTAACGCAAAACGCCTTCAGGCCGCCCAGCAAAGCCCGTCGACGTTCAGCATGGACGCGGAGCCGCTGATGGAAAAGCTGGCTATAGAATGCGACGTGTGCGTCGTGGGAGGCGGGTTGTCGGGGGTATGCGCGGCGATTGCGGCGGCCAGATGCGGCGCAAAGACGGTGCTGGCCCAAAACCGCTCGCGGCTCGGCGGCAATTCCAGCTCGGAAATACGCATTCACCCGCTGGGAATATCGCCGGAGCGCGAGGGATTTCGCGAAGGCGGAATACTCGAAGAGTTGAAGCTTGAAAACGCCGTCCGCAATCCGCAACGCTCGTGGGAGATGTGGGATTTGCTGCTCTATGAAAAATGCGTCGCCGAGCCGAATCTCACGCTGATGCTCGACACCTCCGCATACCTTGCCGACACCGAAAACGGCAGGGTGAAATCCGCGTATCTGCGTTGCGACCTGACGCAAAAAATATTCAAAGTCGACGCAAAGTACTTCGTCGACGCCACGGGCGACGCCGTTCTCGCGCGGCTGTCGGGCTGCTCGGTAATGTTCGGGCGCGAAAGCTCAAAAAAATTCGGCGAACCGCTGGCTGACATGTACGAAGAGGGCGGCCTGTTGTGCTCCTCGATTCTCTTCAACGCCGTAAAGCACGACCGCCCCATGCCCTTTAAGGCGCCCGACTGGGCCGTAAAGGTCACCGACGAAGACATGCGCTGGCGCAACCCCACGCACGACGGATTCGCCTACGGATACTGGTTCATTTCATACGGCGGCCTATTTGACACCGTAAAGGACAACGAGGCCATACGCCATGAAAATCTCTCCATCGTCCTCGGCGTGTGGGACTACATCAAAAATTCCGGCAAGTATCCCGAATCGGCAAACTACGCAATGTCTTTCGTGGGAATGATGCCCGGCAAGCGCGACTCATACCGCATAGTCGGCGAACACCTGCTGACCCAAACTGATCTGGAGGGCGGCTGGGCGAAGCGCCGCGACCAAATCGCCGTGTGCGGCTGGAAAATGGAGGATCAGCCCTCCGCGGGATTCTTCGAGAAAAAGAAAAAGCCCGCAGTGCATGCCGGAAAAATATCCGTTTACAACGTTCCGCTGGCAAGCTATGTCGCCAGGGACGTCGACAACCTCTTCATGGCCGGCCGCCACATAAGTTGCAGCCATTTGGCGATGACGAGCGTTCGCATAATAAACACCTGCGCGACGGGCGGGGAGGCCGTCGGAACTTGCGCGGCAAAATGCGTGCGCGAAAACGCGGATCCAAAGAAACTGTGCGCGGACGAAAAGATGATCGGCGAACTCCAGCAGGAACTGCTCAAAAACGGAAACGTAATAGTCGGCATAAAGTGCGAAAATCCGGACGACCTTGCGGCAAAGGCGCGAGTGTCGGCCTCCGACGAGCTTCCGGAAGCCCCCGCCAAGAACCTCAAGAGCGGCTTCGCTTACGACCTTCGCGGAAAAACCGACAACCGCTGGCAGGCGGACATATCGAAAAAGCCCTCCGTGCGCTTTGAATGGGACTCCCCGGCGGAAATTTCGCAAGTTTTTGTCAACCTCGATGCGGGCAATAGGTTAATCACCATGTCGATTGCGAAGTTCGCCTCCTCAATACCGGGAATGTGGGAGCCGCAAAAAGAGCTCTTGCGGGACTTCGACCTCGCGGCGGAACTGCCCGACGGAACTCGAAAGACCCTCGCGCAAGTGCGCGGCAACTATCAAAAGCTGGTGAAAATCGCCTTCCCGAAAGAGCGCGTCAAGGCGGTAGAGTTAAAGTGCATTGCCACGAACGGCTCGCCCAAGGCTTCGGTGTTTCAAGTGCAGGCATTCGCATAGCTTGCCGCGCGCTAAAAGGCGCAAGAGGCGCGCAAAAGCCTCCCGCGCCAATGCGCGCCGCCAAAGTTTCCGAAAATATCCCCGGCCTTTCCGAACCGCATTCAAGCGCATTTAACCGCTTTTGACCGCATTCAAATTCCGCCCGCCCCCGCCCTTCCCGGTCGGACGCAAACAAGGCTGAACGGCGCGGAACGCGACAAACAGTCACTTGTTCGGACGACCCGTCGGCCTTGCAAAATGCGAGCGCAAAGACGGAAAGTACGAAATGGAACGGCTGTCCCTTTCCCGACAATTTCCAAAAAAGTTTCGAACGTGGATATATTCGCAAAAATCTACATTTTCAAATGAGACCCTCGCCTTGCTCCGACGCAGAAACGCCCGCCGATTGAAACGCCCCGCTCCGAACCCGACAAACGGCAAACTCTTTTATATCCCTTCAAAGCCTGAAACGCACCAATGAAGACGCGACTGTGCGCGGGAAAGAATAATCCGGCGCAATTTCGACTTCCGATACAATTCCGACACCAAAAAAATGCCCGTCCCCCGCGCAGAGGGAATTGCGCTCATTCAAAAATTCGGGATTTTCAAATAGGCCGGATTTCCGGTTAATCGGCGGCGGCGCAATCGCACCCCCCCCCTCTCCTGCCCGCAAAAACGCCCAACCCCAGCGCGGACATTTTCTTTTAACCGCCCGCCGTCGCCAACAAAGAAATTTTCTTATATAAATGTAGGCATAATCCGTATTTCAACATAGACAAATCGCGAACATTACAGGCGCAACAATTTCAATTTCCATGATTCACTCCCCCAAAAAAACGCCCGACACCCCGGCACCGACGAGATGCCGACGGAATTGCGCTCATTCAAAAATTCGGGATTTTCAAACAGGCCGGATTTCCGGTTAATCGGCGGCGGCGCAATCGCACACCCTCTCCTGCCCGCAAAAACGCCCAATCCCAGCGCGGACATTTTCTTTCAATCGATCGCCGTCGGCGACAAAAAAAACGCCGCAAAAATGCGGCGTTTTCGCTAAAGACATCTGCCTGCGATGCGACTCTTAGAATCCCTGCGCAATCATGGCCGCGGCGACCTTCTTGAAGCCCGCAATATTGGCGCCGTTGACATAGTTGCCGGGCGTGCCGAACTCCGCCGCCGCGTCGAGGGCATTCTTGTGAATGCTGCGCATAATCGAGTGGAGTTTCTCGTCGACCTCTTCGCGCGTCCAGCTGAGGCGAATGGCATTCTGGGACATTTCCAAACCGGAAGTCGCCACGCCGCCGGCGTTGGAAGCCTTGCCGGGAGCGTAAAGAATCTTCGCGTTCTGATAGACCTCGATGGCTTCGGGAGTCGAAGGCATGTTTGCGCCTTCGGAAACAAGTATGCAGCCGTTTTCCAGCAATGCCTTGGCGTCGTTTCCGTCAATTTCGTTCTGCGTGGCGGACGGCAGAGCGGCGTCGGCCTTCGTCAAGCCCCACGGCTTCTTGCCTTCGTAGTACTTCGCGGAGGAATACTTCTTGGCGTATTCGGAAATTCTGCCGCGCTTGTTGTTCTTGAGATCCATCACAAAGTTCAGCTTTTCGGCGTCAAAGCCGTCCGGGTCAATGACCGTCCCGTTGGAATCGGACAGCGATAGAACCTTCGCGCCGAGAGAAATCAATTTTTCGACCGTGTATTGGGCCACATTTCCCGAACCGGAAACCAAGACCCTCTTTCCGTCGAAACTGTCGCCCTTTGTGGCGAGCATTTCCTGCGCAAAATAGACGTTTCCGTATCCGGTCGCCTCCGGGCGGATAAGGCTGCCGCCCCATTCGAGACCCTTGCCGGTCAAAACGCTGTCGTAGGAATTTCTGCAACGCTTGTACTGGCCGAACAGATAACCGATTTCGCGGCCGCCCACGCCGATATCTCCAGCCGGAACGTCCGTATTCGGGCCGATGTGGCGGTAGAGCTCGCGCATAAAGGCGTTGCAGAAGTTGCGCACTTCGTTGTCGCTCTTGCCCTTCGGGTCGAAATTGGAGCCGCCCTTGCCGCCGCCCATCGGAAGGGTTGTCAGCGAGTTTTTGAACACCTGCTCAAATCCGAGGAACTTCAATATGCTCAAATTGACGCTGGGGTGGAAGCGCAGGCCGCCCTTGTACGGGCCAATCGCGCTGTTGAATTGGACGCGATAACCCTGATTTACATGCACTTCGCCCTTGTCGTCCGCCCACGGAACCTGAAAGAGAATCACGCGCTCCGGAACGACCATTCTTTCGAGAATTTTGCTCTTTTCGTATTCCGGATTGGAATCGAGAACTACCGAAAGCGAGGAGAGCACCTCTTCGGCGGCCTGGAGAAACTCCTTTTCCCAGGGTTGCTTCGCCCTGAGGTCTTCCATTACTCTTGCGACATATTTGTTCATTAATTGTCCTTTTGATTGATTGGTTGAATAAAAAACCCTTTCATCTTCCGCATGTGCGAATTGCGCGTCAAGAAATTTGCCCCGCTTTTTTCAAAATATTACATTTTTGTACACTTTACGGAAATATTTTTCCGGGCGCGACTACGCCAAACAGTGTCTGCCTGCGCGATAAATCGGCATTGGCCGACTAAAACGAAAAATTCCATAGGCGCCTTAGAAATTTCTAAAAAACGCTCAACATATTTTTAATAAATAAATTATAAACATACATTCGCTTCCGCAAAGCGGATTCGGCTTCAGCGTAAAAAATCGCGGAATGAGTCAACAATTCCGCAAAACCCTGCGCGCATTAAACGCAAGAAATCCGCGCAGATTGGAGCCGAACAAACAATGCCAATGCGCAACTTTCAACAGTTTTTGGCGGCATTTTACAATTTGCGCAAAGCGCGAGTTCCGAACAATCGCCGCACAACCCAATTTGTTTAAAAAACCGATGTGCCCCGACAATCCGCCCCAGCGCAATCCCACGACCTCACAACGGCAAAAGCGGTATAGCGCATAATAGCACAGCCGCGCGATGTATTTGGCCCCCCCGGAAGAGAAAAAATCTCGCAATAAAGTCCGGCCGGCAAAAGCGCATGATAGCACAACCGCGCAATCCGCACAAAAAACGCCGCACAAAAAAATTTCACCAAAGCTGTCCACAGCCCGATTTTACCATCATACCGAAAAGTTTGGCGCAACCGCCTTGTATCGCATCATAAGTTTTGAAGGATAAAATCGAATTTTTTTTGGGAGGGGAATATCCATTTTCAGAAATTTTCATAAAGGAGTCTTGCAAGAAGCGTTCGGGAAAATTGCAAAAAAAGGGAGGGGGGCAACCCGTTGCCAAACTTGGAAGCGGGCGCGGCAGGCTACCGGAAAGTTTGGCGTAGCCGCGCGATTTTCTTGGGCCCCCTCTCGGAAGAGAAAAAATCTCGCGATAAAGTCCTGCCGTCAAAAGTGCGCAACGGCGCCGCGCGGACGCTCCAAGCCCTCTGCGAACCCGCCGCGCGAAAAATGCATGCGGGCGTAAAAAATGCGCGCTCATCGGCGGATAAACCCGATAAATCCGTCTAAGCCCTCTCCACAGCTTTTGGCTAAGAGACTATAAGCAGTCCAATCCGCGCGCCTTGAGGCGTTCCAAAAATACGGAATCGGCGGAGGAATCGCAGATAAACCTGTCAATCTCCTCCATTCCTATAAAGAAGCGCGAGCTGCGCACTCCGAATTTTGAGGAATCGCAAAGCAATATTTTTTCCGAGCACAGCGGAAGGGCGTTCTCCTTAAATTCGGCGTGAAATTCCACGGCTTCGCTGGCTCCGCGCTCCGGATCGGCTCCGTTGCAGGAAAAGAACGCCCTGTCGATGGCAAAGCGGCGCATGGAGGTCCAAGCGACAACCCCGCCGAAACTGCGGCTCACCCTGTCGAACAGCCCGCCGGTGAGAATCAGGCGCACGGACGGCTTGGACATCAGGGGGGCGACGCAATCGTAGGAATTTGTGATGACGGTCAGATCGAAATCCGGCAGCATCTCGACAAGCGCGAGGACGGTCGAACTCGCGTCGAAAAATATCGTCTGGCCGGGTTTGACGAACTCCAAAGCCTTCTTTGCAATTTCCAATTTGGCCGCGCGATTTTCCTGAAGCCTGCGCTGGAGGGGCAGATCTTCCGCGCGCCTCTCTATGCGGACGGCGCCGCCGTGTGTGCGCAACAGCTTGCCCTCGGCGTCAAGATGCTCAAGATCCCGCCTGATAGTTTCGTCCGTCACCTCAAAATGCTTGGCCAACTCAATGGTCCTGAGACTCTGTTGAGTCTTGAGCATTTCCAATATCACACGGTGTCTATGTCTTGCTAACATGCCCAATTACTTTCAGGTTGCATATACCGCGTCAAGATTAATTGACTCAATTTTTTTGAATCGCCTTTATATCGAAGTGGGATATCGTTTTCCCGGCAAAGCGCGGATCCGCAAAAAATTCTTCCAGATTGAAAACGGCATCGGGAAAAATTCCCTTTTCGGCAAGTTCCGGCTCAAGGTCGCCGCCCTTATAGTATATTACTCCGTTGGAGAGATTTCCCGCCTTGCCCCCGCGCAGGCGTCCCCTCACAAAATCAAAAAACTTCGGAAGGTTGCAGACCGAACGCCCCGTTGCGTAATCGTATAAAACCCTGCGCTCCTCTATGCGCGCATGAAAGACGCGCGCATTCCCAAGTTGCAATTTGTCAACTATGTTCGCAACCTGAAACGCCTTTTTCCCCACGCCGTCATACAGGTCGATTTTGACCGTGGGATAAAGTATGGCAAACACTATTCCCGGAAGGCCGCCGCCGGTTCCGACATCGGCTATCAAGGCTCCGTCGCGCGGAGAAAAAAACTCCGATACCGCCGCGCAAAAAGCGATATGGCGATACTCCAAATCGTCCGTGTCCCGACGCGATAAAAGGTTTACCCGAAGATTTGCCTCGCGCAAAAGGCGCCCGTAAGCCAGGAGCTTTTCGCGGATTTCCGGCGTCACTTTGGAGAGCCTTGCAAAAGGGTCCTGCATTGAAAATCCGAAAAAGCCTAAAAAATCTCCTCCGGGCGGAAGAAGCGCGCTATTTCTATTTTTGCGTTTTCGGAAGAATCCGAAGCGTGTGCGATATTCTCGCGCGTATTTTCCCCGAAGTCTCCGCGCACCGTACCGGCGGGGGCCTCCTCGGAATTGGTGGGGCCTAACAGCTTGCGTATTTTTGCAACGGCTCCAACACCCTCGAATACGCACAACACCACGCTGCGGCGGCTCATGAAGGCTACCAGCGGCGGATAATAGGGCTTGCCGACTATATGCGCATAGTGTTCGGAGAGGATTTTTTCGTCAAGCCTCGCCATTTTGCACGCCACAAGTTCCATTCCGGCATTTTGAATCCGCCTGAGAACTTCGGGCATAAGGCGTTTTTCAAGGCAATCCGGCTTCAATATTACAAAAGTTTTCTCTTTCATAGCGATAATGCGCTTCAAACTTGCCCATTCCCGATTCCTGTTCAACAAAAAAATCGCCCGCGCGCTCCAAACCTTTTCCCGCGCAATAAAGAGCGGAGATTGCCACAGACGGACAATTTATTTGCGCCGGGGCGAAATAAATCCCGCCCTCGAATCCGAAAACCAGCGCGGGCGAATCGAGAGCCAAACGGATTGCGGACAAAAAGAGTTCGGCGATTGGTACGCCCCACATGCTCGTTCCCCTCCTCTCCGCATACCTGTACGCCCCGATTGCCCGCACTCCCCGATTGCAATTTCAAAGAGGCGTCCGCAACGGTATTCCATGCAACCGGCCGCTTCGCAAATCCCTGCCTGAAGTTGGCGCAACGCCGTTTTAAAAAAATCCGATTCCTCCTCTCCTTAAACTCTGACGCGGCTTACAACGCCAAAATCAAAACGGCGCCGATTGCAATCGGGAAGCGCCGCATACAGCCTTCCGGCTCAACGCGTCTCCGACCGATTCCGGCGCCTAAAAATATTGCGGCGCCTAAAGATTCCGCATCGCCTTCCGAACGCCAAGCTCCGCAATGCGTTGACGCCGAAACTTCAAAAAAAGTCCGCCTCCGGACGCGCGCCGCCGACGCCCGAATGCCGAATCAACCGCCGCCAAATGCCGAACCGCTAAAGCGCCAGGGGACATTGGACATTGCCCGACACGGAAAATTCCCTGTCGCAACCGCCGATATTGCGCAACATTTCCGCCGTAAAGCCGTTGAAAAAGGCGTTCGATGTCAGCGCGCAGAACGAGCAGTCCCTCGCCACGATTCCGAAGAGCGGAGAATACGG
>QALA01000051.1 GCA_003343565.1 Verrucomicrobiota bacterium | reverse complement strand
TGATATTTCGGAATTGACGCCCAAATCCACGGCGACGTTCTTGTCCTGTTCGGCCACGTCGATGTCGATTTGGACTATCTTGGCCTTGGGTGCGAACTTGCTCACGACGCCTGTGACGCGGTCGCTGAAGCGCGTTCCGAGGGCGAGGACGAAATCGGAGGCATACACGGCCTTGTTTCCCGCGTATGTGCCGTGCATGCCGAACCAGTAGAGGTTTTTCGGCTTGCGCGGATCGACGCTGCCGATTCCCATCAGGCTCGTCGCCACGGGGATATTGAACATCTCGGAAAATTCGTCGAGCAGCTTTTCGGCTCCCGCGCTGACGATTCCCCCGCCCGCGTAGATGACGGGCCGCTCCGACTTGCCGAGCATGTCGAGAACTTCCATGAGCTGTTCGTCCGACGCCTTCGGGGCCGGCGGCAGTCCGGGCAGGTCGGGTTTTGCGTCGAAATCGGGCGCGAAGAACTTTTGCTGCACGTCTTTCGGAATGTCTATCACGACCGGACCGGGACGCCCGGACTTGGCTATGAGAAAGGCCTCCTTGACGATTTGCGGCAGATCTTCCGCGCGCAGCACCAGGTAGCTGTGCTTGACAATCGGGAGCGTCATGCCGAACACGTCGGTCTCCTGAAACGCGCTCTTTCCTATGAGTCTTTGGAATACCTGTCCGGTGATGGCAACCATGGGGACGCTGTCCATGTATGCGTCGGCGATTGTCGTCAAAAGGTTCATCGCCCCCGGTCCGCTAGTCGCCATGCATACGCCGACTTTGCCCGTGGAGCGCGCGTAGCCCTGCGCCATGAATCCGCAACCCTGTTCGTGGCGGGGAAGAATGACGCGGATTTTATTCGTGCGGGTAAAGGCGTTGTGCAGATCTATCGACTGCCCGCCGGGATACGCAAAAACGGTGTCAACCCCCGCGTTTTCAAGACATTTCACCAGGACGTCGGCCCCTTTCATAGTCTTTTCGGGTTTTGAGTGCGTCGGTTTTTTTGTTTTGGATTTCATATGATTTTACGATTACAAAGTCGGGACGTCTGTTCGGCTCGGCGCGTCCTGATCGATTAAAATTTCCCGAACCTACACAATCGTTCTTTTTCTTCAATATTTTTTTTGCGTTCGCCAAATAGGAATTTTGAAAAAAAAGCTGGAAAAATAAAAGGTTGTATATTCAATTAAACAAATATTCCACAACGCGCGTTTCGCGGATTCGCGTTTCCCCCTGCGGAACCTGCGGGCGCATGTGCGGATTTTTACCCATTCAATTCCTTACGAGTTAACTCATGCCTAACTTAAATATATTCAAATACGCACTGCTGGCGCTTGCTCTAATGCTGCCGTTGAACTGCGCATTTTCCCAGAACGCCAAGGAGATGGGAACGACGGAGCTGAAAAACGCGGCTACCGATCTGATAGAAAAGAAGGATTATGTCGGCGCGCGCCCGTATCTTGAACAGCTTATTATACGCATAAACGACAGCGATGACAAGAAACTCAAGGCGCAGCTGCCCGACTTGTACTTTTTCATGGCCTACGGATACATGCAGGAGTCCCAGGCGAAGGAGAATCCCAAGCTCTTGGAGCAGGCCATTGCCAACTTTGACAAGGTGTTGTCATTTCCCGAAGCGTCTCTGGCCATAGACTCCATAAAGGCCAAGGCGGACTGCTACAACGGAATGAAGGAGTTTGTGAAGGCCGCCGAAGCCCGCGCGGTTTTGCTGAGGCCGCCGCATGTGAACAAACTTTCTCTGTCCGAACAGCTTTCGATTATAAAACAGACCGCGACTTCCTTTTACAACGCGCGCAAGTTTGCCGACGGCCAAAATTGGTTTAAGCTGTTGATGGAAAAATCCAAAGACGGCTCGCAAGACCAGGTCTTTGCGGCTTCGGCCCTCATACAGGGGGCTCTTGAGGCAAAGAAGTACGATGCGGCAATGCCGTATCTGAAGTACCTGTCTTACGACGTTCCGGCGCGCTCCGACATCGGCTTAAATTATTCGATGCTCATGGCCAGCGACGAATTGGTGAAGCTCGGCAAGTTTTCCGACGCGGCGCTCTTTCTGAGCCTCGTGCTTGAGCGGGACGAGCTCTTGAAGAACATAGAGGGCTTTGAGTCAAAGACGAAGCGCTATCTCGACCAAATAAAGAAAAATCCCGACAATCCGAATATTCCCGAAATGGAGGCCATGCTTCAGGTATTGGCCGCCCAGAAGGCGTATCTGAAGGATTTGAAGCCCTATAAGGTCGATTTGAGGGCGCGTTCGGCGCGCAATTATTCCATGACGAAGCGCGACTACGAATCCTATTGGTCTTATCGCCAGCTCTATCGCGACTTTCCCAACCACGACGCCATTGAGGACTTTTATTTTGCCGCATTTGCCGGCGCGTTCAAAATCAGGAAGAACGACGACCTGTTTGAAATCGGCAAGGAGTATTTGGAAAAGTTCCCCAACGGCCGCTACAAGAAGGAGTTTGAGTTCTACTTGGCCCAGTATTACCTGAACAAAAAGGATTACGACACCTTCTTTCAAAAGGCCAACGAATACGTCGTAAGCAATCCGGACGAGCAGCATTCCGTCGAGATGGTGTTCCTCATGGGGCGCACGTGGATGGACCTCAAAAAGTACGACGAACTGATAAAGACGTTTACGAAGTACGACAAGGAGTTTGAGGCCTCTCCCATGCGCGAAGGGTGCATGTATTGGATAGGCATGGCGTACATGGTCGACGGCAAGTATGAGGACGCGGCAAAGTGGTTCGGCCTCTTGGTAGAGAACTATCCGATGGGTTCCTATGCCGAGGACGCCACCTACCGCAAGGGCGTGGCCGAATATGGCAGCGCGCAGTTCACGAAGGCGCGCGACACGTTTGAGGGCTTTATTCATCGGTACGGCGAAAATCAGCTGGCCGGCGAGGTTGAGTTCTTCTTGGGCGACATATATGCGGGCGTCGGCGAGGTCGACATCGCCATGAAGCATTATAACGCCGTGGAGGAGCGCACGAAGAATATGGCGTTTATCGACAACGCATATTCGCAGTCCGCGAAGCTGCTGCATTCCTTCGAGATGTACGAGCGCGAACGCGAGCTGATGGACAGGTATCTGGAAAAGTACCCGGACGGCGACGTTTCCAACATTTCTTTCAACAAGGCCGCCGCCCTCGAAATGATGGGGCGCCCCGTGGAGGCTCTGAAAATATATTACGACACCATACTCAAGTGCGGCGACAACGCAAAGGACGACGGCGTGGACAAAATCATACTCGACTACAAGAGAATGTACGACCACAGCCTTGAAATGACGAAGGCCACCGTCGAGTTCCTCGACAAGATGATAAAAGACGCCGACTTTAGGAAGCTGATGGTTGAGAATCCGGGCAAGCGCTACCAGTATTTTCAGGCCAATCCGAAGATAGACCGCCGCATATATTTAAAGCTCAAGAACGACGGGTCGTTTAGGGAGGCTTTGGCAAGGAGCGTAAAGCCCATAAAGGATATGTACGATACGTCCAAGAAGGAGCTGGACTCCTTCCCGAAGGGCGGGGCGGAAGCGGCTTTGCAGGACATTTTGCAAAAGGCCGTTGCCGGCGGCCGCCAGACGCTGGAGTACCGCGCGAAAATGGGCATGCACTCCTACGGAATGCCCGTGAAGGTTGACAAGGTCTTTACGGCCGACGACCTCAAGAAATCCTCCGTGCGCACTTTGGTTTGGATAGGAACCCAGAACGAGAAGTACGGCGCGGACGAGGCGCGCAAGGCCTTTGCGGAGGCCGCCTCTCGCGAGGAGGTCGCCTACGAGCTCGACGTGCTTTTTGCGAACGCCGATTTGGAATCCCGCCAGGGGGGCGAGGGCATAGGCAAGGCGATAGATATATATTCCAAGATTGAGGAAGAATATCCCCTGAACGAGCGCGCGGCGGAGGCTGCGTTAAATCAGGCCGCCCTGTACGTAAAACTCGGCGATACGAAAAAGGCGTACCAGAAGTACGAGAAGATTCTAAAATATCCGGCGTATCGCGGCGAGCCCTTTGCCGAGGCCCTCTACAATCTCGGCCTTTTGTCCGAGAGGGACAACAGGGTTGACGACGCCCTGATGTGGTACGACCGCTGTTTTCTCGGTTATGCCAACTGTTTCGAGTGGAGCGGGAAGGCCGTTCTTGCGGCGACCCGCCTGATTGCCAAAACCGACGTTGAGAGGGCGAAGAAAATCTGCGACGAATTTCTTGAGAACGCGCGCAACAAGCGTTCGCCCGAATACGGCGCGGTGAGGACTTTCAGGAACACATTATAGGCAAACGGGAAGGTTTTTCTTATGGAATTTTTCAAGACATCTGCAGTTTTGGCATTGGCGTTGTCCGCATTGGCCGCAAGCGCGGCGCCGGAGGGCGACCGTTCGCATGTGGCGGATTTCGCGGGAAAGAAAATTCCGCTGACAATGCGGGATTCCGTCGCGGGCAAGACGACGAACGTGACGTTTAAGGAGGCCAAGCCCAAAGAGTTGATTTTTACGGATTCCGATGCCGGGGGCGAACTTGCGATTCCGTCGGACACGACGTCGTTTAGGTTTGCCTACGGGAAGTTGGACGATTTGGGCCGTTCGTTCCACGCGTTGAACCGCGGCGAAGCGGAGCTGGCTTTGGCGGGAATGCGCGGATACGTCTATCCGGCGTTGGGGCTTCTCGTTTTGCCTGAGTCCAGTTTTTACCAGCTCAACGAGACGTTGGACCGCTTTGTTTCGCTGCTTTTAAAGCAGGGCATGATAAAGGAGGCCACGGCGTTGGTCAAGGCCATGCCTTTGGGGCGTGCGAATGTTCCGGCCCAAGTCAACGCGATGGAAATCGGCAAGGCGATGGTTGCGGCGGGCGACGTCAAGGGGGCGGTCGAGGTCCTCAACAGGATTCCGCTGACGGAGGAGTACGCCGAGATTTATCCCTCCGTTTTGGATTTTGCCGCGGCGATTCGCAAGACGACAATAAACGACGACATTCAGCGCTTCTATGCGCAGCTTGGCAATTCGCAGTCCAATCCGCTCAAGACCGCCTGTACGCTTTGGGCGATATACTGCGAAATTTCGCGCGGGAGCCTCACTTCGGCAAAATTGTCTCTGGGCACGATGAAGGACTCATTCAAACCCTCCGACAGGGAATTTCCGCTGTATAAGATGGTCGACGGCTTGCGCGCGGTCAAGGAGAACAAGTATGCCGAGGCGCTCGACTTGTTCGCAGAGGGCATAGTTTTCGCCCAGCCCTCCGATCCGTGCCTGCCGGAATTGCTTTACAATATCGGCAAGGCCTATAAGCACGAGAAGAATCTGACGGCTTCAAACGAGATATTTAAGCAGATATCGCTGCTTTATCCCGGCGATCCGATTGCTCCTGCCGCGCTGAAGGAGGTCGTCAAGATTGAGGAGGAAAAGAGCGGCGCCGCACAGGACTGATTCCAACATTTATAAAAGGAAGACGAGAGATGAAATTTCACCGTTTTAAGCCCAAGAAGCAAAAGAGAGGCCTGTTGTATCAGGTGTTCGTGGTCGTGGCCGTCCTTCAGATCGCGCTGCTATTGGCGTTGGGGGGCATGGTTGTGACGCGGACTATACTTCCTCCGGACAACGCGATGCAGGCTCCGCCGCCTGCGGAAGTCATCGAGCCGCCTAAGAGGGAGCATCAGGTTCAGGTTGAGCGCACGCAGAGGAAATCCACGCGCATCAACAAGCGCATAAGCGTGGCCAATCCTACCCAGATAAACACCCCCACGGTGAACATACAGCTTCCCGGCGGAATGGGGGCGGGCGTCGGAATTTCCACCATTACTACCCAGAACCTCACAAAGACGTTCGACATAACGCTTACGACCGTCAACGTCATGAACGTAAAATCGAAGACGGAGAAGGTTCTCATTTGCGTGGATACCGGTCCGTACCTCATGACAGACGAGCGCGGCGGATTGCAGACATACGAGGCGATCAGGGAGGATATCACGAACGTGGTAAAGCAGCTCCCGCCGACGATACTGTTCAACCTCATGAGTTTCTCCACGCACACGGGGGCGCGCATATCGTTTTTTGAGCCGACGCTTGTCGCTGCGACTGACGCCAACAAGGAGGCCGCCTACAAGTGGATAGCTCCGTTGAACGTGAGTTTGAAGTCCATTGGTCCGCGCGGTCCGCAGTACAATCTGAAGTATCCGTTTTTGCCGATACCGCCGTCGTCCAAATATTTTAACGCGGGGGTCTCCACAATTTACCGGGTGTATCAGGCGGCTCTTGAGCAGGGCGCGGACACGATTTACTTTCTGGTCACAAACTGGATCGATCCCGAACAGTTGAAAATGGCTTGGACCGACGCTGAGACTACCAGATTTCAGCGCGAGCAGGAGCGTTATGAAAAAGAGCGGGCGCGCCAGTTAAAGGCGGCCGGCTGGACTGACGACAAACAGAGCGAATACGAACTCAAGGAGGCGGAGGCCAGGGCGGTCGGCATTAAAAAGGCGCGCGACTGGATAAAGCGCGAGAACGAGACCCGCGCAAAGAAGGGTCAGAGCTTGTATGTCGGCACTCCTGAACAGGCCATGCACCAGCAGAAGTTTTACGTTGCCCCCGCGGAGCGTCCTCCGGCGATAAAGGTCAAGGAGCCCGTTCCGAAATTTAAGTCTTACGGCTATAAGGGGCTGTTCGATTTCTATGCGAAGCCTTTGGCGAAGGAAGTGTACTTTGACAAGAAAATGAAGTGGCCGACGGTCAACATAATCATGTTTGTCGGCGCGAATGAGAAGCCCGATCCGAAGAAGGTCCAGCTGATAAGGACATTCACCAGCAGGCAGAACGGCAAGAGCCGCACGCTTGTCGGGTTGGGAGCAGTCGGCGACGCCGCGAAGGCGGTGGAGGCGGAGAACGAAAAGCCCAAAGAGGCGCCGAAGAGCTCCGCGAAGGGCAAGAAAAGCTAAGGCGTTTGTTGAATACAAATTTTGCAAGTTCTGCGTTTGAAACGAACGCGGAATTTTTTTTGCGGGAGGGGAGGATTTTGAGCGAAACGCGCTTGATAAAAAATTTGCCGTAGGCGGAGCGATTTTTAAGTCCGCATGCGGGAGCGCATTTGTTTTGCAAATCCCCTCCCGAGTGTCGGCAAAATTCCGGCGAAATCCCGTTCCGTTTGCGGGTAGATAGATTGTTTTTTGCGATAGCCGCGCGATGCCGGGCCGGGAACTGTCGGCGATGCCGCAAATTCAATGGGGGACAAACGTAAAAATCTTCGCCGGCGGCAAAAGTCTGCGCGGGGCACAAGACGCGTCGAAAAAAGGGCGTTGCGCCGCGGGTGGGATTTTCGAAAAATGACGCCGCAATTAAGAATTGGTAGATTCGGAGAGTTGCCTGCCCGACGGGGCGATAATGGCGCTGTCGGACAATCGGAATTTTCGGACGAAACCGTGTGGGATTTTTGCGCCGCATCGCGCCCATTTTGGGGAATCGCCGCGCGGAATATTTGGGAAAATTCCGCCGGCTTTTGCCTGTTTGCCATGCGCGTTGCGTCAAAAATCGTTGACACAAAATTTTGGCGTTTAATACTATTTTTTTATGAGCGTAAGGAAATTACTATCGACGATATTGGCGGGCTTGATGCCCGTATTTTTTGCGTGCGCAGCGCAGGCTGAAACGTTTGAATTGAAGTCTCCGGACGGCAAGTTGCGCGTTCTTGTCGAAGACGGCGAACAAGTCAGATTTTCCGTCTTTATGGACGGGCGGGAAATTTTCAAAAATTGCGAGATTGGAATGTCGACCGACAGGGGGGAGATAGGCAGGAATGCCAAAGCTTCGTACACGTCGCTGACCTCCCACAGGGGGGAGATAAATCCGCCGTGGGGAATACGCAGCCGCATCAAGGACGAATACAACCAGCTCGTAGTGGATTTCAAAAAGTTCAAAGTGACATTCCGGGCCTATGACGACGCGGTGGCGTACAGAATTTCCACGGCATTGGGCGGCGGCCAGATGAAGGTTTTTTCCGAGAAGCTTGAGCTTCCCGTGAAGCCCTCGGTGAATCTCATAGCTTCCAAGCACTCGGATTGGCGCACTTCGTTTGAGGATTTTTACGAAAGAATGAAAGTCGGCGACATAGCCTCGAATACGCTTTCAATGCCGGTGATATTTGACTTTGACGGCATGAAAGTGGCTTTTGTGGAGTCCGACGTTCTCTCATATCCGGCAATACGCCTCGCGAAATCCGGAGATTCGGGGGCGCAGAAGTCCGGGGGATTGAAGGCCGTATTTGCGCCGTATCCCAAGTCGTTCGACAAGTCGAAGCCCACGATTGCCGTGAAGGAGCGCGAGGATTTCATCGCCAAGACGCAGGCTGCGCGAGACTTCCCGTGGCGCGCGTTCATTCCCGCAAGGAGCGACGCCGACTTGGCCGACAACGACGTCGTCTACAAGCTTGCGAGTCCGTCGCGCATAGCGGACACTTCGTGGATTCAGCCGGGATTGTGCGTTTGGGAATGGTGGAACGACTGGGCTTTGGAGGGCGTCGACTTCCGCGCCGGCGTGACCGAAGAGAATTACAAATATTACACCGACTACGCCGCCGAACACGAAATTCCGTACGTCGTTTACGATGCCGGCTGGCTTATCGGCAGGGACGTCGACGCAATGGGCAAGGATATCGACGAGCGTTATGTCAGCGGAAAGACGTTCATTGATTTGGAAAAGCAGATAGCCTACGCGAAGGAGAAGGGCGTAAAGGTTATCCTGTGGATACTTGCCCGCTCGACCGACAAGTATCCCGAACGCGGTTTCGACCTCGTGAAAAAATGGGGGGCCGACGGACTCAAAATAGACTTCATCGAGCGGGACGACCAGACCGTTTCGGAATTTTACGAAAAGATGCTCAAGCTTGCGGCCGAGCGCAATCTCCTGATAGATTTCCACGGCTGCGCCAAGCCGTCGGGCATACAGCGCACTTATCCGAACTGCGTAAATTTCGAGGCCGTGCGCGGAAACGAATACAGCAAGTTCTCCGATACGCCGCCGACTCCGTCGCACAAGGTGGATTTGATATTCACCAGAATGTTGCTCGGTCCGATGGACTACACTCCCGGCTCGTTGAGGAACGTTCCCGCCAAGGAGTACCGCGTAAATTGGGCGCGCCCCAAGACGATCGGGACGCGTTCCAGCGAGGTTGCAATGTTCGTCCTCTACCACGCTCCGCTTCAGATGATGTGCGATTCCCCGACTTCCTATCTTAGGTATCCGGAACTCCTGTCATTTATAACGTCGATTCCCACGAAGTGGGACGATACGAAGGTTCTCGACGCAAAGATCGGCGAGCGCGCAGTCATTGCGCGCCGTTCCGGGAGTAATTGGTTTGTCGGCGGCCTGACGGATTCTTCGGCGCGCAAGGTCAAAATCCGCCTGTCGGATTTTCTTCCCGAAGACTCCTCCTTCAAAATGGAAATCGTGCGCGACAGCGTCAATTCCGAAAAAACTCCGACAGACTACGCCCACGAAGTCCGCGACGTCGAAAGCTCCGACACTGTGGAGATAGACATGCAGCCCGGCGGCGGTTTCGCCCTGAAGCTCACTCCGAAGAAGTTGAATATTTTTGGAGTGGACCTGTTCTGAAATTTCGCTTGTTTCTCGCAAAAACGGGCAGTTTGAGGAGGCGGGAGAACCGCCTCTTTTTTTTATGTTTCATCATAAACTGCGGCCAATCAAGTTGGAAATGCCGACTAAGTTGGAACGCGGGGGCGACGCTTGAAATGATGGGCGGCCGGCGTATGAGGGGGGAGGGAAGCTTTCGGAAATATTTGAAATTTTGCGGCGCATTTTTTTTGAAAAATTTTGTGCGGGGTTTGCGTGGAGAATTTTTCTAACGGACGGATTCGGAAAATCCGCTAGCCTGACCTATGCGGCGTAGGAACCGGCCATATTGGCCGCGTTGTTCGGAATCGCAGCAGGTAGTACATTTCTGCGGGATACGGCCGTAAAAGCCCATGTCCGAAAAACGCGCGATAGCGGCCTTCCACGGGCCCTTTTTTATTTACGCTGTTCGCATTTTCCCATTTTGAGTTGAAACGCTGGTGGGGGGATCTTTAATTGATCGTATGAGAAATCTCGTTTTGTTCGCCCTGTTGTTTGCCGCGTGCGCGGAATGCGCCGCGCAGGATATTTCAAAGATAGACAGGAATTTCGAATCGCGCAAAATCGGCAATGTAGAACTCCGCTTTTACGACGCCAAAGATGCGCCTTTCAAGGTTGAAGGTTTGCCGTGGCGCAAGGAGGGGGGAGGATACTCGCGCCTCCCAGACGGAGTGACGGCGGAGAACGCGAGTCGGGGCGTCGTCGGGCTCTGCGGCCACGCTTCCGGTGCGGCGATAAGGTTTGCGACAGATTCAAAGTCAATCGCGGTCAGGTATGTCACAAACGGCAATGGCATAATGGGCCACATGGCGCGTTCGGGTTCGAGCGGATTCGACCTTTATTTGCGCGACGAAAACGGCCGCTACTCCTTCGTAAAAAATTTCCACCAACGCAACGTTTCCGAGATGGGCAAGGTTCCTTACGAGGAGCTTGGGGCGAATTTCTCCGACTCCAAGATGAGGGAGTTTGCGCTGTTTCTGCCCAGATACTGCGGAGTGAAAAGCGTCGCAATCGGCGTGCTTCAGGGGGCGGAAATAAAGCCGCCGGCGCCCCACAAGGTTGCGAAGCCGATAGTATTTTACGGATCGTCGATAACGCAGGGCGGGTGCGCCTCGCGCCCGGCGACAGTCTATACGGGCAAGCTCTGCCGCGAGCTCGACGCCGAGGAAATCAACCTCGGATTTTCCGGCAACGCGAAGGGCGAGGACATACTCGCCGAAAAAATCGGCGACATCGACATGTCGATTTTCGTATACGACTACGACTATAACGCGCCCAATGCCCGGCACCTTGAAAATACTCATGAGAGATTTTTCAAAATTTTCAGAAAAAAGCGGCCCGACACCCCGGTAATAATGATGACGCGCTGCTCGATGCCCTCCGCCGACAGGGTTGCCGCAATCCGCAGGACTTACGAAAATGCCGTGAAGGCCGGAGATAAAAACGTGTACTTTATAGACTGTTCGAAGATTTTTGAGCCTTACGGGGGAATCGCGGAATGCACCGTCGATTTCTGCCACCCGACCGATCTCGGATTCCATGCCATGTACGAGGCGGTTCTGCCCGTTGCCAGAAAGATATTGGAGGATAAGTGAAACTGGGAAAAATGCCGTTTGCGGCGGTTGCCCCCAGAGGTCTTTTCCTTCCGACAAAATGCTTGCGATTGCGGAAGCATTCGAGTTCTGAATGGGAAAGGATTTGTTTAATTCGGAACCGCATGTGACGAAAAATACGCTTTGTTGCTTTTTAGGCCGCCGCGATGCCGGCGCGCTTTTGTGTGCAAAGCCGCAGATGTTTTCCCCCCTCGGCGGGAAACGGCTTTTTCGCAGGAAAGATGTGGCGTGCGATGTGCGGACGATGTGGCGGACAGCGGAGCCCTTTCCGCGGGCACGCCGGAATTGGAAGCGCGTCAAGGTTTCGCACGACCGGGCGGTAGGGCAACCGTTCAACCTGAATTGCGGCAAACAGTTAGCGCGGGCCATGCGGCACGGTACGGCGCAACGAAAAGTCGGCGCGCCCGCGCCCGCGTCCGCGCCGCACAGTCGCGCAGTTCGGAAGGAGATTTTTTAAGCCTCAGCCGTCTATGGCTTCCGACAAGTGGGCCATCAGTTCGGATTCGGACATGCGCACCTGTTTTGTCGTGTCGCGGTCGCGCAGCGTGACGGTTCCGTCGCCTTCGATTGTCTGAAAGTCGACGGTGATTGCGAAGGGCGTTCCTATCTCGTCCTGTCTGCGGTAGCGGCGCCCTATTGCGCCGGAGGCGTCGAAAAACACGTTCCAGCGGCGGCGCAGCTTTGCGAAAATGGCCGCGGCGCGCTCCATAAGTTCGGGCTTGTTTTTTACCAGCGGGAACACGGCGGCCTTGTACGGGGCGACCCTCGGACTGAATTTCAATACGACGCGCTTTTCGGCCTGTCCCTTGTCGTTGGGAACTTCGTCCTCGCAGTATGCCGCCGCCATTATCGCCAGGAACGTTCTGTCCACGCCGAGCGAAGGCTCGATGACGTGCGGAAGGTACTTTTCCTTGCGCGCCTCGTCGAAGTATTCGAGCGTTTTTCCGGACGCGTTTTGATGCTGGGTGAGGTCGAAATCGCCCCGGACGGCTATGCCCTGCAATTCCTGAAGGCCGTGGGGGAAATGGAACGTTATGTCCGTGCACGCCTTTGCGTAGTGGGCCAATTTCTCCTGCGGGTGGACGTCCTCGCCGAGCCTTTCGGCGGGTATGCCTATGGATACAAACCATTTCTTGAACGCGTCGATCCATTCGCGGTGGAGTTTTCGCCAATCGTCGTGGGGAGAGATGAAATATTCGATTTCCATCTGTTCAAATTCGCGGCTGCGGAATATGAAGTTGCGCGGAGTTATCTCGTTGCGGAAGGCCTTTCCTATTTGGGCGATTCCGAACGGGATTTTTACGCGCGAAGTGTCCACTATGTTTTTGAAGTCGGCGAATATTCCCTGCGCCGTTTCGGGGCGCAGATAGGCGATTGCCGTTTCGTCGCGCAGGGCGCCGACGTATGTCTGGAACATCAAATTGAAATCGCGCGGCGGGGTGAGGGTACCGGCGTTTCCGGTGGCAGGCGACGGTATCAGCGCGTATTCTTCGGGTTTTGCGTCCATGTAGTTTTTCAAAACTACGGGTTCCATCTCGCCCTGTTTGGAGAGCTTGCGCTTCAGCTCGCCTGCCTTTTTTTCGGCCTCGGCTTGCATTTGCTCGTCCTCCAATACGCTGACGTATCCGATTGTCTCCCCGCCCACCTTCACTTCGGCAAAAAATATCTGATCCGCGCGAAACCTGAGCTTCGATTCCTTGCAGTCCACCATCGGGTCCGAAAATCCCTCCACGTGGCCGGAGGCCCGCCATACGTCGGGGTGCATTATTATTGAGGCGTCCAAGCCCACCATGTCGTCGCGCCCGTGGACAAAGTCTTTCCACCAGGCCTGCTTTATGTTGTTCTTTAGCTCCACGCCCAGCGGGCCGTAGTCGAAGAATCCGTTGAAGCCGCCGTATATTTCGGAGGAGCGGTATATGAAACCCCTTCTTTTGCAGAGTCCCTCGATTGTTGCCATGTCTGTCATAGTGCGATTCTCCAGTGCGTTTTTTGCATTCAAAATAATCGGGTTTTAAAATCACATTGTTTCAGAATTGTCGAATAAAAACTTCCCTTCCTCTCCCGATGCGGAGCGCGGCGGAGGTCGGGAATGCCGCGCGGACGTCTGTAAAATCGAAACGGCGGAGGGCGATATTTTCAAAAATGGTTTTGCGCGCGGAGCCGGGGAGCGCGGGGGGGCGGCAAACGCTTCCTTTTAAATGGCGGACGGCGGAGATTGAATGGACGCCGCGCTATCTTTTCTTTGAAAAATCCGCCGTATTGCCGCATTGCCAAAACGTTTCGGCATAATGCCTAAAAAGGGTTGCGCATTGCCTTTGGGAACACCGCGCGGCTTTTAAATGCCGGAGAGAGTTGTGTGACGGGGAGATTGTATAAAGGCAGATTGTGCGAAGGGAGATTGTGCGAGATTTCTCTTTGCGGCATGCGGCGTGGCGGAAGGCCGTTTGCCGCAGGCGCAATCTAAGACGGCGCCGCATGCGCCCTCCGAAACGAGCAAAAGTTTCGGCCGCATTTTGCGCGGGCAAATCCGGATCGCGCATCGCCCGTTTGCGCTTTCGCCTTTGCCGTTTTGTTTTTTCGACGCTTTGCTTTTTGCGAAGAAAACGGATTTCGCAATATTGATTCATTCGCTATCCGCAGGTCCGCGCGCTTTGCAAATTTCGTTTGTCAGTCCGCCGCGCAAAACGCCGCGGCGCGGAGCAGGCGGGAATCCTCTATCGCCCCTGAATCTTCGGCGCGCGGTATTCGAGCTCCGCGCCGTTGGAATCGCGCACCGACAGCGTGAACACTCCGCGCATCATCTTTGCAAGAATCCTGTTTTCGCCCTTATTTAAACGAATCTTGTTCGGGCCGGATTTCAGTTTTGCTTCCTCCCCGTTTATGAGGTATGCGCGCGCGTAAATATTGTCCGTAATAAGCTCGTATTCTCCCGCGTTCGGGGCGATGAAATCGACGACGGCCAAGACGAGCGCGTCCGCCTTCCAGCTCGTTTTGACTTTTTTCCCGGACAGCAGGAGCGCGTAGGGGGCGTGTCTTTTGCTGCGCGTAAATTCCCAACTCTTTCCGAGCATGTCCGTCAGCGGCGTTCCGGGTTTCGACAGCCGCCTTATTTCGTTTTCGTCCGCTTCTTTCGCGGGCAGGGAGCCTATTGCCGCGCCCAAGTCCCGCGGGCAGTTTTTCATTTGTATCGGCAGACTGTCGACGGTCGTCAAATACACCCTCGACGGTTGTCCCGACAGGAGAAAATCCAGCTGGACTGCGTAGAGCATTTCCCCCTCGCCGAAAAATTCGGCAAGTTCGTTTTTTTTCAGTTTGAGCGACGTTCTGAAGTCTGCGTTGGGAGTTTTTGAAAATGCGTCCGGCGCGCGCTCGAAGCACGGCGCCAAAATGTATGTCGCCTGCAAGTTTTCGACCTTCGCGCCCGCGCAGGACATGGCTATGTCGAGCCTTTCGTTCGCCTTGTCTAAACTCATGCAAAATCGCAGTTGCGGAAATTTTTTCGATTGGATAAATTCCGCGCTTCCGAACGGTATTTTGACGTGGTCGATTTTCTTCGGGGTGAGGCGCTGCGGCGGGTGCGGAACGGATAGGGCGGCCTCGCCTTTGACGGGCAGCGGATTGCCGTCGAGCCTTGCCGATTTTACCGGGGAGTTGAACGAGAGCGACAGCGGTATGTCGGAAGCCAGTTTCGTCGCCGCGGGGCGCGAGACTCTGAAAGAGGCGACATTCCCCTTCGTTCCGGTCTTCTCGATTTTCGCGCTTTCGAACTGTGTGCGGTATGCGGCGTATTCGTTTTCGGTGCAGTGCCAAAATTCCGCGGAGTCGTATTTGTCTATGATTTCGCCGAGCTTTTCTATTCCGCCCTCGCGCTGCGTCGAGTGGACTCCGAGAGTTATATGGTTGTCGCCGCGCCGCTCGGCCTTTTCAATCGCGCGCTTGAGGCCGGAGGCGTATCGCTTTTCGTCGGGGTCGGAGTCGTTGGCGTCGAAAAGCGACGTCGAGAATATGTCCGCGCCTTCCGGCAGAGAGTATTTTTTGCGGTTTTCAACGAGGTCCGGTGCCGAGAGATACCCGGCGTTTAAAATCGACATGCCCGTTATGCGGGCGACCCTCGGATCGACCGCCGTCGCATAATTGTGGAACGGCAGCGCAGAGGCTGCCACGTTTGCGTCCAGCAGGCTCTCAAGCTCGATTTTCTGCATGGCGTTTTCCATGAATATTTCCGAAGGCGCCAGCGTTCCGAGAAGCGGGTGGGTGCGCGTGTGGGAGCCTACGGCGTTTCCGTTGTCGAGCATTTGCCTAAGTATCTTGGCGTATTCGGGATTGACGGCGTTGGGGTAGCAGGTGGCTTTCATTCCGCGCGCATTGAGCATTTTTGAAAGCGGCAGCTGGCGCGGGTTTGAGTCGTCCCAGCGCGTCGTGTAGGCGATTTTTTTGCCTTCGGGGAATCTCTCTATGCGAGCCTGCGCCCGGCTTGCCGTTTTTGCGTCGGCGAATTGCACGTCGAGCGTTTGAACGTACGAGAGGTGGGCGAAAAGATTTGCGCAGCTTGCGTAGGAAACAATCAATGCGGCCAAAATTGCGGTATGTTGCATGCGCGCATTGTCCGGTTTGCGCGCGCTGTCGCAATCAAAAAAATCTTTGCGCGCCGCAAATTTTTTTCGGGCGCGGCATTGCTGCGGCACGCCGGGTTCGGCGGCCGAATTTGACGCCTGGCGGAAACATGAAAATCCGAAGGCAAACTTTCCCCCTAAATCCTGCCGTTTCCGCGCCGCATGCGGACTGTTTTGCGCGTTTCTTTCGGAAATTTGCGCGCGAAAAAAAATTCGTTTTCGGCGAAGGGCAAAAGGCGGAAACAGCGCGCAATACTCATGAAAATGCCGCGCCGATTGAATCGTCGGCAAATGGCTTAAAATCGGATAGGGCAGAGTGCGGGTGGGGCGGGGCGCGAAATAGGAGGCGTTTTTATCGGCTTTTCGTGTCCCGTCCGCGCGCCGTCGACTCTTTTGTCCGCCTATTATATTATCTATTGCTTCTTCAGTTTCGCGCGTGCGCCTTCCGCGTTGTCGGCGTATTTTTTTGTTCCGCCCGTTTTGATTTTGCATGCGCGCTTATGCGGAGAAAATCCCCGCGCGCAACTTGCGGGGTCGAAGAATTTTTGCCGCGGCAAACCGCGGCTCTTTTGCGACTTCCGCTTGGAAAGTTGCGAGCAAACCATTGCGCGGGACAAAAAAATTTTGCGCGTTTCTCGCGGTTTTGAAAATTTGCGCTTATTCCGAAAATCCTTTGCGCGCAACTCCCATCGTTAAATATGAATCGCGCGGCATATTGTCGCACTTTAACATTTGCGCGCACTATGCGGCTGGATAATTGCGGAATGCGGATTGCGCCGCGCATGGCGCAATCGGAAAAATTCGAGGGTTGCCGGGCGGGCGTCTTACTCCCGCATTTTAGGGGGCGGTTTCTTCTTCCAGTTATCCGCTTGCCCGACAAAAAAACCGCGCCCGCAAACGCTGGACGCGGCCGAATGAATTTGCGGCCCAAAGAATTTTCCGAAATGGTCGGCTTCTCGCAGAGTCCGCGTTTTGCCCGACAAGCGAAGTTTGCCCAAGCGAGTTTTGGAGCGTTTACGCTTTTGCGGAGGCGTTTTCGCTGGCGCCGTCCCCGAAGGATTTATGCTCGTCCTGCTCGTAGTCCGACGAAGCTTCGCCGGCGCGGTTGCGCATCTTGACGTATTCGCAAACGGGCTTGCCGACGTACACTTGCCGCGGACGCACAATACGCCCTTTCGGAGTGGAGGCGACCTCCCTCCAATGCGCTATCCACCCCGGCATTCTGCCTATCGCAAACATGACCGTAAACATGTCGAGCGGCATTCCTATCGCCTTGAGGATTATTCCGCTGTAAAAGTCGACGTTGGGATAGAGGTGCCTGTCTATGAAGTACGGATCGCTCCTTGCCTTTTCTTCGAGCTTCTGGGCGATGTCCAGAAGGGGATCCTTGAACTTGACCACGCTCAATACTTTTTCGGCCGCCGCGCGCAGAATTTTTGCGCGTGGGTCGTAGGTCTTGTAGAGGCGGTGGCCGAATCCCATGAGTTTGGTTTCGCCCCGCTTGGCCATCTCTATGAACTTTGTGCCGTCGTCGCCCGACTTGCGGATTTCCTCCATCATCTGAATGACGCGCATGTTCGCCCCGCCGTGCAACGGCCCCCAAAGCGCGCACACGCCCGCCGAAACCGACGCAAACAGATTCGCCCCGCTGCTTGCGACCATGCGCACGGTGGAGGTGGAGCAGTTTTGCTCGTGGTCGGCGTGCAGGAGAAGTATCAGGTCGAGGGCTTTGGTAATGTCGTCGTGCGGATAGTATTCGTGGTACGGCTCGGTGAACATCATGTGCAGGAAGTTCTGGCTGTATCCCAAATCGCGCTTGGGGTATATCAGCGGCAGGCCGTTCTTCATTCTGTACGCCATTGCGGCTATGGTGCGCACTTTGCTCAAGAGCAGGGCGGCGGCGTCGTCGAAATGCTCCAAGTCCTGCTCGCGGCGGTTGGTCACCATTTCCGGATAGTAGCAGCCCAGCGAATTTAAAAGCGACGACAGAATCGCCATCGGGTGGGCCGAAAACGGGAATCCCCCGTCGAAAAAGTGCATCATCGCCTCGTGCAGGCTCGCGTTGCGCAGAACTTTTTGGGAGAAGTCGCTCATCTGTTTGCGCGTGGGAAGCTCGCCGTATATGATGAGGTATGCCGTCTCTATGAACGTGGAGTTTTCCGCCATTACCTCAATGGGGATTCCGCGGTAGCTCAGTTTCCCCTTCTCCCCGTCGATGTAGGTTATGGAGCTTTGGACGCCTGCGGTGTTGGCGAATCCGTCGTCGAGGGTTATGTATCCGGTTGTCGAACGCAGTTTGTCTATATTGACGGCCTTTTCGCCCTCTGTGCCTTGCACTACGGGAAATTCGTATTCCTTTCCTCCGAGAATGAATTTTGCTTTTTCTGTTTCTGTCATGGTAAATTTTGTCGGGTGGAGATTGCCTTCAAGGAGTTCTTAGAATCTGACATAGAGCGGCGGAGTGCAATAAAAAAGTTGCGCGCGCCCGCATGGCCTGCGCCGGCTGCCAAGAGTCGCGCATCAATGCCGCAGCCGCGCTAAGCTACGATACGGCCGCTAAAAAGTTTGCGTAAAGCTTCAGCCCCTCCGACTGGCTCTTTTCGGGGTGGAACTGGCAAGCCGCAAGCCTTCCGCGCGCGACGGCCGACACGAAGGTTTTTCCTCCGTATTCGGTGGTTCCGAATACGAGCTCTTTGTCCGGAGTCTCAGCGCAATAGCTGTGGACGAAGTAGAATTGCGCGCGCGCGTCCACGCCTTCGAGCATCTGCCTGCGGAATTCGCTGTCGGCGGAAAAATCCACGTTGTTCCAGCCCATGTGCGGAACTTTGTATTCGCGCGGCGGCCGCAGCCTTTCGACGCTCCCGGAAAATATTCCCAGACACGGGCAATCGCCTTCTTCCGAGTATTCAAACAGCGCCTGCAATCCGAGGCATATTCCGAAAAACGGCTTGTCCGCGTCTATCCAACGGCGGATTTTGTCGGAAAATCCGGAGGAGTCGAGCAGTCTCATCGCGTCGGTTATTGCGCCTTGTCCGGGGAATACGAGAATGTCGTCGTCGCAAATTTCTTCGGGCGTTTCGACGAGGCGCGCGTCGGCTCCCGCGCGCTGCCACGCCCGCAGGACGCTCATGAGATTTCCCATGCCGTAGTCTATTACGGCGGCTTTCTTTAGCTTTTGCATTTTTTTGTCGTCGGAATTTTCAACGGGCGGCGTCTCTTCGGCGGGCGAATTTTTTTCTTCGGGCTCTCCGGCGCATGCGGCGGAATTTTTCGCTTTCTTTGGCAATGTGCGGAAATTGCGCGCGCGCGTCCGGCCCTTCAAACGCCTTCTTTAACCCGCTTGAGCGCCGCCTTAAATTGCGCCCTTTGTGGTCGGCAAATTGTTTCTCCTTCGCGGGTCTTTTGCAACCGACATTGCGAGCGCCTTTGAAAAGCACTTGAATGCGGCTTCGGCAATGTGGTGGGGCTCGCCGCCGTATTCGAGCTTTATGTGCAGGTTTGCGCCGGCCTCGTTTGCGAAGGCCTGGAAGAACTCGCGGCACAGCGACACGTTGAAGTCCCGCACGCGCGCGTCGGAGTCCCCGATGTCGCACACCAGTATTGGGCGGTTGCACAGATCTATGGCCGCGCGCACGAGGGTCTCGTCCATGGGGAGAATGAAGAAGCCGTATCTGTTCATGCCCGACTTGTCCCCGATTGCGGTCTTGACGGCCTGTCCCAGCACTATTCCCACGTCCTCCACCGTGTGGTGGTAGTCTATCTCTATGTCGCCTTTGGCGCGGAGCTTCAAATCGAACAGGCCGTGGCGCGCAAAGAGTTCGAGCATATGGTTGAAAAACGGTATTCCGGTTTCCACGTCGTATTCTCCGGAGCCGTCGAGGTTTATTTCCAGGCGGATTTGCGTTTCGCTCGTGTTTCTTTCAATGGTTGCCGTTCTGCTCATATTGGTTTCCTCCGCGCGGCGAGCCACTCGCGCACGCCCGCCTTGTAGGCCTCCATCTGGACGTCCGTCCCTATCGTGACCCTGTGCGCCATGTTGACGTTTTCTATCGATGAAAAGTAGCGCACGAGTATTTTGCGCGCCTTCAGAAATTCAAACAAATCCGCGGCGACCTCCGGCCCGGTCTTTCCCGACGCGTCCTTCGGAGTCACGAGTATGAAGTTTGCCGAGCTCTCCGGAAATTCCCAGCCAAGCGACCTAAAAAATTCGGCGGTGTCCCCGCGCGTCTTGACTACTTTGGCGCGGAACTTCTCGTAGTACTCCGCGTCGCGCAAGGCCGCAACGCCCGCGGCCTGAGCGAGCCTGTCGAGGTTGTAGCTGTCGCGCACGCAGTCCAGCGCGCGTATTATCCGCTCCGACGCAAGCCCCCAGCCGACGCGCATTCCCGCAAGCCCCCAGCCCTTCGACAGCGTGCCCGCCACAATCAGATTCGGATATTTTTCCACAAGCTTTGCGGCCGTGACGCCGCCGAACGGGGCGTACGCTTCGTCCGCGACCACTATTCCGTTGAATCCCGCGGCTATGCGCTCTACGGCCTCCGTTCCCCAGCCCGCGCCGGTCGGCGCGTTCGGATTGGTGAAAAAAAATATGTTTGCCCCGCACGAGAATATGCGCTCATACGGAATCTCCATGCCGCGGTCGAAGCCCAATCCCGCGTAGCCGGCCGCGCACATCTTTGCCAAAACCGGATACAGCGAATAGCTCGGATCAAGCGCCGCGACGGATTTTTCCCCGTCGGAAAACGCGCGCATCGCGATGTTGAGCAGGTCGTCCGAGCCGTTCGTCGCAATTACGTTTTCGGGAGACAACCCGAACGCCGACGCGATTTCCGCGCGCAGATTCGAGCTTTGCGGATCCGGATACAGGCGCAAACTTCCGGCGTCTCCGGAAAGCTCGCCCATTATCGCCTCTATTACCTTCGGGCTTGGCGGATAGGGAAACTCGTTTGTGTTTAGCTTTACCCAGCCGCCGCCGCGGGGCTGCTCGCCGGGCGCGTACGCTTCGGCGTTTTGCAGCGCGGCGGCAAGCTTTTCGTTTAAGTTAAATTTTTTCATGCTCTACTTTTGCGCTCTGAATGAGGCCGCTATTTTGGAGAGTTCCGGTATCGGCTTCTTTCGCAGGCCGTTCGGCAAACGCTCCAAATAGGGGTCTGGCTTGCGCTCAAGGCTGAAGGGCTCCTCCGGAAGGTTGTCCTCGTCGATGTCGAGGTCGTCGACGGGATCGACGGGGTCGAATACCATGCTTATGCGGCGCGCTTCCTCTATCATCATTTCAATCGGGCGCTTTACGCGGAAGTCCTTGTCGACGTATTCAAACATGTGCGGCTTGCACTGCTTCTCGTAAGCGGACTTTATCTCGGCGACCTCCCTGTTTTGAAGCCCGTCGCGGCGGCTTAGCAGGAGGCAGTCGGAAAAGTGCGAGAGCGCGTCGGCGTAGGGCTGGACGTCCTCGCGCCGCGCGGCGAGCAGTCCGCAGTCCAACACGCCCCAGATTCGCGCCAGGCGGGCGTCGCCGGCGTCGACTATCCTTTTGAAGTCTTCGATGTCGTCGGCGAGGTTGCGCGAGGCGTCGGCAAAGAAGAATATTTGGGAGAATTTTTCCTTGTCGAGCGCGGCGATTTTTTCAATGGCGTCGTCCGCGTCGCGGTATCGGATTATGCCGGCGTTCTGGGCCGAGGCTATGCGCTTGTCGCTCTGCGCGGGAGCCTCGTTCTCCGAGATGAATACCCCGCAAAAGTCGTCGTCGCCCAGCGCCTTTTGGATTACGTCCCAAATCACCCCGCGCCGCCCGGAGCCGGGCGTGCCTATGATTAAATATGCCGGTATCGTATTCATTTCAGTCCTTTGGTTGACGGTCTCAGTGCCGTTTGCGAAAGCGCGGCGTCGGCGCAAACGAGCGCGGCCATGGCCTCCACAATGGGGACCGCGCGCGGAAGCACGCACGGGTCGTGGCGGCCCCTGCCTATTACGCTTGCAGGGCGCAGCTGTCTGTCCAGCGTGGGCTGGCTCTTCGCGATTGTCGCCGTCGGCTTGAACCCCACGCGGAACGATACGGGTCGCCCCGACGTTATGCCGCCGAGCACTCCGCCGGCGTTGTTTGTCCGCGTGGATACGTTTCCGTCCGCGTCGAGTTCAAACTGGTCGTTGTGAGTAGAGCCGAACATGCGCGTTCCGGCGAATCCGCTGCCTATTTCAAATGCCTTTACGGCCGGCAGCGACAGCATCGCCTTTGCCAAATTCGCGTGAAACCTGTCGAATACGGGATCTCCGAGCCCCGCGGGCAGGCCGTCTATGACGCATCGAATCACCCCGCCGACGCTGTCGCCCTCCGCCTTTGCCTTCTTGATAAATTCCACCATTTTGGCCGCCGTGTTCGCGTCGGGGCAGCGCGCCGGAGTCGCCTCGACCTCCTCAAGCGTAGGCAGCCGCGCTATCGTCGGCATGGAAATGGCGTGCACGCTCTCGACCCAAGCGCGAATCGTCACCGGCCCTTCAAGCCGGGCGTCGAGAACCTTGCGCGCAAAGACGCCCGCAATCACCCTTCCCACGGTCTCGCGCGCGGAACTGCGGCCGCCGCCGCGCGGATCGCGCAGGCCGAATTTGGCGTCGTAGGAAAAGTCCGCATGCGACGGGCGCCACAGTTTGGCTATTTCCGAGTAGTCCGACGACCGCTGGTCGGCGTTGCGAACAAGCGCGCATATCGGAGTGCCGAGAGTCCTGCCCTCAAACATGCCCGACAGAATTTCGCATTCGTCCTTTTCCGCGCGCTGCGTGGAAATTGCGCTCTGTCCGGGAGCGCGGCGCGACAGTTCAGCCCGAATGTCGCCTTCCGAAACTTCGAGCCCGGGCGGGCAGCCGTCTATGACGCAGCCGACCGCCGCTCCGTGGCTTTCTCCGAAGGTCGTCACCCTGAAAAATTTTCCGAATGTGTTTCCCATTTTCCGTTTAAATGAGAATATAAATGCGGCCGCGTTTTCAAGCTTTTAAATGTCCGTTTGCAGCCTGATTCGCGCCGTTGTCCGCGGGAAATTTTGCGTGAAGTTTCGTCCGCTTTGGCGCCGCGGCGCGCGCGAAGGTTTTTTGCCGCGCGTGCGAATGTAAAACCGGGCTTGGGAAATGCGGCGGGATTGGCGGCCGAATCGCGCTTCTTTCCGTATGCTTTTCTGCGAAATTTGGGTGGTGTTGCCGGAGGGGTGCGGGGGCTGTGCGCGTTCGGCGCGGGTTGGATTGTAGCTTTTTGCATCGAGCGCCGGCATTTTGAATGCGCCTTTCTTTCTGCGTTTGCTACTTGTCGCTTGGCGTTTTCGCGCGGGCGTGCGCATATTCGGATATGCGAAAATGCGGGCGGTTTGGCGGGGAGGGAACGGGAGGGGCATTAAAAAATTGCTTTGAATTTTCGGCGTCTTTTTTGTATGCGAATTTTTTGGAGTTTCTCATTGTCGGAATCCGATATTGATTATGAAAAATTTTTTGTTGGAAAAAGTCTTTACCCTGATTGAGCCGGCTCCCGTTTTAATCGTTTCCACCGCGGTCGGGAAAAGGAAAAACATGATGACGATATCGTGGTCAACGCCCATAGCCTTCGAGCCGCTTTTCGCAATCGTGACGGGGCCGTGGAACTATTCGTTCGACGCCCTGATGAACGCCGGCGAGTGTGTCGCGGCGATTCCGGATATCTCCCTCGTCGGGAAGGCTGTCGGAATAGGGACGTGTTCGGGGAGCGGGTGCGACAAGTTCAAAAAGTTCGGCCTGACCGCCAAGAGGGCGAAAATGGTGGGCGCGCCGCTGATTCAAGATTGCGCGTACAATATCGAATGCAAGGTTCGGGACTATATTAAACGCCGCGACATAGTGATATTGGAAGCCGTCAAGGCGTGGGAGAGTTCGGACGCGAAAAAGCGCAAGCTCTTCAGCGCAGTAGGCGACGGAACGTTCGTCTCCGAAGGGAGGCGTTGGGATTTTAGAAAGGAAATGCAGTCCAAGCTTCCCCCGTGCTTTCGGCGTTCCGGCCTGAAGTAAATGCCGCGCAATTTGCGGGGCAACGCGAATTGCTCAACGCCCGGTGCGCTTCGAAACGCGGGAGTGCGGCACGAAAGGCGCGCATGACGGCCGGCGCCAAAAGTTTGGAATGCGAATTGTTGCGGGGCGGTGTCGGAGCCTTACAATCGCGCCGACAATCCTAATTCCGGTTAGCGCAAAGCTCCCGACTGCCCATCAGGACATTGCAGATTTTGCCGCGGAGGACATCGGTCGCCGCATGCTGTTTCCGTCGAACACAGCCCCGCGGGCAGGCTGCTTTTACAAGTTTATATCAATAGCAGGTCCATGCGCCGTCGACTGTAAATATCGAACCGTTTACAAAGGAAGCTTCGTCGGAGGCCAAGAACAAAACGGCCGCCGCAATTTCGTCCGGAACGCATTTGCGCAGATTCGTATCGTGGCCGGCGATGATTTTATCCTCGATGTTCTTCCATTTGCCTATGGTGGCATCGTGCGCCGTTTTCGATCCGACAAGCTTTTCGCTGTTTGCCCTCAGGTTTGTTTCAACCCGGCCGGGGGCGACCGCGTTGCAGCGTATGTTCTTTTCCTTGTAATTGTACGCAACATTTTTTGTGAGGCCGACAAGGCCGTGCTTTGAGGCGACATAGGCCGCGCCGCCGCCGCGCGCGCCGGTAAAGCCCGCGATTGAGGCGGTATTGACTATAACGCCGCCGCCCTGGCGCTCAAAAATCGGAATGGCCGTTCGGATTGCGCGCATGGGGGCCGTCAGATTCGTAGCAATGATTTTGTCCCACAATTCGTCGCTGACATTCCCAACGGGAATCAGCTCGTCGAATACGCCCGCATTATTGACCAGAATATCTATGCGCCCGTATTTCGACAAGGCGGCGTCAAACATTTTTCGCACATCTTCCTCTTTTGTCACATCAGCATGTACGGCGACGGCTTCAAGCCCGCGCCCGGAAAACTCTTTTGCAAGAACGTCTACGCCTTCCGCGTTTATGTCCGCGATGACGACCTTTGCCCCTTCCTTTGCGAAGAGGCTCGCAATCGCCTTCCCATTTCCGGAGGCGGCGCCCGTGACGAGCGCAACCTTGCCTTTCAATCTCATGTTGAATTCCTTTTCCGCAGGATTGGCATCTGCCTGCAAAAGCGAGCATATGAGCAGAAAAACAAGGACAAATATGTTTTTAGGATTTTTCATGTATTTCCTAAAAACAAAATAAATACAATATATCAATGGGAAATCATTGTATTTTTAGCTGATATATTGTATGTTTAAGGCGATAATCGCTGTTTTTTATGCAAGTTAAACTTGCTACGATATTGCAATGGGGACATTCCGCTATATTTTTTGAAATTTTTTACGAGATGGCAGGAGTCCGCAAACCCCATATCGTACGCAATTTCCTTAACGGACATGAGGCTGTTTACCACCAGATATTCAACCCTTCTCATGCGGTTTCGGGTTATATATTGCCGCAGGCTCTCTTGAAACCGGCGCTTGAAATAGCGGCCAATATAACTTTTTGACAAGCCGAAACGTTTTACGAGTACCTCCACCTTCAGATTGTCGGGCTGGTGAATGTGCGTCTGAATATATTGAAGCATGTGCATTTCTCTCGCGGTTTCGTCCGCATTTTGGATATGTATATGAATATCCGGAGAACGCCCCAGAATGCGCGCAATTGAAGCAAGCACAATGTCCGCCGAGTTTTGAAGCATGGCTTCCGAGAAATCCCGCCCGCCGGAAAGCTCCGATTCCATGAGTCCAAAAAGAGCGTCCGCAACTTTCAATTCCGCGCTTTTCAGGGTTATCATGGGTGTGGCATACGAGAGATAGAGGGCATGCTTTGCCCCTCCTCCCAGATGTTCGTCAATGTAGCGGTCCGTAAAGCGCACAAATAAAAATTTGCTCCGTTTCGACACCTTAAAACAATGGGTTGTGTTTGGGGGAATCAAAAAGAGGCTGCCTGCCGAATATTTAAATTCGCAGATATCCGACATGGGGCGACATATCTGAAAGACGCCGTTTCCGTCGGCGATATGTACGGCCTCGAAAAAAGAATGCTGGTGGTCCTTCAGGGGAAACCTGTCATGCTCGCGGAGCAGGACTTCAAAGGGTTGGTAAAGATTTTCCTTAAACATTGTTTATAACAATACAATCGTTTTAAACAAAATACAATAAAATTGCTTTGATGTATTGTATAAATATGGAAAGTTTGCCAAGCATGAAAAAGATATCATATTGGTTTTTTAAGAATCCCGCAGCGAGCAGCGACAACATGAATTTAGCCGTCGCCTTTTTGCGGATATTTTCAGGGGTTATGATGATTCCTTACGGATGGGGGAAAGTCGAGCGCTACGAAACGCTGAAAGAAAACTTCTTCGGAGACCCGATAGGAATAGGCGACGAGACGAGCCTTATTATTTGCATATTCCAACAGATATTCTGCTCGATAATGCTGGTATTGGGAGTGCAGTCGAGATTTGCGGCGTTGATGCTGTTTGCAAACATGGCAGTAGCGGTGAAGTTCCATTTTTTCGATCCGTTTTGCGCGGTCAAAGCCCTGCCGATGCTTTTTCTTGGAATGTACGCCTTTCTTATAATATCCGGCGGCGGAAGGTTCTCATTGGACAACCTGATTTTTGGAAGTTGCAAGGAAACTCGCCCCCGCGATGGGAACAAGCATTACGCGGCAAGAATCGCTCTCATGTCGGGCGCATTTTGCATTTCATGGGCGATATTCGGCAACATTTTCAATCTCGGAGGAGTTTCCAGCGCAATAGCCCTTCTTGCGGCGTTTGCGATTTTTTTGGCGTCTGTTTACGGCTTCATTATTCCAAAGAATATTTGCCGCAAGCGTAGTAGACGGTTGGCGGGAGGCGAAAGCCGATAGGAAATCCGCCTTTTTAGCATTGTAATGGCGTTAAATATTGCCCGAATAAAGCGTCCGGTTTGGGGAGCGTTATTTTTCAGGCATTCCGGCCGAAAAACAAAAAAGCCGCCCAAGTCCGGGCGGCGATTTTTGCCGGAAGACGCGCAGGCGTCCTAGATCCGACGCAACGCTGGTGCTCTAAACGTTCTGATTAACGCTCTTTGCAAGAGATTTTACTGTAGGCTGCATATTTATACGCAAAATTTCATCAAGATAGACACTTTAATATTTTGTCGATTTTTGAATCAAAAGATTGTTAACGCACTTGTGTCACCATTGAAAAATTTTGCCAAGCCACAGCATTCAACGCTGTCTTATTTTTTGCAGAATGACAGGCAGAGTCGCATTCCGATGCTGTAATCGTGCAGCGATGCACCATAAGCGTAGCGAAACGCGGGCGTGAACCTTTCTTCTGCCGAATAGTACCAGCTGCCGCCGCGTTTTATAACACGCCCGGTATTTTTGGCAGGCCCAACCGGATTTGTCTGTTCGGCTTCCGAATAAGGTGCGGCGTAGTCCTGCACCCACTCCCATACGTTGCCGGACATGTCGTATAGTCCGAGTTCGTTTGGAAGTTTGCCTGCAACCGGGTGCGTTCTGCCTCCGGCATTGCTCCTTGTCCATGCGACGGCGTTAATATCGTCTGAACCGGCGTATTTGTATCCTTTGCTCTTGTTTCCGCCGCGCGCCGCATATTCCCACTGGGCCTCGCTTGGGAGATGGAATCTCATGCCGTCCGGAAGTTTACCCTCCTTTTGCAGCATATGATTAAGACTGGTGATAAACTTCTGGCAGTCTTCCCAGGAGACATCCTCCACAGGGAGGTTTTTGCCTCTGAAGCTGGCGGGGTTGTTTCCCATAACGGCCGTCCAAAGTTCTTGGGTAACTTCGGTTTGCCCCATATAGTAATCGGAAAGCGTCACCTTGTGGGCCGGCTTTTGGTCGTTTGGAGCGTCAGGCGAATCCGCCCCCATAACAAACGACCCGCCTTCGATGGGAATCATCTTAAATTCAACCCCTTTTAATTCAAAAGAGAGTGTTTTCTCCGGGGAAACATTGGAAGTTTCTCCACGGCCCAAAACTGTTGAGGAAAGTATCATTGCAATGCAAAGAAATTGTTTTGCTAAAAGTTTTTTCATATTAATCAGCGTTTAAAGTTTCTTGGAGTTAGCGAACCGTCGCGGTTCATTTTGCCGCCGTATACAGGGAATATGCTTGAATCTCCGTAGTTCCTTATGGGATCCGCGTTTTTCAGAATTTCCATATCGCCTTCAGAGATTTCAAAATCCACAGATACATTTTCGCGCATGTGTTCGGGATTTGCCGTTTTGGGAAGTGGAAGCGTTCCCAATTGCAGACAGTAGCGTATGCAAAGGCGTGGCACGCTTACCCCGTATTTCTGGGCCATCCCGGCAATCTCGGAATTGTTTAAGATTTCGCCATGCGCCACCGGGGAATAGGCCTCGACCAAAATGCCGTTTCCCCGGCAATAGTCGATTAATCCGAAAGGCGTGTTGCCGATATGGGCCAAAATCTGGTTAACCATTGGCCTTATCGAGCAATGCTCCAGAATGTTATCAAGGTCGGCCTCTTCAAAATTGGAAACGCCGATTGCCCTTAGCTTCCCTGATTTGTAGAAGTCTTCCAGCGCGCGCCATGCCTCCCGGTTCCCCTCTAAAAAGCGGTCGGCTTCGCGGAAATCCGTCCACGGTTGCGGGCTGTGTATTATCATCATGTCTATATAATTCAGACCGAGCTTTTGCAGGGAACCGTTAATGGCGGCCACGGCATCGTCATAATTCTTAATGGCAGCCTCAAGCTTGGTGGTTACAAAAATCCTGTCGCGCGGCAGCCCGCAGGCTCGTATTCCGGCCCCTACGCCTCGTTCATTGCCGTATCCTTGCGCCGTATCAATATGGCGGTATCCGAGCGGTACGGCATTGCACACTGCGGCGGCGGCCTTGTCGTCATCTATCATCCATGTCCCAAGGCCGATTTTGGGGATGTTTATGCCGTTTGAGAGGGTAAAATCTTCTTCTAAAATCATTGTCTGTATCCTTTTATATTTCGTTTATTGTTAAAATTCACGCTTTCAAAACGGAAGTATCCATAACATACCTGTAGCGAACTTCCTTGTTTATTACTTTTTTCCAGGCCTCGTTCACTTGCTCCGGCCTGATTAGCTGCACTTCGGGATAAATCGAATTTGCAGCGCAATAATCGACAAGTTCCTGGGTTTCCGCCGTGCCGCCAACAAGCGAGCCGCTGAAATGCACGCGGTTTGAAATCATGCTGAAGTTGTTTATTGAAAGCTCACCGTTGACGGGTACGCCAACCTGGGAGAAGTGTCCGTAGGGCTTCACGCAGGACACATATGAGGACAAATCGTAAGCATAAGGAATGGTCGATATCATGAAGTCCATTTTGCCAAACCATGGCTTCAGACTTTCCGAACCGGTCACAACGACGGTTTCTTTCGCCCCGAAACGCCTGATGTCATCCGCCTTTGAAGGGGTTGTCGTGAAAGCGTAGACATCCGCCCCTTTTGCAACGGCAAGCTTTATTGCCAGATGCCCCAATCCGCCGATTCCAGCAACGCCGACCTTGTCGCCTTTCTTAACTTTAAACCGTATCAACGGCGAATAGACGGTTACTCCCGCGCAAAGGAGGGGGGCGGCGTGCTCCAGTTTTATGTTGTCCGGGATCGTGAAGGCGAAATGCTCTTTGACTACCATATTGTTCGAATATCCGCCCTGGGTAAATCCGGACGGGGCGGAGGAATCAGGAGAGCCGTAGGTGCCGACCATCCCGGCTTCGCAGTGCTGCTCCTCGGCGCTTTTGCAGCTGTCGCATTTCATGCAGCTGTCCACAACCACGCCGACGCCGGCCTTGTCGCCGACTTTGAACCTTTTTACGTTTTTTCCGACGGCGGTCACAATGCCGGCCATCTCGTGCCCCGGCACAAGGGGGTACGGCTGTCCGCCCCAATGCCCCTGAATTGTGTGGATGTCGGAATGGCAGATGCTTGAGTATTTTATATCGACCAGAATATCGTCATCGCCCAGGGGCTTGCGCTCAAACTTCCACGGCTCCAAATCGCCCTGTGCGCTTTTGCCGGCATATCCTATTGATTTTATATTTTCCGCGAATACCCTTAAAGGTCCCGCAAATGCCGCACCGGCCATTGCAAGCGCCCCGCATTTTAAAAATTTTCTTCTGTCATAGCTGTTGTATTTCATAATTTTTCCTTTCCTCTCGGTTTTTCGTTTTAGTCTGCATATATTATAGGCATAAACTTTATAAATAACAAATACTTTGTTTTTATGGCTTATCATAACTTTAAGTTATGAATTGACCCGGCATGAAAAGCGGCCAAATATGCCGCCATGGATATTCGCATACTAAAGTATTTTCTGGCGGTTGCGCGCGAAGAAAACGTCACAAGGGCGTCGGAGGTGTTGCATACTTCGCAGCCAAACCTTTCGCGGCAGCTTGCGGCGCTTGAGGATGAGGTTGGAGTCAGGCTCTTTGAGAGGGGAAGCCGCAAAATCAGGCTTACCGAAGAGGGGATGTTTTTATACAAGCGCGCGGAGGAAATCGTAAGCCTCGCCGAACGCACAGAGGCCGACCTCGGGCTTTTCAATGAAATAACCGGAGGAGAGGTGCATATAGGCGCGGCGGAAACCAATACAATGAGGCTTGTCGGAAACGCCATATTGTCGCTAAGTGAAACGCATCCGCAAATACACTATAACTTTTTCAGCGGCAGCACCATTGAAGTCACGGAACAGCTGGACAAAGGGCTTTTGGATTTCGGCATCCTTGTAGAGCCGATTGACATGAAAAAATACGACTACCTGAAGTTTCCCGTAAACGACAGATGGGGGATTCTGATGAGGCGTGACAGCCCGCTTGCCAAACTCAAACGCGTCCGAGCAAAAGATATAAAAGGGAAAACAATCCTAAGTTCACGCCAAATGCTGGACGGCGGAGTGCTGACCGGCTGGCTCGGGGAATACGCCGCGACCTTAAAAAGCGTTGCGACATTCAACCTGATAACCACGCCCGCAATGTTTGTGGAAGAAGGCATGGGCTACGTTTTCACGTTTGACAAACTTGTAAACACTTCCGGAGACAGCAACCTGTGCTTCCGCCCCCTGGAACCCAAAGTTGAAACTGCCCTATACCTCGTCTGGAAAAAACGCCAGATGTTTTCCAAGGCCGCAAAGGTTTTCCTCGAGCACATCAGGCAAAGCATTTTCTGACACCAAATTTCCCAACAGATAAAACCCAACATGGATTATATCTGAGTTAATTTGGTGCTCAGGAAGGGACTCGAACCCATACGCCTTGCGGCACCGGCTCCTAAAACCGATGTGTCTACCAATTTCACCACCTGAGCGATTTGCGAAAATTCCTGGCAGATAAAACGGAAAACGCGAGAAAATTTTTTCTGTTTTCTTCGAGAATTGCGGCGCATTTCGGAATGTTTGCCGAAACCTGCGCGAAATTGAATAGGGAAAATGGGCGCGCTTTCGGCGGGTAATAGGCGCGCCTTGTTGCTTTTGCCGCGCGTTGACGCGCGCATTGCGACGCAGAATTTTTCCGGCCGCCAATTTTTGCGGGGCAAAGTCCGGCCCGCGCGCGGCCTCCCCCTAAAAATGGGTTAGCCGCCCGATGCTATCGGACGGCTAACTTTTATACTCCACTTATAACACAACACATCACACTAACACTATGGGGAAAAGATTGTGCCATATTCGTAAGGACATTTTTTTCTTAGTTCCAAAATATTTTTTTTAAATTAGAACTTTTTTTTCCTTCGAGGCGCATTCGTAGCGTTCGCCGATTTTTTTCCAGTCGATAACATTCCATATCGCGTCGACATAGCCTGCGCGCATGTTGCGGTATTTGAGGTAGTATGCGTGTTCCCAGACGTCTATTGTCAGAATCGGAATCATGTCGCACCCCGATATTTTCTCGCCCATAATCGGAGAATCTTGATTCGGGGTTGAGCAGATTTTCAGCTTTCCGTCGCGTCCGACGCCGAGCCACCCCCAGCCGCTTCCGAAGCGGTTGACGCAGGCGTCGGAAAGCTGTTTTTTAAACGCGTCGAAGTTGCCGAAAGACTTGTCGATTGCCTCTGCCAGATTGTCCGGCGGCACGCTCTTTCCGGGGCCGAGCCCCTTCCAATAGAATTCGTGGTTCCACGCGCCCCCTCCGTTGTTGCGGATTGCGGAGCGCATATGTTCGGGAACTTTGTCGAGGTCGGACAGCAGAGATGTCAGGGAGCCGTTGTATGAAAAGCCGGGGTCGCTCGTCAGGGCGGCGTTGAGCTTGTCGACGTATGTCGCCTGGTGCTTGTCGTGGTGAATGGCGACGGTTTCGGCGTCGATATAGGGTTCGAGGGCGTCGTATGGATAGTCCAGCGGGACGAGGGGGAATTTCATATTTTTTACTTTATTTGCGTTATGCGGCAGTGAGTCTGCGGAAACTATTTTCGCGCAAAGCAGTGTTGCGCCGAGTGTGGCCGTTTTCAGAAATGTGCGCCGCGTTTTCATATTTCCATTATTTACGACATTTGCGCCCATGTCAAGTTCCGCAAAAACGTTTGGATTTTTTGAGTTTGCTTTGGAAGTGCTTGCGCCTTTTTGCGCGATTTCCCGCGGCATACGGAGCCGATTGCGGCGTCAAAGAGACTGCGGCGAAGCGGGGCCGGCCGGGCAGGGTCTTTATTGTCTTGAAGAATTGCGGACATGTGCGATTATCCAAAAAAACATTTTTTTACATGGAGCACACCAATGCCGCATAAGAAACCCAAAAAGGAGGCCTTCTCCGACGAGCCCAAGAAAAAGACTATCTACACGCGCGAGTTGGACGGCGGGCAGATGAAGAAGTTGGACGCATGGCTCGATTCGCACTTGTGGGCGCCGTATCGCGTTGACTACTCCGCCTTCGCCTACAAGAGCTCCGACGTGAATGTCGTAGCCTACAATTCCGGAAAGCTGGTGGTGCAGGGCAAGGGCACGGAAGATTTTGTAAGATTCGTGCTTGAGCCCGAAATTGTGGGCGCGTTTGAAATGGGCTACGAGGAGGTCTTGCACCCGGAGTGGTTTGAAGCGCATGCGGGCGTGGACGAGAGCGGAAAGGGCGACCTCTTCGGGCCGCTCGTTTCGGCGTGCGTGGTGGCCGACGCCTCCGCGGTGCGCTCGTGGCTGGATTGGGGGTTGAAGGAGTCAAAGCGCGTATCGAGCGACCGTGCCGCGCTCGAAATGGCGAAGAAAATCAGGGGCACCGAAGGCGTGGTTGTCAAGGCAAGCTACGCCTCAATGGAAAAGTACAACGCGCTCTATATAAGATTCGGCCGCAACCTGAACAGGCTTTTGGCGTGGTTTCACGCTTCCGCGATAACCTCGGCGGTGTCGGAGCGCGGCGTGGAGTGGGGAATGCTGGACCAGTTCACGAAACAGCCGCTCGTCCAACGCCAGCTGAACATTCCGGGATTCGAGCTTAAAATGCGGACGAAGGCCGAGAGCGATCCCGTGGTTGCGGCGGCCTCCATAGTTGCGCGGGCGACCTACATTTACGCCATGCGGGAGCTTTCCGAAAAGTGCGGCATACAGCTGTGCAAGGGGGCGGGGGCCAACGCGCGCGAACAGGCGGTCGAGATTGTGAGAAAGTTCGGCCCGCAGTCGCTGAAGTCGTATGCAAAGCTCCATTTCAAGACGGTTTCCGAAGCCATGGAGGCGGCGGCAAACCCGGCCTGACAACCGTGAAGAAAACCGGAAAAATCGCCGCCTTGGCCGAATTTGACGCCGGCTTTCTTGTCGGCAGGGATTGGCTGGTTGGTATTGACGAGGCCGGGCGCGGGGCATTGGCGGGTCCCGTGTGCGCGGCGGCCGCGGCGGTTTCCGAACGCCTCTACAAAAATCCGGGAGCGCTTTCGCTCCTCGGCGATTTGGACGATTCCAAACGGCTTTCTGCGTCTGCACGCGAACGGATTTTTTCGGATTTGCAGGCTCTAAAAAAGGCCGGATACCTGGATTTTGAGGCGGCGTTCGCGTCGGTGGAGGAAATCGAGCGGGAGAATATTTTGGCCGCCACGCAAATCGCCATGGGAAGGGCTTGCGCGGCTCTGGACGGGCGCATGGGGCTAAGTCTGCGGCCGGCGGGTGCGGCGGCGACGCTGTTTGGCGAGTCCGGCGTGGACGCCGCCAGGGCGGAAGTCCTCATTGACGGCGTTCCGGCGAAGAAGTTTCCCTACTTTCACAAGGCCGTCGTCAAGGGCGACGCAAACAGTCTGGCGGTTGCCGCGGCGTCGGTTGTCGCGAAGGTTTCGCGCGACGCAATCATGTCGGAGCTTTCCGCAAAGTATCCGCGCTACGGTTTCGACGCCCACAAGGGCTATGGGACCGCCGCCCACTTGCAGGCGCTGATGCTTTTTGGGCCGTCTCCGATTCACAGGCGCAGCTTTCTCAAAATGTTGCGTCCGGATTCCTCCCGAACGGTCCAAACCGAACTTTTCTGACATTTTTTATATGCGTATTGCGATTCAAACACTGTTCGCCGTTGTTTGCCTGGCCTTGGGTTGCGCGGCTTTCGCGCGTCCGGCGGCCTTGCAGAAGGCCGTCTCCTTTGCGCCAAAGCCCATGACGAAAGTCGAGAGGGACTCGGCCAAGTCCGACGCCGATTTTCTTCTGAAGGCTCTCCCGGACGGCGCGGAGGCCGGGAAACTCCACGTTGGGGCGTTTGTCCTGCGTCCCGATTCCGCGCCGCAGCCGCTGATTATACTCGGCTTTCCGGAGGATTTCGCCGACGCGAATATCGCGGAGTCCGGCGGCGTGAAGCTTTCCGTCAGAAGCGATTTTTCCGGGGATTCTCCCGCGCGTTTCGTCAGGCTCGACGCCTTTGTCCGCTCAATATCGGACGGCCGCCGCTGCGACCGCGACCGCGCTCGCGTTCAAGTACCGGACGGAAGGTTCGCCCTCCGCGTTTTCGACGGAGACTTCGGCCATGACGTTTTTAAAGTCGGCGGCGGAGGGAGTATTTTGTGGATTTTGTTTCGCCCGTAAGCCGAGTTTTTCGATGCGCGTTTGCAGGCCGCATCTGCGCCGGCATGCGGTTGGGAATGCGCGCTGCGGGACATTGCCGGATACGGTGCGGCGCGCCTTTTTGAACTTGAAAAACAGCCGGCGGAAATATAGCAACTTCACAAAAACATTAATGCGGATTTTTCCCTTTGAATTGCTCCGCCGAAATTGAAACGGCAAATCTGCGCAAAGATTGCAAAGCGGAAATTTTAATTGCGTTCAAAGCTGAAACTATCCGCAATTCGACATGGAAAGGGACACTTCAAAGGCGGAGTTTTCGGAGCGCGCGGGGGCGGTTAAGCTGCGCGTTCAGATGGCTGTTGTCGCGGTCGGCGCGCTGCTGATGTGCGCAAAGTTTGCGGCGTTCCTTTTCACCAATTCCGCCGCGATACTTACCGACGCCATGGAGAGCATAGTCAACGTCGCCGCGGGGCTGGTGAGCTTGTACGGCATTCGCTTGGCGTCGCGCCCCAAAGATTCCAACCACCCGTTCGGGCACGGAAAAATCGAGCTGGTTTCGGCGTCGGTCGAAGGGCTGCTGATTCTTGCCGCGGGCGTTGCGATAGTCTGCGAAGGCGCGGCCCGCTTGATAAGTCCGGCGGAGATAGAGCGTTTGGACATGGGGCTTGCGGTTGTGGCTTTCGCGGGGGCGGCGAATTTTCTCATGGGGTCGGTCAGCATACATTTCGGGAGAAAATACGGCTCTATGGCGCTGATTGCCGGCGGCAGGCATTTGCATTCCGACACGTATTCCACAGTAGGCCTTGTTGCGGGGTTGCTTGCCGTGTCGCTGACGGGAGCGGTGTGGATTGACAGCGCGGTGGCCGCGCTTTTCGGTTTGCTCATTATCGCCGCAGGCGTCGGGGTGCTGCGCAAGACGATAGCGAACCTGACTGACGAGGCCGACGAAGACCGCCTGAAAAAGCTCCTCAAAACGGTGTCGGATTACAGGGAAAAAGACTGGATAGACGTGCACAACCTGAAGGTGATTTCGTACGGCAGCGACATATTTGTGGATTGCGACCTGACAATGCCGTTTTTCTATACCATAGAGCGCGGGCATGAAGTGTCGGAAAACCTGAAGGCTGCGATATGCGGCGCGTTCGACGGAAATGTGCTGACCTCTATCCATTTCGACTCCTGCGCGCGGGCGCACTGTTCGCATTGCGAGCTTGCCGATTGCAAGTACAGGCGCGAGGCCTTTTCCGGCTCGCAGTCTCTCACGATGCGCGAAATAACGGGGAGCGACGAATTCATGAGGGAAAATAAAATCTGACGTTGGAGCTTTAAGCGCGGCGCGCGCGCCCAAAACGCGATTGGCGAATTGCGCGTCTTGCGGCATGCCGCGTTTTTTAACAGACGCATTCGGAGCGCGCGGGCGCGTCCGGGACCGAAAGGATTAGACGTGAAGTCGAGTTGGAACATGGCGCAGTGGAGTTTTGAATTGGAGGACGACGGTTCGCACATTCTCTCCCTGAAAATTTTGCCGCCGCGTTTGGGGGACGAATGCGGGCTGTCGTCGGATATTGCGCGCGAGGCGTTTTCGCAGCTCGGCGCGTATTTCGGCGGACGGCTGAGAAATTTTAACCTCCCGCTGCGAATGATAGGAACGGACTTTCAGATGTCGGTCTGGAACGCCCTGCGCGCGATTCCGTTCGGGGAAACGGTGTCTTATTCGCAACTTGCCGCGATGGTCTCAAGGCCGCGCGCGTGCAGAGCCGCCGCAGCCGCATGCGGCGCAAATCCGATTCCGATAATCGTCCCGTGCCACAGGGTCATCGCCGCCGACGGCTCAATCGGAGGCTTTTCGTCCGGGCTTCGCCTTAAGCGGTTTTTGCTCGGCATCGAGGCCGGCGGATAGGGCTTTTTGCGCGGAAAAAAATTTTTTCTTGACTGGCTGAATAATAATAGCATTTAAATACCACTATTATGAAATCCGCCGTTTTGCATCTTTCCGAGGGGGCCAATATGGGGCTGCATGCGATATGCAGGTTGGCGCGCGGGGGAGGCCGGGCTACGGCCAGGGAACTGGCGGAGGGATTGGGGTCGTCCTCCCATCACATGTCGAAGGTGATGAGAAAACTTGCGGTCGGCGGGATAGTGTCGGTTGCAAAGGGGCCGAACGGAGGTTTTTATTTTGAGGATTCGCAGTTGGACAAGTCGCTGATGGACGCGCTTGAAGCAATAGACGGAAGCTTCAGCTGCGGGGGGTGCATATTTAAAAGCGGAATTTGCGACAGGAAGGACTGCATTTTCGCAGACGTGCTCAAGGACGCCAACGCCGCTTTTTCAGCATATCTGAGGAAAACGAAAATAGGCAATTTCATCAACCAACAAAAGAAGGGAAAAACAACACTATGAAAAAAACTGTATGCTCCATATGCGGGTATGTGTTTGAAGGCGAAAACGTGCCGGACTTCTGTCCGCAGTGCAAGGCGCCGAAGTCCAAGTTCGTCGTCAGGGACGACTCTTCCGAGCTCGTCTGGGCCGACGAGCACAGGATAGGCGTTGCGCAGGGACTCGACCAGGAGGTCGTGGACGGATTGCGCGCCAATTTCGCGGGCGAATGCACGGAGGTCGGCATGTATCTGGCAATGAGCCGCCAGGCGGACAGGGAGGGTTATCCGGAAGTTGCGGAGGCCTACAAGAGGATAGCCATAGAGGAGGCCGAGCATGCGGCGAAGTTCGCGGAATTGCTGGGCGAGTGCGTGTCGAAATCCACCAAGGAGAATCTGACCGTGCGCGTGGCCGCCGAGCACGGGGCTACGGAGGGCAAACTGATGCTCGCCAAGCGCGCAAAGGAGCTCGGATACGACGCGATTCACGACACCGTGCACGAGATGTGCAAGGACGAGGCGCGGCACGGTTCGGCTTTCGCCGGCCTTCTGAAGCGCTACTTCAAATAATATCGAACTTTTTTGATTTTCGCGCGTCACTAAGGTGGCGCGCTTTTTTTTGCCGTGGGGAACGCGGCGCGTTTGCCATAGGAATTGCCGATGAGTCGCACAAATTTTTCTGGGAGCCGCAGCCGCGCGGAAGGCGGGCGGTTACGCGCGTTTTGCAGAATTTGGGACATGCTGATGTTTCTAATTTCCGCGGCCGTTGTCGCCGGGGCGTGCCTGATTGTTTTTTCGACCCCCGACGCCGACATAATGCGGTTGGTTGCCGCATTCGACCTGTTCGCATGCATTCTGTTTTTGGCGGACGTCTTTGGGCGATGGATTGCGGGAGGGGCAAAGCTTTCGTTTTGGAGGTCCGGCTGGGCGGATTTGGCATCGAGCATTCCGTACGCTTATTATTTGCGCTTCGGGAGGCTGTATTCGATGTGCGGGTCGGCAAAGCGCTTGGGACTGGGGAAGTTTCTCTCCGACGCGTTTGTGCGCAGCGGCTTTGGGAGCCTTTTGGCGTTTTCGACAATCGCGTTTCTGCTGAGCATATGGATTTGCGGCATGGCCATTCTCCACTTCGAGCGATCCGCCGCGAACGCCCTGATTAAAACTCCATTTGACGCGATATGGTTTGCGTTTGGAACCGTCACCACAGTCGGCTATGGCGACGTCTATCCCGTCACGTGGCAGGGAAGGGTTGCGGCCATTGTTTTGATGGTGGTGGGGATAGGATTGTTCAGCTTAAATTCGGGCCTTTGGGCGTCGTGGCTGGTGCGCAGGCTGCACTTGGAAACTCTGGAAAGCGGCGGCCGACCTGGGGGCGGCGGAGGCTTCGGGGAAATCGGGGAGGGAGTCGAAAACTTTGCCGAATCAGAAAATCCGAATGGGGCGGGCGATTTCGCGCGCGCGGCGGAGTGCGGCGGCGAATCGGCGGGCTCGGAAACTCAAACGCAAACCGACTCCGCCGAAGGCGTCTCAGACGCTATCGGCACAGATACCGATACAGATATCGGCACAGATACCGATACAGATGCCGACAGAGGTACAGGCACAGATACAGGCGCAGGTAAAAATACAGACGCGAGCACAAGCGCGCGGCGTTCGGATTCCGGCGGCGCGTAGGCCGTCACAGATTTATTTTCATGCACCGCCTCATGAAAGTGGGCACGTCCAAATCTTCGCCGTTGCGCATGTTGGGCGGGGTGTCCTCAAAGAAGCCGCGCTGCTGGCTCTTTTCGACGAATTTAAATTCGCGCTGTTTCGCGTCGTCATTCTGAGACTCCGGAGGCTTTGCGGCGGATTGCGAAAATGCGGAGCGGCTTTCCGCCGCGCGCGGCCTCACAGAAGGCGCTTCGCGGTTTGATTCTTCGGCGGCGCGGACGCGAACCGGGCGTTCAGCGGCGGAGTTTGAAAATGCGACAACGGATTTTTCTCCAGTCTGTCCGGACTGCCCGGACTGTCCGCCGCGTGATTCTTCGGCAAAGGGGTCTTCGGCGGCGCGCTCGCGCGCCTTTGGAGGCATTTGCCCCATTAGCGTTATTTCCACTTCGCCGGAAAATTCCGGCTCGATGACAGCCCCGAACACCGCGCGCTTCCCGTTGGAGAACTCGCCCGCCGCGCCTTCCAAAATCCGCTGCATTTTGTTCATCTCAAATCCGCGCGGGCAGCGGACGCTTATGAACAGGGAGTCCGCCTTCATCTCCTGGCGCTTGAGAAACGGGGAGGCGCGCAGAGCCTCCAATGCGCCGTCCGCGCAATCCTCGCCGCGCCCGACGGCCGAGGCAAAGAGCGTTTCGCGCCCGCGTTCGGAGAATGCGCGCGAAAGCGACGGAAAGTCTATGTTGACTATTCCCGATTTCGACAGCATTCGCGCGACGGAGGCCGCCGCCTGCACTGCGTATCCGTTTGCGCGGGAAAACGCCTCTTCGACGGAGAGTTCGCAGCGCGCCAGAATCGCGTCGTTTGGAAGCTCGACCATCGCGTGGACTCTCCTGCCTATGTATCTCGACGCCGTGGCCGCGAGCGTGCGCCTCTCTTCGCCCTCTATTGAAAGCGGCTGGACGCAAAAGCATATCGTCAGCGGAATTTCGAGCGACGAGGAGATTTTTGCCATAAGCGAAAGCGCCATAGACGCCGTTCCTCCCCCGACGGCGCCCGCGGTGATGAATACGTCGGAGCCGGCCGCGAAGTTTTCGAGTTTCGCCGCCGACGCGAGCGCGGCCTCTTTGCCGAGAACAGTGTCGCCTCCGGTTCCGAATTTTGTCTGTTCGCCGTCGCCCAGCCGTATCTTGACGACATTGGGGCTGTTTTTAAGCCTTTCGGCGTCCGTGTCGGCGACGGCAATTTCAACGTTGGGAAGATTCAGTGTGGCGAGCGCGTCGGCAATGTTGGCCCCCGCTCCCCCGACGCCGAGAAATTTTATCTTTGGCAAGCCTGCCGACATGTCGCTTTTCGAGTCCATTCTTGCGCGCCGCAGTTTCAGATTCCGAACATTTTTTTCAACAGATTTCCCACTCCGGATTTCTTCCGGGCGCTCTCCTTTACGGTTTCCGAGAGCGCGTGGTCGAGCAGGCCCAGCGCGCTGGAGTACTCCGGGTGGCGCAGCGACTCCTTAACCGAATTTCCGAATTTTGCCTTCGCGCAGGGAAGCTCAAACACCCGTTGCGCAAGCTCGCAGATCCGGGGCAGGCGCGACGTCCCTCCGGTGAGAACCACGTTTTTTATCGCCCCGCCGTCGATGTAGGAGTTGAGCTCCGAGCGGATTATCAAGAAGAGCTCCTCCAGTCTGGCCCTTGTCACGTCGCTTATGGCGGCTATTGGTATTTTTCTGTCGCCAATCTGCCTGTCGCCTTCCGCCCATATGGAGCTTTGGGCCTCCTCCTCGTTTATGACGGCCTTGGCGAAGTGCATTTTTATTCTGTCCGAATTTTTCCTGCTCAGGCGCAGGCCGAACGAAAGGTCGTTTGTAATGTGGTCGCCGCCGACGGGCACCGTTCCGGCCTGCATTATGCGGCCGTGCTTGTAAAAGGCGTAGTCGGACGTTCCGCAGCCTATGTCTATGCATAGCACGCCCGCGCGCTTTTCCTCGGCCGACGTCGCCACCCGCGCCGACGCGATGCCGGAAAACAGCAGGTATTCGACCTCAAGCCCCATGCTTTGCACTATGGCCAGGGCCTGCTCTATTTTTTCGTTGTCGCCGTAGAGCATCCAAAATTCCGCGTCGATTTTGTTCGCGCGCTCTCCGACTGGAGCGGACGAGAACTTTCCGTCCAAATAATATCCGCAGCATATCTGGTTGATGTAGCTTTTCCCCTCGACGAGCGACTTGCTCTTTGCGTCCGTTCTTGCGCGCTCCACGTCTTTTTTGCTCACGGTTCCGTCGGCGTTGGATATGTTTGCCGAGCCCAGCGTTCTGAATCCCTTTATGTGGGTGCCGCTTATTCCGAGGCACACGCAGTCTATGCGCGCGCCTATCGTCCGCTCCGCTCCGACTATCGCGGTCTGCGCGCTGGAGGCCGCCTTGCGGAGGTCGATGATGTCCCCCTTTTTCACGCCCTCGGACGGGGCCTGGCCCATGCCGACTATGCGAAGCAGCCTGTTGTCCACTATTTCCCCGGCAAACACCTGCATTTTTCCGGTGCCTATGTCGAGGGCGACCACTGTCTTGCTGTCGTTCATCGCGGGGCTGTTCTCAGTTTTGCGTCGGCTCTGTCTTTTAGAGAGAGGTCGATTCTTTCAAAGTCATTTAAAGATTTCTGTTTGGAATAACGCAAGATATAATCCAACTTGTCGAACTGTTTTTTCGGCTCGGCCGCGTCGAACACGATTTTCGTTCCTCCCCGCGTAGTCACGCTTATCAACGGAAGGGTTATGCTTTCGAGCTGCGATATGTCGACCGACGCCCACTTTGGAAATTCGTCGGGGAAGCGTTCGCGCGCGGCTTCCAAAAATTCCCTCAATTTTTCGGCGCACGCCATCTTTTCGCCGCTTTCGAATTTCGCTCCCTCGACGAGTATGAGGCCGTCGAGCGTTTCCGGCGCGTAGCAGACGGGGCGAAATACGTCGCCGCCGGGCGAGACCAGAAAGAGGGTCCGGCGCGAATCCACGTCGACGAGTAGCTTGGCCATGGGCTTTAGCTCTTCGATTTCTATTCGCAGAATGTCAGGATACGCGCGCTCCACGCTTACGCTCTTGATTTGCGAAACCTCTTCGAGAATCTTTTTTATGTGAAATATGTTTACGTCGGATATGGTGGAGCCTTTGGGAATTTTCAATATGCCGGCCAGCCAGCCCGCGGTGATGGCGCCGTCGGACTTGAATTCGACGGACTTAAGCGGCTTTCTCTTCGGGGCGAATACGTCGTCTATGCACAGGTTTTTCCACGCGTAGTTTGCCCCGTAGGCCAGTCCGATCAAAACGGCGGCGAGCGCCGCCCAGCGCGAAAACTTGAGAATCCGGCGCATGCGCGCGCGCCACGAGCTCGACGCCCTCCGCGATTTGGGCTTGGACTTTTTGAGCTTTTTCCATGAGCTTGCGCTCTTGCTGTCGGAACTTTTCGGCATGGCCTTTATCCGTTTGTCTCCACGTACATTTCCGCATGGCGCGCCATGGCGCCTTCGGCGAGTTTTGCGCAGAGGCTTGCGAAATCGTACCCGGCGCATGCCGCGCTCTTTGGCAGCAGGCTCGTGGGCGTCATTCCCGGAAGGGTGTTTATTTCCAGCGCGGCGAATGTCGGCCCGCTTTCGTCGGAAAGTATGAAATCGACCCTTGCGAAGTCCCTGCAACCGCACGCTTCAAACGCGCGTTCCGCCGCTCTGGCGACCGCGGCCGAAGCTGCGCCGGAAATTTTTGCGGGAAATTCGTAGCGCGTGGAGCCAGGCGTGTATTTTCTCTTGAAGTCGTAGACTCCGCCGTCGGGAATTATCTCCACTATTCCGGCCGCCTTTCCGAATATCACGCCAACCGACAACTCCCGGCCGCGCAGCATTTCCTCCGCCAGCCATGAACCTTCGGAGATTTCGGAAAGCGCCTGCGCCAGCTCGTCCTTGCCGCGCGCCGCATACAGCCCGACGCTGCTTCCCTTGTCGGCGGGCTTGAGTATTATTTCGCCTCCGCCCAGGACGCTTTGGAGCGCGCCGGCCGACGGCATGTCGGGAAACCTGAAATTGACGGAGCGCGCAACGGGGACTCCTGCGGATTCCATCAGGGCTTTCGAGGCGGGCTTTACCATGCAGATTCGGCTGGACAGCGGCCCGCAGCCGGCGTATGCGAATCCCGCGGCCTCCAGCTCTTTCTGGAGCGTGCCGTCCTCTCCGTATTCTCCGTGCATGGCCGGAAACACGATTGTTTCGCGCGGATCGAGCCCGCCCGGAAGCGCGTTTTCGTCCAGCCTGATAAGGCGGGTTTCAAAGTTTTCGGACAGCGCTTCGGCGACGTTCTTTCCGCTTATTAGCGATATTTCGCGCTCCGGCGATACGCCTCCGCAAAACACCGCAATTTTCGGTTTCATGTTGTCGTATCCTTGCGTTGAAATTTTATGGATTCTATCAGGCTTTTGGCCTCAAAGTGGAAATCTCCCGCCCCGACTATCGCGAACGAGGCTCCGTTGCGGCTTTCGGCCGCGCGGAGAATAGCATCGCAGGCGTCTTTCGCGCGGGCAAGCTTTATGTTGGCGGACTTCTCCGATATTTTGCGGCTTTCCCCCTCCGGGTCGAAAGGCTCGCTCGCCGGATAGACGGGAAGCAGGAGCACGTCGTTGCCGCGGCGCGCGCAGGCGTCGAGTATTTCCGCAAACTCCGCGGCGAAACGCTTTGTGCGCGTGTATCTGTGCGGCTGGAATATCATGGTCAGTTTTCCGGGGCGTCTCTTTTGAATCCATTTGAGGAAGGAATCGAGTTCGCGCGGGTGGTGGGCGTAGTCGCTGATGGCGAAGAATCCGGGCAGGTCCGCCAAAACCTCCTGCCTTCTGGCAAGCCCCTTGAATGCGCCGAAGGCCTCGTCGCCGAAAGTCTTTCCGAAGGCGGCCTCGCAGGCGGCGCGCGCGAAGTTCAAGTTGGTTTTTGTGAAGTCGTCCGAGAGCTTTACCGGATATGCGTCCAGCCCGGAAGCCGCCGCCAGCCTCCCAAGCTCCGCGTCGGATTCCGGATACACGACCGCCCTGCCTGTGCGCGAAAAGAGCCGTTCGAACATTTTTAGCATTTCCGACTTGTCGGCGTATGTGTCGACGTGGTCCAAATCCGAATTTAGGGCGACGCAGACTTCTGGCGAAAACAGCTCTATTGTCGCGTCGCTTTCGTCGATTTCCGAAATCAGGACATCGCCCGTTTTGCAATGGCCGAGCATCGGGAAGCCGCGCGGGAAGGCTCCGATCAGCCAGCCGAAATTTTCCCCGCTCAATGCCGCCGCCTGGGCGGCCATCGCGCTGACGGTGCTCTTGCCGTGGCTGCCGACGACTGCGACGAGCCTGCGGGCGGCGCATATCTTCGCCCACGCCTGACCGCGCAGCTCCACCTTCGCGCCGGGAAATTCCGCCGCCAGTTCTCCGGCGCGCGTGCGCAGGGCGGAGCTTATTACGATTCTGTCGAAACGCTCTCCGGCGGGCGCGCGCCGAACGGCGACGCCGCGCTCTTCGAGCATTTTTTGCGCGTCGGGGTTGGGGGCGTCGTCAAAGCCCGAAACGTCCATGCCGTCGAGCTTCATGAACGCGGCAAGCGGAGCCATGCCCATTCCGCACACCCCGCCCATGTAAATTTTTTCGGACATTATTCTCTTCTCCGTCGGGCGGCTATTTCGGCGAGGTCGCGCACTATTTTCGACATGTCGTTGAGGTCGTCCACGCGGTTGAGATTCTTTCGTATGGCCGCCTTCAGCTTTTCGTTTCGGAACAGTTCGAGAACCTCTTTCAGCATCTTGCCGAGGTTTTCCTGCAAGACAACGACGCACGCGCCCTGCTTCTCGAAACATTTGGCGTTTTCAAGCTGGTGGTTGTCCGCCGCGTAGGGGTAGGGCACTATTATCGACGGCACGGCGCAGCGGGCGAACTCCGCTATCGAGCCGGCCCCGGCCCGCGCGACCACTACGTCGGCTGCGCTCATGGCGGTCCCCATGTCGTCGCAAAACTCCATGTATTTTAGGCGGTGTTTCGCGCCGTCGGCGTCTTCGGCCGCGATGTCTTCGCCCTTGGACTTTCCCTGGCCGCACACGCACAGAACGTCGATTTTGTTTTTTGCAAGCTCTCCGAAATTTTCGGTCGCCCAGTTGTTGAGGGCGGCCGCTCCCTGGCTTCCGCCCAGAACGAGCAGCAGTTTTGCGTCCCTGTCAAAGCCGAACTTTTCGCGCGCCGGCTCCGGAGGCTGCCTGCGTATTTCGTCGCGTATCGGATAGCCGGAACACTTTATCTTCGATATGTCCCTGTTGCGTATCTTCACCCCGTACGGAACGTATATGCGCTCCGCCACAAGGCCGAGCAGCCGCGTCGCCTTTCCCGCCTTCCTGTTGGCCTCGTGAACGACTATCGGAACTTTCGACAGCCACGCGGCTATCGAAAAGCCCAGCGAATTGAAGCCGCCGAAACTTATGAGAACGTCGTACTTTTCGGCGGACATGGTTTTCAATCCCAGCCTGACCGCCTTGAAGAGTTCCGCAAAAAATTTCAATATGCGCAGCGGATTTTTCGGAAAGGCAATGCCGGGCGACTTTATGACATGCAGGTCGGAATACTTCGACATCAGGCGGGAGTCCACCTGCTTGTTGCTTATCACGAAACTGGCCGAATGCCCCTCCTTTATCAGGGCCTGTCCGACCGCGATGCCGGGGGCGAGGTGTCCGCCGGTTCCTCCGCACAATATTATAAATCTGCTCATAGCTCGCTGCTCTTTATCAGGGTCGGCTTGTTCCAGGAACGCACGCAGTTTAGCAATAGGCCGCTGAATGCGAACATCGTCACGAGGTTTGAACCGCCGTAGCTCAAAAACGGAAGCGATATGCCCTTCGTCGGCGCGAGCCCCGTGACCACGCACATGTTGAACAGCGCCTGTATTATTATCATCAGCATCGCCCCCGCGGCCAAATTGAATTCATATAGGTTTGGAGCCCTATGCAGGCTTATTATCGCGGATATGAACAGTATGAAAAACATCAGGCAGACAATCGACGTGAATATGAGGCCGAGCTCCTCGCCCACAATCGCAAAGATGAAGTCCGTGTGCGCTTCAGGCAGAAAGAACAGCTGCTGGCGGCCCTGGCCTATGCCGACTCCCGTCACGCCTCCCGTCCCAAATGCAAGAAGCGCCTGATAGAGCTGGTACGCGCCGCCGCTCTTGTTGGCCTCGAAATCGAGAAAGCTAATTATTCGCTGGAAGCGAACGGGATTTAGGTATATCAGCACGCAGAAACCCGCCGCCGCGAGCGCTCCCGCAGGCGCGATGTAGCGGAGCTTCGCGCCGGACAAAAATATCAGCGACGCCCCGACGATTCCGCATAGGAACGTCGTTCCGAAATCGGGCTCCAGTATTATCAGCGCGCAGAATGTTCCGAGAACGCCGAAGGGAATCAAAAATCCGTACAGCAGCGAATCTATGCGGCGCTGTTTGGAGTGCAGATAGGAGGAGAGAAACAAGACTATGGCAAACTTTGCCAAGTCGCTCGGCTGGATTACGGCAGGCCCTATCTCAAGCCAGCGGCGCGCGCCGTTGACCGACTTGCCGATTTGCGGCACAAGCGTGAGAATCAGCAGCAGTATCGATATTGCCGCCAGCGGCACGGATATTTTCTTCAGCAACCCTATGTCGACAAACGCCGTGAATATTCCCGCGCAGTAAGCCAGCGCCAGCCATACCGCCTGCTTTCGGGCAAACGCGTACGGATCCGGACGCCCCGCGCCCGCGCTTATCAATATCAAAATTCCGAGCGAGCTGAGGAATACTATCGGCAGGACAATAAATATCCACGAGCCAAAAAAGTTCCTTTTTTGGGCTATCCCACCCGCCATGATGCGACGTCTCGGATTAGAAGGTTTGGATCGGTACGTTTTCGTTTTCCGCCGAGTTCACGGGCGCGCCCTGGGGCGCGGAGGCCGACTGAGCCGAACCCTGCGAAGGCGCCGTTGCGTCCGTCGCGGGAGAAGTCGGAGCGGGCGTTGTCGGAGCGGGCGAGATTGTCGGGGCGGACGGCGCCGGAGCTGTCGGGGCGGAGGCGTCGCTTTGCACTTTTATGGCGGGCTGTTCGGGCGCTTTTTCGGCCGGCTTTTCGGCGGAGGCGTTCGGCTTGGCCTTCGCGTTTGCCGAGGCTTTTGAAGACTTTATCATCAGAACCTGTCCGGCCCTTATTTTGCGCGGATCGGCGATTTTATTGCGCTCGGATATGGCCTTTACGCTGCTGCCGTATTTTATTGCGATCGCCCCAAGCGTTTCTCCGGGAAGCACGGTGTGCGAAATTTCCCCCGCAGCCGCGTCGGTTTGGGCCTGCGGTTTGCCCGCGTTTGAAGCGGCATGCTGTTGGGCCTCGGAAGCCTTCGCCAAACGGAGTTTCTGCCCCAGCATAATCTTGTGGCTCTTGAGGCCGTTTATCGACATGATCTGCCTTACGGTCATTCCTCTGCGCTGCGCTATGCGCGAGAGCGTGTCGCCCCTGGCGACGACGTATATTTCCGTATCGAGTGAGGGATTGACGGAAACGGAATCCGTGCGGCTTGCGGTTTGCGGCTGCATTATTCCGTTTGCGGGAATCTTGAGTTCCTGTCCTATCTTGAGGACGGAATTTCTGTCGAGCCCGTTGACGCCGAGCAAATCCGAAGTTTTGACTTTGTGCTTTCTTGCTATGAGTTCGGCCGAGTCTCCCTTCACCACGACGTAAGTGGCCAGTTTTTCCCCGGAGCCTGCGGAGCTTTTCGGGGGAATCACGCCGGAATCGCGGCTCTTTGACGCCGTCGCCGGGGATTCAGACAACGGGTCGTTCGGCAGGGTCTTTTCCTCTTCCGCCTTGAGTTTTTCCTGGTCGGGAGCGGGGCGCGTCGGGTCCGCGCGCAGGGCTCTGCTGCCTTCGGGCGGAAGTACGACTTCGTCCCTCTCCCTCATGGCTTCGTTGACTTCGGGGGAGGAGGTCTTTATCTGCTCCGGTTCGGAGACGGTCATTTTCGCCTCCGGAACTTGCGGGGCGGACGACTCCGAACTGCAACCCGCCTGCGCGAGAAGAAGCCCAATTACTGCGACGTGAAGGGAGAGCACTGCCGTTATTGCTACCGATTTCTTCATGGTTAAACTCCTTTTAACTCCTTTGCGAAATTTTTATCCTCTTATTTTAATGGGCGTATTTTTGCCATTATTTAAAATTCTTCAAACACAAAAGCGCGTCGTCAAAAGATTTTCCGCGCTCGCCGTATCCGGAGAACATTCCGAAGCTGGAAAATCCCGGACTGAAAAGCACGGCGGCGCCCCTTTTTGAGCGGCACAGCCGGTATGCTTTCTCCACCGCCTCTTCGAGCGTTTCGCATACGTGCGCCCCCAGCGGCAGCCCCTTCAGGCGCGCCTTCAGGGCGGGGGCCGTCTGGCCGATCAGCACCGCCGCCTTTGCGCATTTTTCGACCGCCCCGACAAGCCCCTCCAAACTGCACGACTTGTCCTTTCCGCCGCCTATCCAGACGAGCGTTTCGCGCCCCGAAAGCTCCGTTAGAGCGGCGATTGCCGAATGGGCGTTGGTAGCCTTTGAATCGTTGTAGAAGTCGACGCCGCCAATCGAAGTTTTTTCTCCGAAGCGGTAGGCCGGCAGGCGGAAGCCCCGCGCGGCGTCGCGCAAAACCGCCTCGTCAAGCCCCATCTCCTTCCAGAGCGTTTTTGCCAATGCGAAGTTTTGGGCCTGCACGAAAGTGTCGAAGGGCGGCGGGGCGGAAAGCTCCGCGCGAATGCGCGCGGATTCAAAGTCGAGAACGCGCGCAAACTCCGGCATGCGGATTCCGAACTGTCTTGCGGCCTTTGGCACGTCCGATCCGCAGGCGAATATCGTTTTGCCGAATTTGTCGGCGCGCAGCATCTTGACGAGGTTGAATTTTGAAAGGAAGTATTCGCGCATGTCGCGGTGCCAGTCCAGATGGTCTTCGGCGAAGTTGGTCCATATCAGCGCGTCGGGGCGGAGGCGGGCGAGGGCGGCGGTTTGAAACGAACTTAGCTCGCACACGGCGAATTTTTCGGCGTCGCATTCTCCGGAGCGGACAAATTCCGCGCAGAACTTAGAGAGCGGCACTCCTATGTTGCCCGCGCAAAACGCGTCTAATCCGGCCGATTTGAGAGCGCGGCCGAGAAAGCTTGCCGTCGTTGTCTTTCCGTCCGTTCCGGTGACGGCTATTATTTTCCCCCCGAAGACGAGTGATGCGAGGTCGGGCTCGCAAAGCGTCTCAAGCCCGTTTTCGCGCGCGGCGGCAACCCATTCGTGGTCGGGGCGGAAGGCGGGCGAATAAACCGCAAGGGCGTGTCTTTGCGCCTCGTCCTTCCCGAACGATTCTGCCGCGTCGACGCCGCCTGAGGCGTGCGCGCTGCCGGGCTGCTGGTAAAACTCGCACTCGACTCCGCACGCCTCCAGAAGTTCCGCGGCCGCGCGCGCGCTCGCCCCGCAGCCGAATAGGGCAGCCGGCTTGCCCGCGGCATGCTTGGATATTTTTTCGACTGCCTCCGGTTTTGCCTTCATGCCTCAGCGCAGCTTGAGCGTCGCCAGTCCCACCAGCGCGAATATGAGCGATATTATCCAGAATCTTATCACGACTTTTGTCTCCGCCCAGCCCTTTATTTCAAAGTGGTGGTGTATGGGCGACATCAGGAAAACTTTTTTCCCCGTCGTCTTGAAAGAGAAAACCTGAATCATGACCGACGCGGCTTCCATGACGAACACGCCGCCTATTATAATCAGCGTGAGCGGCTGTTGCGCCATGAATGCGACGACGCCTATCAGGCCGCCTATCGCGAGCGAGCCGGTGTCGCCCATAAACACTTCGGCGGGCGGGGCGTTGTGCCACAGAAACGCCATCGACGCCCCTATCAGCGAGCAGCAGACGACGGTCAGTTCGCCGCAGCCGGGAATGTGGCTTACGAACAGATAGTTCGCCGCAATCGCGTTTCCGGCCGCGTACGAAAACACCGCGTATGCCAGCGCGGTCGAAATCGTACACCCTATCGCCAGGCCGTCAACCCCGTCGGTGAGGTTTACCGCGTTGCTTGACCCCGCTATTACGAGAAACAAAAACGCCGCAAGCGGCAATAACGGCATGCATTCGACTATCGGAAATTTCAAAAACGGCACGTAGAGCGCGCGCATTTGTGGCCCGTAGTCGGAAAGGAGCAGTATGGCGAGCGCGGCGACGGTTGTCGCGGCCTGCGCGGCCAGCTTGGCTTTGCCGGAAATCCCCTTACTGCTGCGCTTGGACACTTTGAGGTAGTCGTCCGCAAATCCCAGAATCGTAAACGACGTATAGACGAGCAGCGCCGTAAATACCAGCGCGTTCATGTCGGCCAGCAAAAGCGACGAGAGCATCACCGCCGCGTAAATTATCAGCCCCCCCATAGTGGGGGTTCCCCTCTTGCCCTCGTGCAGATCCGCGAGCCTTCCGACCTCCTCTTTCGTGCGGAAACTCTGGCCGAATTTTATTTCCCTAAGCTTTGCTATCGCGCGCGGGGCAATCGCCAGCCCTATGAAAAACGACATCGCCATCGCCAGCGCGCACCGGAACGTCAGATAGCGGAAAAGCCGTAGCGGACCGAAATAGGTTTCGAGATCTGCGAGGTCGGAAAACATTCTCAGAACCTTTCGTCTTCGTCCCCGTCTCCGTTCCCGTCTGAATCGCCGTATTCGCCGTCTTCCGCGCCGTCGGAGTTTTCGTCTTCAATTTCGCTTTGGCCTTCGTATTCGCCAGCGTATTCGTCGCCGTATTCGCCGTCGGAATTTTCGCCGTTTTCCGATTCGCCTCCGCCGCTCTCGCCGTCTTCCGCGCCTTCGTCGACGCCGTTTCTTTCGCCTTCGGAGCCTTCGCGCTTTTCGCGGGGAGAACCGCCGCCCTTGCCGCCGCTTTTGGAACTGCCGTCGCACGGCGTTTCCGCCGGTTTTCGCGCGGGATTTCTCAACGCTTCGAGAATGTCGTCGGGGAGGGCTTTTTCGAGTTCGCACACGCGGCTGCCCTTTACGAATACGGCGCCTCCGGCAAAGTCCGAAACGGCCTGCTTGGCTTCGGCCGTGCTTTGGAATACGCGAATGTCCTCCTCGCGCCAGTTTTGCGATTCGAGCATTCCGGTCTTGTAAATTTCCGCATTCGGGCCAACCAGAACCGCGACGTCGCCCTCCGAATGCGGGAGGTTGTACCCGATTTCCTTGTGGTGCCTGTGCGTTCCGAGGCCCAATTCGGCCATTCCGCCCATAACGTACATCTTCGGGCCGGCGCCTTCGGACGCCTCCGAGAAAAACGCGAGCGCGTCCTTCATCGATGTGGGCGAGGCGTTGTAGCAGTCTATGTAAAATTTTTTGCCGTCCCTTTCCACAATCGAGCCGCGCATGGGAAGGGGGGCTATCTCCTCAAGCTTGGCGGCGATTTGCTCCTCCTTCGTGCCGAGCATGAGCGCGGCGGCTATTGCCAGAAGCGCGTTGTCGAGCATGCCGTCGCTCATCTTGCGGATTTCAAAAAAGTATTCTGCTCCGCCCTCTATCGACATGTCTATGCCCACCGTTTCGCCGTTGTCGACGAACGAGTGGCGGAACACCAAGTCCGCCTTGACGTCGGGCGCGTCCGCGGGAACGACGACCGCCTTCCTGCACTTAAGCTCGCTAAACGCCTTCCAGCTCAGAAGATTGTGGTGGAATAGCGCCCAGCCGTAGGCGGCCGCGTTTGCCGCCAGTTTCGCCTTTTCTTTGGCCACGTTGCCGACCTCCGCGAACCCCTCCATGTGGTTCAGGCCGACGTTCGTTATTATGGCGACGTCCGGCTCTATCATTTCGGCCAGCTCCTCCATCTGGCCGGGGGCGGCGACGCCCGCCTCCACTATCGCCAGTTGATTTTGGCGCGTGTCTATTCTCAGGAGCGTGAGCGGAACGCCGAGCTCGTTGTTGAGATTGTCTTTTGTGACGAGCGGATTTTTCCACGAAAGCAGCTTTGCCAGCATTTCCCGCGTGGAGGTCTTGCCGCACGAGCCGCTGATTCCGATTACGGGCCATTCAAAGCGCAGCCTGTGCATTTTCGCAATCCTCCGGAGAGCCTTGCGGGCGTCGGGAACAACCAGCACGGGCGCGCCGACGTCGAGCTCCCTCTCCGCCATAATGGCGGTCGCGCCGTTTGCGACGGCGTCGGCGGCGAAGTCGTGCCCGTCGCGCGCGGCCTTTAATGCGACGAACGCAAAATCCTTTTCCATGCGTCTGCTGTCGATTGAGAAGCCGCGTATGTCGGGCTTTGCGGCGGCGTTGAGGGCGTGCCATTTTCCGCCGGTCCAAGCCTGTAGGTCGTCGCATTTGAAGAAGTGCATTTTTGCCTTTGGTGCTTTTTTAGATTAAACCTTTCAGCGACAGAAGCTCCTCGGCGACCCGCTTGTCGTCGAAGGGTATGATTGTGTCGCCGAGTTCCTGGAAAGTTTCGTGCCCCTTGCCGGCTATGAGTATGCAGTCGCCGTCGCCGGCGGCGTCTATGGCGAGGTTTATCGCCCTGCGCCTGTCCTCGACAAACGCTATTCTGCTATCGTCGACGACCCCCTTTTTCATGTCGTCGAAAATCTGCGACAGGCTTTCCCCGCGCGGATTGTCTGAGGTCGCCCACGCGATGTCGGCGTACTTTTGAACGGCGGCAGTCATTTTCGGCCGCTTCGATCTGTCGCGCTTTCCCCCGCACCCGAACACGACAAGCAGCCGCCCCTTCGCGACTCCCCTGAGCATTAGAAGCCCGTTTTTGAGCGCGTCGTCCGTGTGCGCGTAATCGACGAATATGTCAAAATTTTTCGGTCCGGCGACCTTTTGCATTCTGCCCGGAACCCCGCGAAAGTCCGCCAGAGACGCGATTGCCTCTTCCATGCCGATTCCCTGCGAGTGCGCCATCGCCAATGCGGCCAATGCGTTCATGACGTTGTATCGGCCCGTCATGCGCAACTTGACGCGCGCGCTTGCGCCGTCGCATTCGACGTCGAATTCCGAGTACTGCGGCTCCAGTTTGAGGTTTGAGGCGCGTATGTCCGCGTCGGCCGAGTCTATTCCGAACGAGATTATGCGCGTCTCCGGAGCCAGGCGGGCGGCTATTTTTCTGCCGTACGGATCGTCGAAATTTAGCGCGGCGCACTTCGGGGGACGCCCCAGCGCGCCCGTGAACAGCGACGCCTTCGTTTCGAAATACGACTCCATGGATTTGTGGTAGTCCAGATGGTCCTGCGTAAGGTTCGTGAACGCCGCGCAGTCGATTCTCATTCCTTTGGCGCGCTTTTGGTCTATCGCGTGGGAGCTGATTTCCATGGCCACGGCCTTGCAGCCGGCGAAACGCATCTGGCTGAGCATGGCGTGCAGCTCCAGGGTTTCGGGCGTCGTGCGCCCCGCGGGAAGGCAACGCCCGCCGAGGTCGTAGTGTATGGTGCCTATCAGGCCGCACTTGCCGAGATTGTCGTTGAGGATTTTTTGCAGCATCCACGAGACGCTCGTCTTTCCGTTCGTTCCGGTGACGGCAAAAGTTTTCATGCTCTCCGACGGATCCCCGTAAAAGGAGGACGCCGCCGCGCACATGGCGTCGTGTATGTCGCCGACTTGAATCCACGCGGCCGGAAAGTATTTGTCGGGACAGGGGCTTTCTGACACTATGGCGACCGCCCCTCTGTGGGCGGCTTCCTCGACGAAATTGTTGCCGTCGCAGTTTGCCCCGCGCACCGCGAAGAATGCCGTTCCGGGCGCGACCCGGCGGCTGTCGGCCATCAGCATCTTTATCTGCGCCGACTTGTCGCCCGACAATTTCACGGCGCCTGCGGCCTTTGCCAAATCCTCCGCGGTGTAGGGCGCGCTGCCGCCGTCGAGATTGGAGGCGAATCCCTTTGCCCCCATTCTCGGCCCCGCGCCGCACAGCGATATGAGACTGTCGAAATTTGAAAACCCGACCATGTGGAAATCCCCTAAAAAACTTTTAATTTGAAATCTTCCATGCGACGGTTTTTTCAAACTCCTCGTCGCTCTTTATCCCCATGTAGTTTGCGACCTTTTCGGCTATCGCGCCGAATGCGGGCGCCGCCACAAGCCCGCCGTATCCCACTCCCTTGAGCTTCGGCGAATCAACTACGACCGTAATCGCAATCCTCGGCCTTTGCGCGGGAAAGAATCCGCAGAAGGAGGCGACGTGCTTTTGCGTGCTGTACTTGCCGTTTATGATTTTTTGGGAGGTTCCGGTCTTTCCGGCCACTTTGAATCCGCGCACTTTCGCGCGCCGCGCCGTGCCGGTGTCGGAGACTACTTCGCTTAGCATGTCGCTCATCAGGTGCGCTATCTTCGAGCTTATGACGCGCCGCTCAGCCTTCGGAGGATAGGAAAATTTCGTCTCTCCGCCCTTGTCGTAAACCCGCTTGACCAGTTGCGGGGCCATGTATATCCCGTCGTTGGCTATGACGCACATTGCGCAGTGTATTTGCAGGGGCGTGACGGCTATCGCGTGTCCCATCGGGAGGCGGGTAATGGTCAGGCCGTCCCAGTCCTTTGTCTTGTGGAGCGTTCCGGGTATTTCCCCGACGAGGCCGAGATCGGTCTTTTCGCCGAATCCGTACAGGCGCGCGTAGTCGTAGAGCTTTTGCTCGCCAAGAAGCGCCGCGAGTTGCGCGACGCCCTTGTTGCTGCTCTTTTTCGTTATTTCGCGCACGCTCAAATTCCCCATCTTGTGCGCCTCTTTGGGGAGGCGGAGTATGCGCCCCCTGTATTCCATCGTGGAGGCGTTGCAGTCGAATACGTCGTCGGGGCCCACGAGCGACTCGTTCAGCGCGGCCGATATGGACACTATCTTGAATGTCGAGCCAGGCTCGTACTGGTCGGATATTGCGCGGTTGCGCAGGTTGTCCTGCGGATATTTGCCGAAATTGTTGGGATCGAAATTGGGGTAGTTGGCCATCGCCAGTATGTGTCCGGTCGCGGGTTCGCCCACGATTATGGTTGCGCTTTCGGGGGAGTACTCTTCGACTATGCGCTTGAGCTCGCGCTGCGCCATTTCCTGGATTATTATGTCGATGGTAAGCTCCACGTTCAACCCGTCGGCCGGCGGAACGTCGCGGGGGCGGAACTGCGGGAGTTCGCGCCCCTTGCCGTCGCGCTCTATCTCGCGCCAGCCGTCCTGCCCGCGCAGATAGTAGTCGAACTGCCTCTCGACGCCCATCTCGGCGACGAACTCCTTGTTCACAAATCCGACCGCGTGCGAGAGCAGCGCCCCGGTCGGATACACCCTGACGTACTTGCGGTTGCCGTAAATTCCCTTGACGCCTATCTCGGATATTCTGTCGTACAGCGCCAGATCAACGCAGTCGCGCAGCTTTACCCAGCGCACTTTCTTGACGGTTTTCTCGCCGTCCTCCTCGACTATGTAGCGGCTCTTGCGGCACTTCGCCAGAAGTTCCTCCCTGCGCATTTCAAGCAATGCGGCGACGGTGTCGAGCTTTTTGAGGGACTCCTCCGACTGCGTATCCACGACCTCCGGATCCGCGCCGACTTCCATGACGGGGCGGCTCGTGGCGAGCAGCCCGCCGTGCGCGTCGGTTATGTCCCCCCTGCGCGCGTTGAGCGTTATGTGGCGGTTGCGCACCTTCTCGACGGATTGTTCGCTCCAGTCCTTCTTTACCACGTGCAGATAGTAAAGCCTCCCGAACACCGCAAGAAATACGAACGACAGCGCGGCCACCACGGTGAAAATCCTCCACGGTTTCACGAATATGGGCGTCTTTGTCTTTCTTCGGGTTTTCATGCGGCGTCTTGTCGCGGTTTATTTTATGCGGTTTTTCTGGGTGATTTTTAGAGAGACTACACCCTTGTTGCTCTCGGAAAATACGACTTTGTCTTCGGCGGCGTCCTCGTATATCCACACGGTTCCGGACACGTGCGTCTGCGCCAGCCCGCGCCCGGCGCGGCGGCTTAAAATTATCGGATTTTCCTGCTGGGCTATGCGGACGTTGAGATCTTCGGTCTCGCGCTTGATGTCGGATATTTCCCGTTCCTGCGCGCGGATTCTTGCGGATATCTGCGCCTTTTGCCTGGTCTTCATGGAAATGGCGAACGCTCCGGACGCGCTCAGCGCGAGAATCGACGCGATCAGGCCCGCAATGGCCATAATGTATTTTACGTTGGGATTCTTCATCTTTCGTCCTTGACTATCGCCCTGAGCTTTGCGCTGCGGCTGCGCGGATTGGCGGCGGCCTCCGCCTCCGACGCGGTCACGGGTTTGCGCGTCAAAAGCCGCGCGCGGACGGTTCTGTCCTGCGCGAAGCTCCTGTCGTTTTCGTCCACCGGCCGCCCGGCCATCTTTTTGAAAAATCTCTTGACCAGCCTGTCCTCAAGCGAGTGAAAGCTTATCGCCGCGAGCACTCCGCCGTTTTCGAGCCGCTCGAACGCCTTGGGCAGGGCGGTCTCTATTTCGCCAAGCTCGTCGTTTACCCTTATGCGAATGGCCTGAAACGAGCGCGTCGCGGGGTGGATTTTCCCGCGCGGATTGGGGGAGGCTTCCGATATGACGCGGGCGAGCTCGGCGGTTGTGCGTATTTCGCCGCTCCGCCTGGCGTCGACAATCGCGCGGGCGATTTTTCCCGCGCGCGGCTCCTCCCCGAATTCGCGCAGGTCGCGGCGCAGTTGGGCTTCGTCCGCGGAATTGACGTATTCGAGAGCGTTCATGCCCTCGCGGGTATTCATGCGCATGTCCAACTCGCCGTCGCGCATGAAGGAGAATCCGCGCCGGGCGTCGTCGAGCTGGAAGGAGGATACGCCGAAGTCGAATAGAACTCCGGCGTATCCGGTAGTTTGTATTTTATCCAGTTGAGAAAATTTCAGCGGGCGAAATTCAAAGCGCGCCGGGTAGAGCTTGGCCAGCTGCTCCGCGCGCTCTTCGGCCTGCGCGTCCCTGTCTATGGCTATGACCCGGCAGTCCGCGGAATCGAGCATCGCCCTCGTGTGGCCGCCGCCGCCGAATGTGCAGTCAAGGTATGTCTTTCCGTCGGACGGGCTCATCAGGCGCATAGTTTCCTCAAGCAGTACGGGCTTGTGCCCGGACGGCGGCGCGCCTTCTAAAACCCTGTCATCTCGGATAAGCATTTCCCTGTCCGCCGATTCCCGGCGCTTTCTCCTCCTCTTGCCGCCGCGCGGTCGCCCGCGCGCATGCCCTTTCGCCGCGCGGGGAATTGTCGAATCCGGAAATCCCTCCCGCGCGCCGGACTTCCGTTGCAAATTCAAATTGTCTGCCGATTTTCATCTCTCTTGTCGGCCGCGGCTCCTTTAGATTCCGAGTTCCTCCAAAACGGAGTCCCCGACGCCCGCGCCGATTTCGCCTATCCACTGCTTGCGCCTCTGCGGATTCCAAATCTCGAAACTCGCTCCGACGCCCACGAGGTACGCCTCCTTGCCGAGTTTTGCGTATCCGACAAGAGTGTCGCTGAGAACTATTCTTCCCTGTTTATCGCACCCGAAACTGTCGGCCTTGCTCAGAAATTCGGAAATGGCGGCCCTCTTGAGCGGATTGGCCATAGTTATTTTTGAAATTGTCCGTCGAAGATTTTTCACCATGTCGGGCGGCAGCACGGTTATTGCGCCGTATTTCATTGGTATTGCAAGATATGAACTTTCCCCGTCGTCCCCCTTGAAACGCCATTTGGACGGAAGCGTGAGTCTGCGCTTGTCGTCCAGCGGCTTTGTGTAGGAGCCGGAATAGAAAATTCCATCTGTATCTTCGTCAGACATTCTCGTCTAAATATTCACCATTTTGCCCCATTTTTATCCATTTACACCCATTGTCAAGAATTCTTTGCCCAAGTTCGCCTTTTTTTTTCAATATTTTTATTCGGCAGGTTTTTGGTATATGGAGCGATAGGGTTTTTAGGCGGGCGGGAAAATCTTGCGAAAGGGCGCCGGGCCGGTTTTCGGCTAATTTCTTCTAATAACTGCGTTGCAAAAAATTTTCTCACGGCTTGGCGGGCGGCAAAAATGGGGAAATGGGTTTCCGTGTCGCCCGAAGATAAAGTTAGACGCTTTGGCGTCGTTTTGAAATTGTCGGGCGATTTTGTCGCAAGTTGCGGGAATGTGATATTTCTTAGATAACGGCGCCGTTTCCTTTGTCTTCGCAGATTGCGCCGCAAAAATTCTGCGCCGGGATTGGGGAAATTCTAAAACGGAATTTGAAGGGAGCAGGTTTTTGTTCGCGCCGTTTCGGAATTTTCTTAGTAAAAGCCGCTTTGATTTTATTTTGAAATTATCGGAGGGCTGGCGCGGGCGGACGGGGTGTTCGCAGTGGGGGATTTTGCGAATTTTGCAAAGTTTCCAACCGTTATTTTTCAAGCGCGTTTTCCGTGATAGGGCGGAAGCTGTGAAATTATTTAAACGGTATCGGATAACATAAATGTGGGCGAAAATGTCCCATGCGAAACGGCCGGCATAAGTCGGGTTGAAATTCGGGAAAATTTTGACGGAAGCTTTTGGCGGAAATCTTGCGAGAGTTTCCCTTGAGTTTGACGGGGCGTTTTGGAACGCGGAATACGGAATGCGGGATACGGGAAGCGTTCAATATGTTTTTGCTTTGGAGCGGCTGCGTTTGGAAAGGCTGCGGGAAATTCGCGGGGATTAAAGCGCGTTCGCGTGTGCGAACGCCTTTTTATAGGATAGTAAAATTAAGGCAGTCATATGCAATTCTAACCAAAAATAATTATGAAAGAAATTTTAAAAAAGTTTATAAATCCCAAAATTAAAATCCTTTCCGCGCTGTTTTGCGCGTGCGGCTTTTGCGGGCGGGAAGGGAGGAAGCGAAAAATTTTTTCGTCCGGCCTTATCGGCCTTATTTTTGTCTTTGCGCGAAGTCGCATTTTGGGAAGGCGCGTTTTAGCAAGTATAACTTTCGCGGGCTTGTTCTGTCGAATCGGCTCGCGTTTGTGTGCGTTATAAATCCCAAAATTAAAATCCCTTCCGCGCTGTTTTGCGCGTGCGACTTTTGCGTGCGGGAAGGGGGAAGCGAAAAACTTTTTCGTCCGTCCTTATCGGCCTTATTTTTGTCTTTGTGCGAATGCGCATTTTGGGAAGGCGCGTTTTAGCAAGCATAACTTTCGCGGGCTTGTTCTATCGAATCGGCTCGCGTTTGTGTGCGTTTTAAATCCCAAAATTAAAATCCCTCCCGCGCTGTTTTGCGCGTTCGGCTCTTGCGGGCGGGAAGGGGGAAACGAAAAATTTTTCCCTCCAGCCTTGCCGGCCTTATTTTTGTCTTTGTGCGAAGGAAGTGTCGGAATGGGCGTTGCCGCGAACATCGAACATGGACGGGCGGGGGCTGTGCGTCACGGCGGCGGCGTGTTGTCCTGAAATGCCCTTAAATTATTTTCCGATTTTTGCGACGTATCGAACGCGCCGGACGTTTTTTTTAACGCCGCAAAATTTTTTGCGGTCGCGGCGGCAGGGCGCGTATTAAACGCCGCGGCCGAATTTGCAAATGCGAAAAATTTTGGCGCCTAAAGCTGCGAATGGCGCGTTGCCAAGATTCGAAAAAACGCGCCTTTTGCCGAATGGCAGCGAAGATGTGTCCGGTTGAAAAATTCGTCCGCCCCGCCTTCGACGCGGCGCGCGTTCCGCTTTTTATTTCGATACTACGGGAACTATTTGCATTTCCGGTTTCGGGTCATATTTTGATTGCGACGAATGCGGTCATTGATGCAAAGATAATCCATGCCGTCGGGCTGATGCGGCGTCCGCGCCCGTTGAAGGTCTCCAACAATACGTACGACAGCATTCCGAAGGCGAAGCCGTAGGTAATGCTGAAGGAAAACGCCACCATCATCATGCAGAATACCGCCGGAAGCAGTTGCGTCATGTCCGAAGCGTCGAGGTACTTCAGCCCCTTCATCATCATTATTCCCACCATTATGAGTGCGGGGGCGGTCGCAAACGACGGAACGGCCGATATTATCGGCGTAAAAAACAGGGCCAGCGCGAACAATACTCCCACGAGCACGGCGGAAAGCCCCGTGCGCGCTCCGGCCTCTATGCCGGCGGAGGACTCGACGTAGGAGCCGGTGGTGGAAGTTCCCAGCAGCGCCCCCGCTATCGTCGCGCACGAGTCGCTTATGAGAGTCTTTCCCATGTTCGGCATGCGCATGTCGCTTCCCATGAGTCCGCTCTGGCGTCCGAGCGCGACGACCGTCCCTATGGTGTCGAACAAGTCGAGAATCAGGAGCGTGAATATCGCCGGTATCGCCGTGCGCGCGTTCTCGAACGGGTACGACCAGTCCAACTTCAAAAACGTTTCGGAGATTCCGTGCGGAACGGAGACTATCGACTCCGGCAGTTTCGCAAGCGGCGCGCCGTCGGAGCCCGTTACGAAAAACGATACGGCCGTCAGGGCGAGTATTACGCAAATTATTGCGCCGCGAAAATTCCTGCTGACAAAAACCGCCATGAGCGCGAATCCGACGAGCGTCAGCATCGATTCCGGCGAGTCGAAGTCGCCTATGCCCACCAGCGTGTTTGCGTTTGAAATCACGATTCCGGAGTGCTGGAGTCCGAAGAACGCTATGAACATTCCGATTCCGCATTGCAGCCCCACTTGCAGGCACTGCGGAACGGCGCGTATGATTTTTTCGCGCACTCCGGAGACCGATATGGCCAGAAAGACGAGCCCGTTATAGAACGTGAGCGCCAGCGCCTGTTCCCACGTCAGCCCCATTCCGGCGCATATTATTACCGCGAAGTACGTGTTCGTTCCCATTGCGGGCGCCTGCGCTATCGGCATTTTTGCGAAGAGTCCCATCATGGCGCACCCGAACAGGCTTGCCAACGCCGTCACCGTCACGAGCGCGCCTCTGTCCATTCCGGTAGAGGAGAGTATTGCCGGATTTACCATCAGTATGTACGACATCGCTGCGAATGTCGTCAGCGCGCCGACGGCCTCCGTTCCGAATGTCGAGCCGCGACGGCCGATTTCAAAATATTTGTCGGCGGCCTCTAAAAAGTTTGAAAGGCGTTTAGTTCCCATGCTTTTGGCGGATTTAGAATCCCCTGTCGAGGGTCCGGTAGTTGATGGCCTCAAGGAGGTGTTCGGTTTGTATTTTGTCCGACTCGGCGAGGTCGGCTATCGTTCTTGACACTTTCAAAATGCGGTCGTAGGCGCGCGCCGAGAGGTTCAGCTCCTCCATCGCCGCGGTCAGAATGGACTGCTGTTCGGCGTCGAGCCCGCAGTGGCGCTTTATTTGGCGGGGCGACATGTCGGAATTGCGCGTCGTTCCCGGCAGCCCGGAAAACCTCTCCGACTGTATCTTTCTGGCCCGCATTACGCGCTCGCGCATTTGCTCCGAAGTCTCGCCCGGCGCGGACTTGGCAACTTCGTCTATCGAGAGAGCTGCGGCCTCGACGTGTATGTCGATGCGGTCAAGGAGCGGGCCGGAGATTTTCGAGCGGTATCGCTGAATCTGCGCGGGCGTGCAGCGGCATCTGTTTTTTCTGTCGCCCAAAAATCCGCACGGGCACGGGTTCATCGCGGCGACCAGCATGAACCGGCACGGAACTGTTATCTTGCCCGCCGAGCGGGATATGTTTACAATTCCGTCCTCCAGCGGCTGGCGCATGACCTCCAGCACGCTCCTGTGAAATTCGGGAAGCTCGTCGAGAAACAGCACTCCGTTGTGCGCGAGTGAAATTTCGCCGGGTTTGGGATTCGTTCCGCCGCCTATCAGCCCGACTTCCGAAATCGTATGGTGCGGCGCGCGAAACGGACGCTCAAACCTTCCGGTCTTGCGCCCGCGCGTAAGCCCCGCGGCCGAATATATGCCGAGTATCTCCAGAAACTCCTCCATCGACGGCGGCGGCATTATGGAGGGAATCCGCTTTGCTATCATGCTCTTTCCCGAACCGGGCGAGCCTATCATCAGCAGATTGTGCCCGCCCGCAACCGCCACTTCCACCGCGCGGCGCACCTGGAACTGCCCCTTCACGTCGGCGAAATCCGGCAGGCCGTCGCGCGGGCATTCGGATTTGTCGGGGCGGGAAAATTGCGCGCGCTCAAGCGGCTCTCCGCCTTCAAAGCTCGCCACTATTTCGGACAGATTGCGCGCGGCAAACACCTCCACTCCCTCCACCAGCGCGGCTTCGCGCGCGGAACTCTCCGGCAGAATCAGCTTTCTTTTCCCGCTCGATCGCGCAAGCAGCGCAAGCGATACGGCCCCGCATATCGGACGAAGCTCCCCGGCAAGGCTCAGCTCTCCGGCTATGATGAATTCGGAAAATTTGGAGTCGTCCAATTTCCCCACCGACGCGAGCATTGCCAGGGCGATCGGCAGATCGTAAATCGGCCCCTCCTTGCGCAGGTCGCCCGGCGCGAGATTTACCGTCGTCTTCGTCGCCGGAACGGGGCAGCCGCTGTTGGCGAGCGCGGACGACACCCTGTTGACGGACTCTTTTACCGCGGCGTCGGGAAGGCCCACTATAAAGACTTTCGGCTCGCCCTTCTCGCCGGAATTTACCTCTATTTCTACGGGGAGCGCCTCGATGCCGCAAAGAGCGCCCGAATGTATTTTTGATAACATCTTTGTTGATGCGCGATTTTTTTGCGGCTTTTACCGCGCGCGGCGTCCGCGCCGTCGCGCTATTTGTGCTGCTCTATGAACTCCTTTGTCAACTGCGCCAGAAAGCGCGGGGCGCGGTTTACGGCTTCGAGCGGATTGGGAGCCAGCGGAAGTATCTGCCCTATCTTTACGTTGTCGAGCTTGTAGGCGGCCAAGTCCTTTTCGGAAAGCTCGCTTACCCCGCAGAAAATCCAGACGGGCTTTTTGTGCTTTGCCGCCAGCTTCGCAAGCGCGAACGGGCCTTTGCCGTCCGCGCTGGTGGCGTCAAACTTTCCCTCTCCGGTTATTACCACGTGGGAGGATTTTATTTGGGATTCCAAATTTGTCACTTTCGCAAAGAGGTCGAATCCGCTTACGCGCTTTGCCCCCAGAAACGTCATCATCGCGTATCCGCATCCGCCGCCGGCCCCGGCGCCCGGCTCGTCGTGCAGGCTCTTGCCGAGGCATTTCTTCGCCACCTGCGCGAGCTTTCTGAGGTTTTTGTCGAGCTGTGCTGCGTCCTCCTGCGAGGCCCCCTTTTGCTGCGAGAACTGAAAGGCCGCTCCGGTTTTCCCGAAGAGCGGATTCGTGACGTCGGTGGCCACCGTGAATTTGGTCTTTATCGGCTTGGCGGGCGGGACGATTTTTTCCAGTTTCTCAAGCCCAAAGCCGTTCGGCTCGATGTCGTTTCCGTCTGCGTCGAGAAACTTGAATCCCATCGGTATGAGCAGCCCTATTCCGCCGTCGTTGGAGGCCGATCCCCCGACGCCCACCGTTATCGTCTTGTATCCGCGCTCGACCAGCTTGGATATGATTTCCCCCGTGCCTATCGTGGTGAGCTTTCCGGGATTGCGGTCTTGCGGAGATATGAGATTCAGTCCCGACGCCTCCGTAAGGCCGACCAGCGCGGATTCGTCGTTTATGATTGCGCATTTTGCCGTGAGGGTTTGCCCGGTCGGGTCTATGGTTTTCAGCCTTATAATCTTGGCTCCGTTTTGGGCGCGCGCTATCGTATCCACGAAACAGTCGCCGCCGTCTGTCATGGAAAACTCGGAAATGACGGCATTTTTGTCGTGCGCCAGCACGCTCATTTTTATGGCATGGGAAGCCTGGCTGGCGGAAAGCGACGTGCGAAATTTGTCCGGAACGATTAAAAATTTTGATAATTTTGCCATACTATATTCTTTTTCGGTTTCCAACTATGCAACTGTTTCCATTAGGTATGGCATTTTCTCAAGTTTTTTCAATCATTTTTTATTCGCGGCGATTCGCGTCGCGGGTTTTTTTGCGATTTTATTGGAATTTATTGAAAAAAGCTTGAGTTTTACATGTCCTCAGAATAGGCAATCCGCATGGCAAACGACTTTAAATATGCGAGGGAGGCGTACGCCGAATACGGCGTCGATGCGGAACGGGCCGTCGAAATTTTGGGAGAAATTCCGCTGTCGATGCACTGCTGGCAGGGCGACGACGTGGGAGGATTTGAGACTCCGGACGCGCGGCTGTCCGGCGGCGGAATTCAGACGACCGGAAATTTTCCCGGTAAGGCTCGCAGCGTTGACGAGTTGCGCGCCGACATTGACGAGGCCCTCAAATATATACCGGGCAGGACGCGCCTGAACCTCCATGCAATTTACGGCGAGTTCGGCGGAAAGCGCGTCGACAGAAACGAAATAGGTTTCGAGCATTTCTCCGGCTGGGTTGACTGGTGCGCGCAGCGCGGCATGGGTATGGATTTCAACCCGACGTTCTTTTCGCACAGGCTTGCGGACGGCGGGTTTACCCTTTCCAGCCCCGACGCGGCGGTGAGGAATTTCTGGATTGAGCACGGCATCGCGTGCAGAAAAATAGCCGAAAAGGCAGGAAGGAGGCTCGGCAGCGCGGTCGTCACCAATTTCTGGATGCCGGACGGAATGAAGGATTCCCCCGCCGACAGGCTCTCCCCGCGCGAGAGAATGCGCGATTCGCTCGACAAAATTTTTGCCGCAAAAATTTCGGCCAAGTTCAATCGCGACGCCGTGGAGAGCAAACTCTTCGGAATAGGAAGCGAGAGCTACGTGGTCGGTTCGCACGAATTTTTCATGGGCTACGCCGTTAAAAACGGCAAGATTCTCACGTTCGACGCGGGGCATTTCCACCCGACGGAATCCATTGCGGACAAGCTTTCGTCCGCGCTCATGTTCGTGCCGGAACTGCTGCTGCACGTCTCGCGCGGAGTGCGGTGGGACAGCGACCACGTCGCGCTGTTCGACGATCCGACGCGCGAGCTTATGTCAGAACTCGTCCGTTGCGACGCCCTCGGCCGCGTCCATATCGGCATGGATTTCTTCGACGCCAGCATAAACCGCATTTTCGCGTGGGCCATAGGAATGCGCGCCGCGCGCAAGGCGTTGTTGGCGGCCCTCTTGGAGCCGCGGGCCAAGATTCGCGCCGCGGAGAACTCCGGAGATTTCGCCGTTCGCCTGGCCTTGTCCGAGGAAATTAAGACGCTGCCGTTCGGCGCGGTCTGGAGCGAATTTTGCCGGAGATGCGATATCCCGACCGGCCAAAACATGATAAATGGAATAAAGAAATACGAGGCCCGCGTTCTGTTGAAGCGCAACCGGTCGGGCGCGTCGTCCAAACGCTCCGGGTAAGATTCTGCCTTTGCAACACTCTTGCCATTTGCGGCATTCTTGCCGTTTCGGCCGGCCGTTTCATGCGCGCCGGTTTTTGCGTCGGGCTGTTTTACGAATTGGGAGATAGGGGGGCGCCGCCATTTCGGAGGCCGCCGCGGTCTCGGAGAACGCCCTTTACTAATAATTACGCCTTCCCGCTTCTAATAATTGCATCTTCCCATTTGCGGAGAGCGGACATGCCTTTGGAGTCGGCAACCGAAATTCAAAGGCTACCGGACCCGTCAACTTGCCGGACTCGGCTTGTCGGACGAGTGAAAAAAGGGAGAAAGTGCGAATGTAAACGGGACCGTGACACAACTGCCGTTCGCCCCGCGCCGCCTATTAGCGGCTTTCGTCGGAATTTTCCCCTTCGGTTTTCGGCGTTGCCTGTTCAGGCGCGGAGGCATTTTCCGAAGGCGTTTCATCGGAGGGGGCTGCAACTGTCGCAGTCTCCCCGCGTGCCGATTTGTCCTTGTCGCCGCCGGTCTGCCCGGATTCGTCCGATTCCGCTGCCGCTTTGCATTCGTCGGCATCAGCTTGCAAAGCCGCATTCGCTTCCGGCGCGGATTCGCCCGCTTCGGAATTTGCTTTTGCGGAATTTGCGTCTGCGGATAGTTCGGATATTTGTTCGGATATTTCTTCCGCCGAATCAGATTGCCGCCGTTCGGGCGAGGCGGATTTCTGGGGAGCGGACTCCAGCGGTTCGTCTCCCTCCGGCGCGGTTTCCACGTCGGAGTCGGCCTTGCCCTCTGTTTTTTCCTTGGGCTTTGGCATGTACGGATTGGCTTGCAGCGAGGAATTGGCGTATTCGACCACGTAGCCTTCGGAAATCAGCCACGACAACTCCGAGAGTATCGCATTGAATTGGGCCGTTTGCTCCGGAGTGAGCGCGGCGGCCTGGCTTGCGGTTTCGTCGGTCGGTTTGGGAGCTTCGGCGTTTTCGAGCTGTTCCTTGGCTTCTGGCTGCTTTTGCATCTCGCCTTCCGGGGCGGGCAATCCCATTATCAAATAGGGCAGGCGCCCCGCCGTGACGCCGGCGTTCGAGAGCACGAAGTCAAATATCTTCTGCGGAAGTTCGGAGAGCGTTTCGCCTTCGGTCAGGAATTTTCTCTTTATGGCCGAAACGAACGCAAAGCCCTTGCTTCCGCGCTTGTAGACGGTCAATCCGGAGCGGCGCAGACGCCCGCGCAAATTGTTTGCCGTGACAATCGGAAATTTCTTTTGCCTTGCCCGCTCCTCCTCGATGTTCCTGCGTATGCGTCCGCGCGCAAGCCTCTCCATATTGGCGCCCTTTAGGCGCACTTGCTCATAGGTCTTTACAAGTTCTGCGGCCATTTTGCGGGCGACGTAGTTCGAGGCCGCCTCAAGCGTGTCGAACACCTCCTGCTCGCCCTCGGCCGGCTCTTTCAGGCGGTAGACCGTGCGCTTCTTCATCTGCTCCAGCCACTGCGCGATCTGCTCCGGATCCCGCACGCTCTCAATGGAGGCCGAAAAGGTTTCAAACGAGACGTTCGGGCACTTGCGCGCGTGGTATTCGCGCAGAAATTCGCCGTATCTGTGCCAGTTTGGCGCGCCGAGAAGCTCGTTGGTAATCGTGCAGCGGTTGACCACTTGGAAATTGCCTTTGGGCGGCTCGCACTCCGTCTCTTCGGGGATAAAGTCGCTCTCGATTCTCCACTCTATTGCGGCGCGGCGCGCCTGCTGCTCGTCGTCGAACGGTATGTTGTAGGGCTGCGCGCAAAACAGCGGCTTTACGACGCCGTCGGCGTCGGGGAGGTTCTTGGCCAAAATTACGCACCTGTCGAACTTCTCCAAAACGAGATTCGCTATGTCGAAGAGCTGATACGTGCGCTTCGACTCCTTCATGGCGTCTATCAGCTTATTGAAGGGGGCGTCGTCCGGATAGAACAGGACCTCCATCGACGGCGAGAACGAAGGGCGCTTTTCGGTCCGCCTCGAAGCCTTCTGAAATTTGCCCGGCTGGGCGGATCTTCCGCCTTTGAACTTGTCAGAGTCGCCTCGAAAACGCCCGCGCGAATCCTGCCTGTTATGCTCCCTGTTCGAGTCTTCCCGTTCCCGGCGGCTGTTGTCGCGCCTGCGGTCGGAGAATTTGCGCCCGTCGCCCGGCTTGTCGCGGAATTTTGCCCCTTTGAAATCCGAACCGCGCCTGTCGGCCTTGTCGTAGCCGTTCGATACGGGCGACCATGCGGTTTCAAATTCGAGATTTGAGAGTTGGCTTAGATCCGGCAGGATTTTTTCGTTTTCTTTAGTGTTGTCTTCTGACATGTCGTTGAGTGGTTAACGCCTTTCGGCGAAAGCGGCACCCCGGCTTTGTCGCCGGCGCAATCGCGCACATTGTGTGGGATTGAAGGCTTTTTTTACCATAAGGCAAAACAATTTTTGCGGCTTTACCAATTTTACCTTCGGCGCCAAACGGCAAAAAATGAAAAATATATTTAAAAAAAACTTGTATTTTGGCGATTTACTTCTAAATTTGGGAACACAATTCCGAAATGGGGCACTTCCCAACGAGAAACTCAAAAGGACAATTCTACTATGAAATCTCTCAAAATTTTAACATTGTTGGCTTCCATATTTGCCGCCGGTTCCGCGTTTGCCCAACAGGCTCCTGCGCAACAGCAGCAAGCCCCAGCACAGGCCGCCGCCCAGACCGCAGCCGCTTCCGATCCGGTTAAGGTCAACGTCTCGGCGGACGACAAGGGTACGAGCATTTCGGTTTCGGCGGATTCCAAGGACTTGGCTTCCTCTTCCGGCGATGCGATTGACGAGATCTTTCGTCGCGCCATATCTGCCTCGAATGCGGCGGGAATGCACTTGGCGGCTCTGCATTCGGCATGGGCTGCCGTAAAGTCCCAGGTGGCGAGCCCCAACACTCCTTCGGAGGGTGCCGCGAATGCGTCGTTCCGCCTTGAATCGTCGGTTGAAAACGGCATTTCGGGAATCAACCATTCCTTCACTATATCTATTGGGGGTTCCACATATACGATAAATTCCAGAACGGAACCCGGAGTTAATGGCAGAATGTTGACGACGGGCAATCTCGTCGCTACCGGTTCCAACGGTGTCGCCGCTCCCGCCGCCGCCATTTCCTTAGCGGTGGACGATAACGGCAATGTCACCGGTTCCGTCGGCGCCTCCGGCGTCGCCGCGAGGACTCCCCAGTCTCTGCTTGCGGAGGCCATTGTCACCCCGACTTCAAGGGCGGTAAGAGGCAGCGTTTCCGAGACTACGATTCCGGACGACACCATTACGACCACGGCTCAGAGGTAGTTTGTCTTGAATTTTGGCAAAAAAACCTTCCCGCGCGGGAAGGCTTTTTTGTTTGCAAAATTTTGTTCGCTATCGGGGCATTGACGCTGTTTGCTCCCATGAAATCCTAAATTTCGGTCGGGAGACTTTTTCGTTCGGAAAGATTTTTTGCAAAGGCGTATCGCGTTTGCGACGCCTTGAAAAAATTTTTTCGAATCGCTTTTTTTATCGGTTGGCTATGTTCGGGAATGCGTATTCGGCATATTCCCGCATTCAAATTGCGCGTGTTCTTTTACCGAATTTTTGCGCCGAACTTTCTAAGATTTTGCGTCGCGCCAAACGCTTTGAATGCTTTGATGCGGTTTGCGCCGGGCGTTTGGCCGCTTTCGGAAGGAACAAAGTTCTCTTGCGAGGAAGTTTTGTTGCGAGGACGCACGGGAGATTGCTTTTGCGCAGATGCCGCCAAACCGTCTGTAAATTCGTTTAAATTCCGTCGATTTGGAAAAGCGCGCCGGGGTATTTGCGGATTGCATGTAGGGAAGAAGAGAATATGCAATTTGTATAATACCGCTGCCGGCGCGGTGAAGAAACCTTCTCCGCGGAACTTTCGTCCTGGTACAGATGGGGCGTTTGCCGACGGCCGTTTTCGCCTTTAATTGCGGAAGGGGCGCGGCCGCCCTTCGGTCCGATATGCCGTTTGGTTCGCTTTTCTTCACCGTTGCGGTGCGAATATGTGGCGTTTTTTTATTTCGTAAAAAGCTGCGCAGAACCCCTCCCAAGCGCGTCGCCAATTCACGCTTTAATAATCCGCGTTAAACAAAAACATTCGCCCTTCGACGCGATATGCCGTTTAGTTCGCTTCTCTCTGCTGTTGCGGTGCGAATATGTGGCGTTTTTTTTAATTTCGTAAAAAGTTGCGCAGAACTCCTCTTCCAAGCGCGTCACCAATTCGCGCTTTAATAATCCGCGCTAAAGAAAAACATTCGCCCTTCGGTCCGATATGCCGTTTAGTTCGCTTTTCTCCGCCGTTGCGGTGCGAATATGTAGCGTTTTTTTTAATTTCGTAAAAAGCTGCGCAGAATCCTCTCCCAAGCGCGTCACCAATTCGCATTTTTTAATAATTCGCATTAAATAAAAATATTGGCTCGCAAAGCGCGATATTTAAAAATTTTTAAACCAGGTTGGGAAATTCTTAAATCAAATTGGGGAATTGCTTACTCCTTTGGCGCGTCTTTGGTTCAAATAAATTTTTGCGCTGCGAAAATGGAAAAATCGTCGTCCGAAAGGTCGGGGCAAATTCCGTCCGGCGCGGGCGATTCGATTTTGGGCAAACCTTGTGCCGCGCGGGTTTGGCGCGTCAATAGAGCGTCTTGTAAAAACGGGCCACGCGCTTTGTTATGGAGGTGAGCGCTTGGGCCGGAGTTATGGATAGATTGCGGCAATATTCCTCAATGGATATAAATTCGCCGCCCATCGAGCCTATTATAACCGCTTCGTCTCCCACCTCTATTTCGCCGAATTCGGATACGTCGACGCCGGCCTGATCCATAGACACTATCCCTATTACGGGGGCGCGTCTGCCGCGGATTATGACGCTGGCTTTTGTGCCGGCTTCGCGCGCCAAGCCGTCGCCGTATCCGGCGGATATGAGCGCGACTTTGGAGTCCCTTTCGAGTGTGTGCCTGCGCGAGTATCCCACCGTCGCGCCTTTGGGCAGGCGTTTTATCTGGCTGATCGACGAGCGAAACGTGAGCGCGTGTTCCGGCTTGAACCCTTTTAAAATCGAGCCTTGCGAGGGTTGCACTCCGAACAGGACGAGTCCCGCGCGCAACGACTTTTCAAAACAATCCGGCATCGATTCGGCATCGCATACGTCGCTGTGGTGTATGTACGGTTTTTTTCCGCATGGGGAAAATTTTTTGCGGGCGTATTCTAAAAATGCGGGGTCCGGAACGGAGCCTTCGCTCGGCGCTCCCGTTCCCGTGCCGGGAAGGCAAAACGCCTCCGGAATGAGGAGTTTGCTCGACAGGATTTTTTCAAGCATCGTCTTTGCGTCGTCCGGCGACGGAACGGAGTCTCCCAATATCGGCAGCCGCAGGTGGACGCGCATCTTTTCGCCGCGTTTGCGCGCGCAGTTTTCAAACCGCTCCGCCTCCTCCGGGTTGGAGATGACGGGCGTCAGGAGATTTTCGAAGTAGTATTCTTCCTCGCCCGGTATGGAGGAGCTCAGGATTATGATTTGCCAGCCTGCGCCTATTTCCCGAACGCGCGCGCCCTCCGACGCGTTCGTGACGGCGAATGCGTCGGCGCCGCTTAGCATGAGGCGGACGGCGGCCGCCTCCGCCCCGTATCCGAACGCATCGGCCGACAGAAGCGCAATGTATTTTTTCGATTTCGGCAAAAACGACCTCAGCTTGCCCATGTTGCGTTCCAGCGCGCAGAGGTCTATGTATACCGAACATCTCAAATGAGTGCTGGAGCCTTCCATTTGACGTATTCCCTTTTTGATAGAGACCTTGCGTTCGGCGGAGACTTTGCCTCCTCCAGCAGTTTCGGATTTTCCCGCAGAGCGTCCCAAATTTGCTCCATCGAAAAATCGACGCGCGGCATGTTCGACAAGAACGGCTCGGCGGTTTTCTTTTGGTCGAGCAGGATTCTGTTTTCCGGAAGCGAATCCTCCGGAATTGCGCGGGAAAGTTCGATTTCGCGCTCGCCCAGAACGGTCGAGCCGTCGAATGTCAGGCAGTTTGCAAATCCCTTTCGCGACGGCGCAAAGAGCGCGAATGGCGCCTTCTCTTTGCGCTTGGCAAGGACGCGCGCGCCGGCTTGCAGAATGTCCCAAACCAGAATTTTCGCCCCGCTTACTTCGGCTATCGCGCATATTGCCGCGCTTGCGACGCGCGTGCCCAAAATGGAGCCCGGCCCAACGCACAGGGCGAACGCGCCTATGTCCGCGGGCTTCGCTCCCGACTTTTCGCACAGCTGCCGCAGTAGATCCGCAAAGGATTCGACTGCGCCTTCCGCGGAGGAAAGCTCAAACTCGAAAACCCCGCCCCTGACCGACGCCAAGCGCGCGCCGCGTCCGGAGGCGTCCGCCAAGACGAGCCTGTCTGGAAGCTTCATTTCAGAATCTCCTCCTGATGTTTTTTGGGGCTATGCCAAGCTCCTCGCGGTATTTTGCAACGGTTCTTCTTGCGATGTTTATTCCGTCGGAGGCGAGGGCCGACGCTATGGCGGAGTCGCTCATGGGGGCGCGCGGAGATTCGCCTTCGACAATCGCCCTGATTTTTTCCTTTACCGACGAGCTCGCCACAGCCGTTCCGCCGTCGGCTTCGTATCCGCCGCCGAAGAAGTCTTTGAGCGCGAATATTCCGAACGGAGTTTCCGCGTACTTTCCCGCGAGCGCGCGGCCGACGGTCGTGGCGTGTATTCCGATTATGTCTGCGGCCTCCTGCATTCTCATGGGCTGGAGCGCGTCCGGCCCGCGCTCAAAGAAGTCGCGCTGCCTGTCGAGAATGACGGCGCCTATTTTTAGAAGGGTGTTTCGGCGATGGTCGAGGGCGTCCATCACGGATTTTGCGTCGCGCATTTTTTCCCTGACGTACGCGGCCTCCGTCTTTTTCAGCGAGCCTTCGGCGCACATGCGGCGGTATTCGGGATTTATGCGGAGTTTCGGAAGTCCGTCGGAAATTAGGCGGACGTTCCATTGTCCGTCGGCGTCCTTGTAGAAGTCGAGGTCCGGCGTTATGTAGATGACCTCTTCGCCGGAAAATTCGTGCGCGGGCGAGGTGTGCAGCTTTGAGATTCTCGCAATCGCCCGCTCGACCTCGTCCTGCGTAGTCTGCTCCAGCTTGGCCATTTCCATGACCTTGCGCTTCATGAGCAGGTCGTAGCGCCTATCGAGTATCCTGTGGGCGAGCGATTCCCCCTCGCCGGCGCGCTCCAGTTGCAGCATCAGGCTGTCGCGCATGTCGAATGCGCCTATTCCCGGCGGATCGGAATTGCGCAGCAGGCGCAGGGCGGAGTCCACGCTGTTTTTGTCGAATCCCGCCCGAAGCGCGCTGTCGACCGCGTCAGAGTCAAGGAATCCCCTGTCGTCCAGACGGCCGCACAGGTGCGCGAAGGCGCGGGCGGTGGGCTCGTCGTCGGCGTCGATGTTGGCCTCGTTTAGCAGGTACTCCTCAAGGGAGATTTTGTCCTGAATGCTGTTCAGGGCGAAATCGCGCGCTTTTTGGATTCTGGCGGCTTCGCCGTATTGCGCGGCGTTGTCGGCGTCGGATTGGGCGGGGTAGAGTTCGCCGACCGGGGAGCCGTCGAAGTCGCCGCCGTCGGAATTTTGTCCGGCCGCGGGTTCCGGCATGTATTCTTCGTCGCGCAAATCCTCAAGCAGGGGATTGGTGCGCAATTCCTGCGCCACCATTTCCCGCAGTTCCAGAGCGGGCTTTTGGAGTATTTCCAAACTGCGTTTCAGCTGCGGGGTTAAGGTTAACCCCTGTTCCAGATTTTGCGACTGTTTGAAATCCTGCTGCATCGAATATTGTATTCCGGCCTATTCAAAGCAACGCCCGCGGCTTTTCAAGTTTTTTGCTCCGCCTGGCTTTTTTGTTGCAACGCTTCCGCCTTGATGCAAGCTTTCGGAATATGGAATGCAAGGTCGAGCAGAACAAAAAGACGTGCACGTGCTCGTTCGGCTGTCCGAAGAGCGGAATTTGCTGCGAGTGCGTGAAGAGCCACCGCGCCAAAAGGCAGCTTCCGGGCTGTTTCTTTCCGCGCGAAGCCGAAGCTACGGGCGACAGATCGTTCGAGTTTTTCGCCAGGCTCGTCTCGGAAAAAAAGGCGTGAGCTTTGCGGGCATATGGCCGTAAAAAAGTTCGATAAGCCCGAACTGATGGCGCCCGCAGGCGACTTTTCGTGCCTCGACGCCGCACTCGCCGCGGGAGCCGACGCCGTTTACTTCGGCCTTCGCGGAATGAACATGCGCGCCGGCGCGCGGAATTTCGAACTTTCCGATCTGCGCAGGATTTCAAAAATGTGCCGCTCGGCGGGCGCAAAGGCGTATCTTGCGCTCAACTCGATTTATTTCGACGGCGAATCCCGCGCGCTTGCGGGAATTGTCAAGGCCGCCGCAAGAAATTCGATAGACGCTGTGATTGCCTGGGATTTGTCCGCCGTGGCCGCGGCGCGCGCCGCGGGGCTGCCGGTGTTTTTATCGACGCAGGCGAGCGTGTCAAACGCGTCGGCGGCCGCGCAGTACTATGCGGCGTTCGGGGTGAGGAGGTTTGTGCTTGCGCGCGAATGCACGCTTGATGATATTGCGCGAATGCGCGCGCGGCTTGCCAAAATTCTCGGAAAGCGCGCGGCTTGCGGCATAGAGATTGAGGTCTTTGCGCACGGGGCGATGTGCGTTTCGCTGAGCGGCAGGTGTTTCATGTCGCAGTTCCAGTGCGGGAAGAGCGCAAACAGGGGGGAGTGCGCGCAGCCGTGCCGCAGGGAATACATAGTCAGGCCCAAGCCGCGCGGCGGAAGCGGCGTTTCTGCGGCCGATTCGGGAGAGCTTGCAATAGGCCAGGGATACGTGCTTAGCCCCAAGGATTTGTGCACGCTCCCGTTTCTGGAAAAACTTGTGGAGGCCGGCGCGGACTCCCTCAAAATAGAGGGCCGCAACAGGAATGCGCAGTATGTCGAAACGGTCGTGTCGGCATACAGGCGCGCGCTCGACTTCTATTTTGAGCGGCGCGAAACGCCGGATTTTGAAAGGGCTTACGCGGAACTCAAGGGCGAACTTTTGGAGAGGCTGGCGTCGGTATTTACGCGCGGATTTTCGGAGGGATTTTTTATGGGAAAGCCCGTCGGCGACTGGACTTCGGCGGGAAATGAGGCTTCGGCAAAGAAAGTGATAGTCGGGCGCGTGCTCAATTATTATCCGAGGGTTGGGGTTGCGGAAATATCGGTTGACGATTCCCCGATAAGCGTGGGCGACCGGATTTATTTCGAGGGGCCGTCGACCGGATATTTCTCGTGCGAGATTGGAAGCATGCGCTCCGCCATCGGAGAAGTGCGAACCGCCCGCAAAGGCGACATTGTTGGAGTGAAGGTTCCGAGGCGCGCAAGGCGTTCCGACAGGGTTTACGCCGTGCGCTGAACTTTTTTTGCCAAGCAGCCCGATTCTTTCCGCAACGCTTTTGCAAAAAAAGTTTTCTCTATAGTCAAGTCGGGTTGAAATTAAAAAAGTCCGCGCTCTTGCCTCCTATGCTTTTCAGTTTAACGCGGGGGGAATTGGCCTCAGGCGAACGCTTTGCAAAGGCGCGCTTGGCCGCGGAAATGCGGTTGATTTGAGCGCTTTTTTTTCAATATGAAAATCCCGCCTGCGTAGGCGAAGCGTCGGGTATGGATTTATCTGCGCGCGTTTTTTTTGCGCGTTCCGCCCGCCGTTTTTTTGCGAAATCGCGCCGGTTTTTTTATGCGCGCAATCGTCGGCGTTTCGGGGGGCGTTTCGGGCGTTCGCGTTGAATTTAAGGCGCGCGGGCGGAGGCGGATTTTCGGGGAAAATCCCGCAAAAGCGCGGCGATACGGGCGCATTTTTCGATTTTTATCAAAAGTTTCCAAAGTTCGTTTGCGGCGATTGGAACTTCCTGATATAATGCGTTTGATATGAACATTGAAAACGCAGAAATGGTGGGGGCGGGAATTTTGGCAATGGGTTCTCTGCTCGGCGCATATTACATTATGTTAAAAATTAGGGAGTTTCATTCGGAGCGCCCCGATCCGAAACTCACGTACGTCACGCACGCGCAAATGGACAAAGTCCGCGCGGAATTTATGAGATGCATAGGCGAAGCCGTGCAGGATCTGCGCTCGTTGCGCTCGGAGATACGCGAGGAGGTTCGCTCCATGCAAAAGCACTGTTCGAGAAACCTCGTGGAAACGCGCGAACTCATAGGGCGCAACGCCCAGAATATAAGCGCGCTGGTGGCGCAGGCGCGCATTGCCAACCAGCGCATTTCGGAATTGTCGCTCAAGACGGACAGAATTGTAATTAAAATCAGGGGAGAGGAGGAGTGACATGGAGGATAGCATATTGATTCGGCGCGCAATTTTAATGCAGCTTGAAGCGGCTTTTCCGGCGTCGCTTCCATTGCGCACGCTTCTTTTGGGGCTTCGGCTTTCCGGATTTGAACTCGGTTCCGACGAACTGTCCGCCCACATTGCCTATCTGGAGGAAAAGGGAATGGTGCTTAAGCGGAAGTCTCCGATAAGCGCGGCGCATGTGCGCGTAAAATTGCGCGCGGCCGGGCTCGACTATCTCGACGAAGGGGAGGTTTAACGTGGCTGAACGCAAAGGGAAATCCGACATTCGCAAGACCGCGAATGCGAGGGCGGCAAAGAAATCCTCCGCAAAAACTGCGCGCGCAAAAAAGGGCGGCGCGGCGGCGGAGGGCAGGGGGCTTTTGATGCGTTCCGAAGAATTGTTGAAAGTTGGCGGCAAACCCGCCGACAACGGCGTCCCCCTCTTTTCTCCGCCCGGCGGGTGCGGCGGCGCGGGCATGGAGGCATGCTTTGATTGTGCAGACGGTCTTGTTGGCGTTTCCGCAGATATTCTTGCGGACGGCAACTGCGGCGTCGGCCGAACTCGGCCCGCGCCCTGCGGAACCGCCGCCGATAAGCCCGATACAGTCTTTGAACTCGGACGCGACGCCGCTTCCGAAGTCGCAGTTTCCCATTTCGATTTTTGCGGCAACGAAAAAAGTTTTGCCGCCGAGACCGCGTTCGTCCCGGCCCCGGTATCGGGAAAATCCGGAGCGGATATTCTTTCCGCTCCCGGCGGAATTTTCGCAGGCAGTGTAGGCGATAAAATTGAAATCCCGCGCGAACTTTGCGAAATTGCCGCCGGCAAAACGCGCGGCAACGGCGCGGTAGGTTGTGCCGCTTCAAACGGCGCTGATGCCGCAAATGTCAGGGACGCCGGGAACGCGGGTATGGCTTCCTCTCCTTCCGCCGCGGGAGACGGCGGAGAGGCTCGCGGCTTCGCAGGCGTTTCCGATGCTTCGCCCGTCGCGCAGACCGCGTCGCCCCGCGATTTTTTCGGACATCTTGAGAGGATACGCCGCGCGAAACGCGAGGCCGACGCCATTGCCGGCGGAGGCTTTCCCGACGCCGCGCAGGCCTCTCTTGCAATCGCGTGGGAACTGGTGTTCGACCACCTCTGCGGAGTTTCCGAACTGACGCTTGCGGAACTGAACACTTTGTCCGGCGTCATACACAAGCTCTCCTCGTCCAAAATACAGCTGTGCGCGCCGGAGGAGGCGGATAAAGCCCGCTCCGGCGTCGGGGAAATTTGCGAGGAGTCCATTCGCAAGATAGAGGAAAAACTCGGTCTTCTCTGAAAATGGACGGCGGCGGCGCATTTTTTCTTCCCTATCAGAAGGCGTGGATTTTGGACAATTCGCGCATAAAGCTGATGGAGAAATCCAGGCAAATCGGCATGAGCTGGACGACCGCGTACGGCTTGGTTCGCGCGCACTGCGTATCCGGCGCGCGTCTGGACTCGTGGGTCAGCTCGCGCGACGAGCTTCAGGCCAGGCTCTTTATTCAGGACTGCAAAAAATTCGCGGACGTCATGCACGTCGCCGCCGAAGAATTTGCCGGAGTGTCGATAGGCGACGGGGCGGATTCAAAATCCCTGCGCTTTTCAAACGGCACCCGCATATGGTCGCTCTCCTCGAATCCCGACGCGCAGGCCGGCAAACGCGGGGCGCGCGTTCTCGACGAATTCGCCCTGCACCCGGACCCCGTGCGCTTGTATGCGGTGGCGTATCCGGGCATAACGTGGGGAGGGTCTCTCCAGATAATATCGACGCACAGGGGAAGCGAAAACTTTTTCAACAAGCTGGTCGCCGAGGCGCGCTACGGCGGGAATCCGAAGGGAATTTCTCTACATCGCGTCACGCTTCAGGACGCGCTGGAACAGGGGCTGCTTCGCAAAATAAAAAAATCCGTTCCGCCCGACAGCGAAGTCGGCCAAATGGACGAGGCCGAATATTTCGACTACATTAAGAATTCGTGCCCCGACTCCGAAAGCTTCCTCCAGGAATACATGTGCGAGCCCGCGGACGACAAGGCGGCCTTTATAGGCTTCGACATCATGCGAAACTGCCTGTACAAGGAGGGGGAAAATTGGGAGGAGGCGTTTTCCCCAGAAAATCCGCTGTATTTGGGCGTTGACGTGGGGCGCACGCGCGATCTCACGGTCTTTTGGCTCGTGGAAAAGTGCGGCGACATTCTCTATACGCGCCGCGTCAGCGCGCTTGAAAATATGCCGTTTTCAGAGCAGGAGGCCGAACTGCACAAGTTTCTCCGCATGCCTTCGCTGCGCAAGGTCGCAATAGACCAGAGCGGCCTGGGAAGGCAGTTTGCCGAGAGGGCCGCGGCGCGATACGGAGCTTCTAGGGTCGAGGGGGTGTCGTTCACGTCCGGATTCAAGGAGAGGCTCGCGTATCCGTTAAAGTCCAAGTTTGAGGATTGCCTTTTGCGCATTCCGGACGATGTGGAAATACGCGCCGATATTCGCTCCGTGCGCAAGGAGACGGGGCTTGGCGGCGCAATACGCTTTAGGGCCGCGCGCGGCGCCGACGGGCATGCGGACAGGTTTTGGGCGCTCGCGCTCGCCGTATATGCGGCTCCGGACTCATACTCGCGCTCGAAGATAAACCTGCTCCCGGTGCGCAAGAGGGATTTCGTGTGGTGATTTTTCTCCTTCTTTTGCGCAACAAAATTTTCCTTTTGGCATGGCGCGTTTCCTGCGAACGCCGCCCGCGGAGCCGTCTGCCGCACTGCGCGGCCGCGAGGGCGCGCGTTCGGCCGCATTTTAAAATGTTGCGGCATGATATTTTTAATTTGGATAAAACCTGCGGCGTTCGGGGCTGCCGCCGAAGCCCTCATCGCTTTATTTAAAAGGCTTTGAGGACGTTTTTTTTGCTCAGAAACGCATTTTTTGTATTGACGAGCCCTTAAAAGGGTCTAATTTGTGCATTCAATCGAGGGGACTTACGGCTTTCCGCTTTTCTTTGAGACGGCATGATAAAAAGGGTTGGCAGTTTTTGCTTTTTCCTAAATCAAACGGCAGAGCCGGCGTTTTCGGGCGGGCGGAGCTTTTTCCTTTCGGGAATGACTTGCACATAAAAGTTTTTCCTACACAAACAATCAAAACCAAATAATTATGAATAAAGCAGAACTCATCATCGAAATCCAGAAGAAACTCGGAGCGGAAGCTACGAAGGCGTGTGCGGACAAGGCTCTCAATGCCGTTCTCGACTGCATCAAGGCCGGAGTAAAGAAGAACAAGAAGCTTCAGCTCATCGGTTTTGGTACGTTCTCTGTCGCCGAGCGCAAGGCCCGCACGGGAATCAATCCCAGAACCAAGGAGAAGATCAAGATCAAGGCTTCCAAGGTCGTCAAGTTCAAGGCGGGTTCTGACTTTAAGGCGAAATAAGCCGGTAGAATTCGATTTGAAAAATGGGGTTCCCGTTGGCGGAATCCCATTTTTTTTGTGATTTTTGATATTTTTTCGCAATCGTTCGGAGGCGGTTTGGCGGAATTTTTTTGCGTTATTTTTTGCGTTTTGCGCTAAGGTCGGCGGCGGAATATTGGCGCGCTTAAAAATTTGACGCGCTTGAAAATTGCGTAAGCTGTGCGCGGGGAAAAATCAGGGGAGAGATTCTTTCTTCTATTTCTCCTCTTTATGGGCATTTTTTGCCGGTTCGCAAAAATTTCATAGGCGGGCTTGGCGCGGAAATGTTTTTTTGTTTTTTGCGGGACATATTTTTTGCGTTTTGATTTGCGCGCGTTTTTTTTCGCGCGCAAGCCTTGCGGCATTTCCGCCGCATTCCCGCACGGACGGCGCGGCCAGTAAAAATTTTTTTAGCAGATCCCTTTTGCGTCCGCTCTTTCGTTTTGCGGAATTTGATTGTGAATGCGCCTGAGGGAAGGCGTTTTTTGCCGAAAGCGTTTGCGCGGACTTCGCATTGGAGTTTTTCCGGTTTGGGGGTGATTTCGTTTGATTCTCGCGCGGACGCGTTGAGCGCGCGTTTGAGAAGGGGGGAAATGCTTGACAGCATTGCGCTTTTGAATTGTCTTTTTGCCTTTGTACGAAAGCGATTTTTCAGGATACTCAATGAATTCTCTCGCCGAAAAAATCATGGGCGGATACCGCCTGGACATGTCCGAGGCAATGGATTTGACGCGGAAGTTTTCCGTCGGCGAACTCTGCGCTGCGGCCGATATGGTGCGCGTGCATTTTCTGGGCCGCAAAGTCGATACGTGTTCGATAATGAACGCGAAGAGCGGGAAGTGCTCGGAGGATTGCAAGTGGTGCGCGCAGTCCGCGTTCCACCGCACGGGCTGCGAGACGTACGACTGCGTGACTCCGGAAGAGGCGCTCGCGCGGGCCGCGAAGTCGAAGGCGGCGGGGATACGCAGATTTTCGCTTGTCACCAGCGGGCGGACGCTTTCCGAGCGCGATTTGGAGCGCGTCTGCGACGCGTTCAGGGCGATGAAGGCGATGGGCGGCATAGGGCTTTGCGGCTCGTTTGGCCTGTTGTCGAGGAGCGCGCTGGCCCGCCTGAGGGCGGCCGGAATGGAGCGCATACACTGCAATTTGGAGACCGCGCCGTCGAAGTTTGCCGAACTCTGCACGACCCATACCGCGGCCGACAAAATAGCGACGCTGAATTTTGCCCGGCAGGAGGGCATGAGCCTTTGCAGCGGCGGCATAATAGGAATGGGGGAGACCAGGCGGCAGCGCGTGGAGCTTGCCGCAACCCTCGCCGACATCGGGGTGGACTCCATTCCCGTAAACATACTTCAGCCCATAAAGAACACGCCTTTGGAGGGCGTTGCGCCGCTCGACGGGGAGGAAATTCTGCTGGCGTTCGCGATGTTCCGCCTGCTCAATCCGCGCGCGCACATACGCTTTGCGGGTGGGCGGCTTTCGATACGCGACATTCAGGAGAGGGCGCTGGCTTCGGGCATAAGCGCGATATTGATGGGCGACATGCTGACCACTTGCGGTTCGGGAATCGCCGCGGACTTTGAAATGTTGGACCGTCTCGGCTATGAATATTGAGCGTCTGAAACAGTTTGACCGCGAGCACGTCTGGCACCCGTATGCGTCGATGAAGAATCCGGCGGAGGTTTATCCGGTAGTCGGCGCGCGCGGGGTGAGGCTGCGGTTTGCGGACGGAAGGGAGGTCATAGACGGAATGTCGTCGTGGTGGGCGGCGGCGTTGGGATACAATAATCCCGCCATAAACGGGGCGGTCGTCCGGCAGTTGGAGAAGATGAGCCACGTGATGTTCGGGGGGCTTACGCACGAGGGCGCGGTGGAGCTTGCCGAGAGGCTGTTGAAGCTGGCTCCGGCCGGCTTGGACAAGGTTTTTTTTGCGGATTCGGGGTCTGTTTCGGTCGAGGTCGCAATGAAGATGGCGTTGCAGTATTGCGAGGCGAAGGGAATGGCCTCTAAGCGGAAATTCGCCACCGTGCGCGGCGGATACCACGGCGACACTTGGCATGCGATGTCCGTTTGCGATCCGGTCGGCGGAATGCACTCGCTGTTTTCCGGGAGGCTTCCGGAGAATTTTTTTGCGCCCCGTCCCGCCGTGAGGTTCGGCCAAGATTGGAATCCGGCCGACTTCGCCCCGATGGAGGATTTGTTGGACAGGCATGGCGACGAAATCGCTGCTGTCATAATCGAGCCGGTTGTGCAGGGAGCCGGCGGAATGTGGTTTTACAGCCCGCAGTATCTGCGCGAACTGTCCGCGGCTTGCAAGGAGCGCGGCATACTTCTGATTTTGGACGAGATTGCCACCGGATTCTGGCGCACCGGAAAGCTTTTTGCGTGCGAATACGCGGACGTGTCGCCCGACATCATGTGCGTTGGAAAGGCTCTCACCGGGGGCTACATGACTCTGGCCGCCGCGCTTGCCACGCGCGAGGTGTCCGACGCCATTTCCGAAGGCGGCGCGGGGCTTCTCATGCACGGGCCGACGTTCATGGCAAATCCTCTCGCCTGCGCTGCTGCGAACGCGGCCGTGGAGATAATGACGGATTCGGACATGGGGGCGCGGGTCGCGCGGATAGAGGGGCGTTTGAAGTCCGGGCTTGAGCCACTAAGGGGGGCCGACGGCGTGGCTGACGTGCGCGTTTTGGGCGCGATAGGTGTAGTGGAGATGGAGCGCGCAATAGACGTCGGGAAAATGCAGAAAAAATTGATAGCGCGCGGGGTTTGGCTGCGTCCGTTCGGCAGGCTTCTGTATGCCATGCCGCCGTACATATCTGCGGACGCCGACATTGACGCGATAACTTCGGCGGTTTGCGAAAGCGTCGCGGAGGCAGACTGATGGTGGACGCGGAGGAGATTTTGGAGGAGCTTGGGCGCGCCGGCATGCTCAGAAAGCTTCGCGTGGGCCGGTTGCTCGAAGGCGGGGGGATTGAGTTTGACGGCAGGCGCTTTCTGAATTTCGCCTCGAACGACTATTTGGGATTCGCGCAGCGTTTGGATTTGCAGAGGGAATTTTTGGAGTCGGAGGCGGTAAAGTCCGGGGAGTTTTTGATGGGCGCCGGAGCGTCGCGCCTGCTCGGCGGCACCGGCGGGGCGTTTTCGCGGCTTGAGGATTTTTTTGCCGGCGAGTATTCGCGCGCCTGCGGCGGGCAAAAGGCGTGTCTGGTTTTCGGGTGCGGATATCACGCCAACAGCGGAATACTGCCCGCGCTCTTCGGCCCGCGCGACGTCGTGTTTTGCGACAGGCTTTGCCACGCGAGCATCATCGACGGCCTGCGGCTGGGCAGATACAAGTGGTTTCGCTTTCCGCACAACGACATCGGCGCGCTCGATTCCCTCATGCGGGAAAATCCTCCTGACGGCGGGCGGGCGTGCATAGTCACCGAGAGCGTGTTCAGCATGGACGGCGACCGCGCGGACCTTCCGGCGCTCCTGGAATTGAAGCGCAAGTACGGCGCGCGGCTGTACGTCGACGAAGCGCATGCAATCGGGGTGTTCGGCGGGCGCGGCTTGGGGCTTTGCGAGGAGCTTGGGATTGTCGGGGAGGTCGATTTTATCGTGGGGACGCTCGGCAAGGCCGCCGCCTCCAGCGGGGCTTTTGCGATATGTTCGCCCGCCGAGCGGGAGCTTCTCGTCAACCGCTGCCGCCCGTTCATATTCACCACCGCCGCCGCGCCGATAAGCCAGATGTGGACGCTGTTCTTATTTAAGAGAATTTTGGAAGCCTCGGGGCTGCGGGCGCGGCTTGCGGAATTGTCCAAACTTTTCAGGGAGAGCGTTCGCGCCCCCGTTCTCGGCGACACGCAAATCGTTCCGGTCGTTTTGGGAGGCGCGCAGAGGGCGCTGGAGCTTTCGTCGCTTTTAAAAGAAAACGGCATATATGCGCCCGCAGTGCGCCCGCCTACGGTGCCGAACAATTCGTCGCGCGTAAGGTTTTCGCTCAACGCCGGAATGTCGGAGGCCGACGTCGTTCGGACGGCCGAATTGGTTGGCCGCTTTTTCGAGGGGGAATTGCGATAGATGAAGGCCGCGTGGATAAGAAAATCGGGGGACGCAACCCGCTCCGACGCGGGCCGAAAATGCGCCGGCGAAAAGAAGTTGCTGGTGTTTTTCGGCGGATTTGCGTGCGACGACGGCATTATGCGCCTGCTGCGCCTGCCGGACGACTGCGACGTTCTCATGCTCTGCGACTACGAAAATCTCGAATGCGAGCTGGACTTGGAAAGCGTCGCCGACGGATACGGGCGCGTGGGGATTGTTGCGTGGTCGTTTGGGCTGGGAGTGGCGGAGCATTTTCCGCGGCTGATGTCCGCGGCCGGCGTGAAGGTGGCTCTCTGCACCAGTCCGTATCCGATTGACGACGAGCGCGGAGTATCGCGCGAGCTGTTCAGGAAGACGTTGGACAATCTCGACGAGGCCGGCCTTGCAAAATTCTTTCGGCGGGTGTGCGGTTTTGACGGCGCGTTCGGCGCTTCCGGCGGAATGCGCCCCGTGGAGCGGCTTCGCCGGGAGCTGGAATTTTTGGGTTCCATTCTCGACGGAAGAAGTTTCGACGCCTCGCATTGGACGTTGGCGCTGGGCGGGCGCAGGGACAGGATTTTCTACCCGCGCAATCTGGAGCGCGCGTGGGGCGGCCGCCTGATACTCGCCGGCGACGCGCATTTCGACATTCGCCTGTTTGAGTCCGCGTTCGCCCTTGCCGTGCGGCCTCCGAGCCAGTTTGAAAGGAGCGCGCCGTCATACGACTCCTCCGCCTCCGTCCAGCGGGAGGTATGCGCCGAGTTGGAGAGGCTTTTTTTTGAGGCTCTCGCGGGCGGAAATTTTGCTTGCGAAAAATCGGCGCGCGCGCGGACACCGGGCGCGGAGCGCGCCGGAAACGCCGAATGCTTCGAAAACGCCGAATGTGCCGGAAGTGCGGGGCGCGCCGACAGCGGAAAAACTGCCGAAAAAAGGAGCGGTTCTGAGAATGCGAAACGCATTGGGCGCGCCGAATGTCCCGAAGGCGGGGCGGAAGTAGGCGGCATGCGCAAAACGGATTGCGCGGAAGGCGCGCGCTGTGCGTTGCGCGGGGGCGTTGCGCGGGGCGCGCAATCCGAAGGCGCGCGCCTTGCGGAGGACATGCGCGATTCGGGGGGCGGGCCTGCGGCTTTTCGCGCGCGCGCCGCGTCGGCTTCGGTGGTCGCGGACAATCCGGGAAATTTTGCGCCGAAAAAAATTTTGGAAATAGGCTGCGGAACGGGGCTTTTGACGCGGCTTTTTGCCGCGCGCTTTCCGGGCGCGGATTGGACTTTGAACGATGAGAGCGCGCTTCTTGCCGGGCGCGCGGCGTCGTTTTTGCAAGGGGCGCGCATAATTTGCGGCGATGCGGCGTCGGCGGATTTGGGGCGCGGGTACGATTTGATACTGTCGTCGTCCTGCTTTCAGTGGATAGGGGATTCGCCCGCGTTTTACGCAAAACTTTTCAGGATATTGAATCCGGGCGGGATACTGGCGTTTTCCTCCTTCGGGGAGAAAAATTTCCGCCAGACGCGGGAGCTTTCCGGGCGCGGGCTGGACTACATGCCTTTCGAGCGTCTGGTCTGCGTATTGGGCGCGTGCGGCTTTTCGGTTTTGCTTGCGCGCGACCGCCTGATTCAAATGGAGTTTGGAAGCCCGCGCGAGGTTTTGCGCCACATAAGGGACACGGGCGTCAACGGAGGATTCAAGTCGTTTTGGACTCCGGGGGCTGCGGCGGAGTTTTTCCGCAGGTATGCCGAGCGTTTCCCGTCTCCCGGCGGCGGAGTTTTTTTGGACTACAATCCCGTCTATATAGTGGCGGCAAAGGAGGGTTGAAATGGCGAAAATTTTTGTTAGCGGAACCGACACCGGCGTGGGCAAAACCGCGGCGGTCGGCTGGTTGGCCAAAATGGAGATTGAGGCGGGGCGGACGGCGGCGACGCAGAAGCTCGTTCAGACCGGCTGTTCGGGAATTTCCGAGGACATACTCGAACACCGTCGCATAATGGGCGCGGGACTGCTGCCGGAGGACTTGGATTTTACGACGTGCAGATACGTCGCAAAGTTTCCCGCCTCTCCCCATCTGGCGTTCGCCATGGAGGGGCGCAGCGTCGACTACTCTCGCGCGGCCGCAGACGGCGACATGCTGGAAAAAAAGTACGCTACGGTATTTATCGAGGGCGCGGGCGGCCTGCTTGTCCCCCTCGCCGAGGGCTTTCTGACGGCGGACTACGTCGCGGAGCATTCCCTGCCTCTCGCGCTGGTGGTTCCGTCGCGTCTGGGGTCGCTCAATCACGCGCTGCTGAGCTTGGAATATTGCCGCCGCCGCGGGCTGGAGCTTTGGGGGGTGGTGTACAATTCGTACCCGAAGGCTCCGGCCGAAATAGAGGATTCGACGCGCGCGTATCTGAAAAAATACCTGGCCGAACATTTTGCGTCGGCGCGCTTTCTCGAGATGGGAAGGATTGGCCGATGAAAAATTTTGCCGCCGCATTCTTCGATTTGGACGGTACGCTGGTGGACAACTACACGGCGATTTGGCGAACTTTCGAGGAGTCGTTTTTGAAGTTCGGATTTGCGCCGCCGACTTTGGAGGAGGTTCGCAGGAGCGTCGGAGGGTCCGTCCTCATGACGGCGAAAAAGCTCCTGCCCGGAGTTTCGGATTCCGACGTGCAGCGGCTTTGCGAATACTACATGCTCGCCAATCCCAAGCACGTCTTTGACGGCCTTGCGGAGCTTCCCGGAGCGTCTGCGCTGTTGGGCGCGCTCAAGGCGCGCGGCGTCCGCATCGCGTGCTTTACGAACAAGCACACGGAGGCCGCCGACGCCGTTCTTGAACGTTTGGGGCTTGCGCGCTTCATGGAGCGCGTCTGCGCAACGACCCTAAATTCCCCGCGCAAGCCCGACAGGAATTTCGGCATGGCTGCGCTGGAATCCATGGGCGTTTCGGCGGGAGAGTCCCTGTTTGTGGGGGATTCGCCCTACGACTGGAAATCCGCAGAAAACGTCGGGGCGGCGTGCGCGCTGGTTGCAACCGGGGCGGATTCGGAGCTGTCGCTGCGCGCGTCCTGCCCGACGGCTGTCGGCGTGTACGGCAATCTTGCCCAGCTTGGGCGTTCGCTGTTTGGCGTTGAAATTTAGCTGTCGACGTGCGAAATTGAACCGGTCAAATGGACGGTGAAAAGACAACTGTCGAGGGAGTGCTGGAGCGCATAGTTTTCTTCAATGAGGAAAACTGCTATTGCATTGCCGTCATGCGGCCGACATCAAAGGGCTTTCCGCCCGGTCCGATAACCGTCGCGGGGACGCTTCCTTCGGTGCAGTGCGGCGAGACGCTACGCGTCAGCGGAACTTGGGTGTCGCGCGGGGCGTACGGAATGCAGCTGAAGGTGGAGTCGTTTGAATCCCGCCTGCCGTCGTCGATTTACGGAATAGAGAAGTTTTTGGGGTCCGGCTTGGTCGAGGGAATCGGCGGCGGGTTTGCGAAAAAGATAGTGGAGCGCTTCGGCGAGGACACGCTGAGAATAATAGATTCCGAAAGCGCGCGCCTGCGCGAAATACGCGGAATCGGGGCGGAGCGCGCGCGCAGGATAAAGAAGTCGTGGGAGGAGCAAAAAAACCTGCGCGACATTGTGATTTTTCTGCGCACGTACGGCGTGGGAATGTCGATGTGCGTGCGGATAATAAGGAGGTTTGGCGACGAGGCCGGAGAGGTGGTCCGCTCGTCCCCGTACAGGCTCGCGCGGGAGATAGACGGCATAGGATTTGCCACTGCGGACAGAATCGCGCTGAACATGGGAATACCGAACGAGAGCCCGGAGCGCATAGACGCCGGCGTAATGCACATAGTGCGCGAGTGCGAGCTTGACGGAAACACCTGCGTGCCGCGCGGAGAGCTTGTGGCGAGGGCCTCCGCGCTCCTGGACGCGGACGCGGCAAAATGCGCGGAGGGAGTGGAGCGCATGCTGGCAGGC
>QALA01000005.1 GCA_003343565.1 Verrucomicrobiota bacterium | reverse complement strand
GCCATACCCGACGCCGCCGCGCAATCCGAAACGCCTGGGGACTGAGAGCCGCAAACTCCAAGCAAAGCCCCTGAAGCTATCGAAAATCGCGCGAAGGCGAAAAGCCCTGCCCGCACGCCAAAAATTAAACGCCGCAAAGTGCGGGGGCAATTTTTTCGGTCAAAAAAATCGAAGCCAATGTGTATCGCGCCAAAAAATTTGATATAATTGCGATGCGCTTGTGCCGCACGCTTGGCTGCCTTCGAGTAAAATAAAGTTTTGTCGGCGCAAACTGCGGGCTTTGCAATGTGCCTGCAATTATTCATCTTTCATTATTCATTTTTCATATTCAACGGGCGCGCCCTCTTAGATTATTGTTGCGATTTTAAAACGAAGCGAAACAATTTAACACCATGTCAGCCGTACTCTCTTCATTAAAACTTGCGAGACAACAGCCGTTCGGCTGTCTGGTGTCCGTGATATTTTCCGCAATTCTCGTCGGGGCGGCGGCGCTGGCAATTGCGTGTTCGCTCTATGCGATGATGGCGGTAGGCCTGATAAAGGGCGCGTTGCAAAATTCCACCGGATTCTACGCAGACAGCGACTCCATATTCGTGAATATGCTCACTGGAAACTGCTCCATACGCAATTTGAGGATAGACAATCCCTCCATATACGGCGCGCGTGAATACTATGAAAGATCGGGAGACGTGGCAAAACCGTTTCTAATCGCCTCCCGCGTAGGAATGAAAATATCTCCGTTGCAGCTGCTGTTCGGCAAGTTCTCGGTCTATTCTCTGGATATGGAAATATCCCAGCTCAACTGCGTCAGGCTCAACAATTCCGCATATAATCTGTCCGAATTTCTGTTCGGAATATCCAAGCAGTCCGCCTTCGCGCAGAGGGACGGGCGCGCATACATAAGCTCGTTTTCCATATCCATAGACAAGGTGTCCTACCGCGATTTGTCGTCGCCCTCCGACATAATAAAATACGACGCAAGCGCGCAGTTCAAATTTTCGCGCTCCGACGTATCCAACACGTCCAAGCTCCTTTCGGAACTGGAGGAGGACCTTGCCAAAAACAAGATGGGATTCGTCGCCAAGGGCTTCAACGTTTTAAACGCGCAGGCGCAATGAGAATCGCAATCCTTGCGAGCGGCCGCGGCAGCAATGCTCGCGCCCTGATGGAAGCCGAACGGCAGGGGAAGCTCGGCGGCGCGCGCATATGCCTGCTGCTAAGCGATCTGCCTGACGCTCCCGCGCTCGATGCGGCGCGCGAATTCGGAAAGAGCCGCATGGCGATTCCCACCGGCGCAAAGGGCGCGCGCTTCGACAAGGGCGCGGAGCTCGAATATCTCAAAGCGCTGTCCGAAGCGGAAACGGACTTCGTAATTTTGGCCGGATTCATGAAAATCGTGCCCGACTCCATGATAAAGGCCTACGAAGGGCGCATAATAAATCTCCACCCAAGCCTTCTGCCGGCGTACAAGGGAAAAGACGCGATAGCGCGCGCATACGCCGCGGGCGAAAAGCTGTGCGGCTGCTCGGTGCACCATGTCACGCCGGAGCTTGACGCAGGAAGCGTGATCGCCCAAAGCAAAGTTGAGATTCTTCCGGGCGAGACGCTCGCGGAGGTTGAGGACAAAGTCCACGCGGCCGAGCACATACTGATTGTGAAAGTCGCCGCCAAATTCGCGGCGGAATTTGCAAAAGATACAAAAAATGCCGTTTGAAACAAGAGAGTACCGCGGAAACGGGCTAAGCAAATTCAGGACTTTCCACCGCGTCCCGCTTTACGCGGAAATAAAGAGTCCCGACCAGGCTGTGGAGGCTTTTATCTACGCGCGCGAACGCGGGCTTTCGCCGTTCGTGCTCGGCGCGGGCTCCAACGTATTCTTCAAAAATTCAAAGGTAAAATCCCTGGTTTTAAAGACGGCTCTTCCGCCGGAAATAAGGGATATGGGAAACGGCGCATTCGAAGTTTCGGCGTCGGCAACCATGGCCGACTTGCTCAAAAGGCTCTACCGCGAAGGGCGGGACGGCCCGTACTATCTCGCGTCGGCTCCGTGCCAAATAGGCGGAGCCGTCGCAATGAACGCCGGTTCCGGGCCGCGGGAGGGAAAATCCATATCCGACTTTCTAAAGAGCGTGACGCTCGCCGACGCCGACGGAATCCGCACAATATCAAAGGGCGAATTGGAGCCCTCATACAGGCGCACGCGGCTTTTGGAACGCCGGGCGTTTATAGTGTCGGCCGTATTTGAATTTCCCGAAAGGCGTTTTGACTGCGATCCCATAAGGGAGCGCATGGAGTGGGCCGTGCGGCACCAAGACCTGTCCGCCCCGAACTGCGGCTCCGTCTGCAACAAATACGACGCGCGCATAATGCGTTTCACCCGCCTGCTCTTTCGCCCGTTCAAAGCCGGAATGAGCGCAAAAAAGCTCAACTGGGCCTACAACCGCGCAAAAGGCCCGGCGACGCTGAAAGCGTTTTTTTGGGTCTTAAAATTTCTGCACAAGCTGTTCGGCAAGGAACTGAAATTCGAGATAAGAATGGTGGATTGAAACGTCGGATATGCTTTGCAAATCCCGATAGCGCCAAGACGCAGTTTCCCATACTCCCAACGCGCAATAGGCAATGCCGACGATAAAAAAATTGTCCAATGCGCAGCGCGCTAAATTTCGAAAGCCGATTGCCGTTCATAGACAAAACGTCCGATTCGCCTCCGGACAACCCCGCACATTTGTCCGCACTTTCCGAAAAAATATCAAAAGAGTTGCAATCCTTCTCGGTTAAGAACGTTGTATCGTCGGAATTTTACCCCTTCCAATGCCTTTCGGACAAAACCGACAAGCTTTCGCGTGCCAAAAACGCCCTTCCATTTCCGCTTTATTTTAGCTCGAAAGCAAAAGATATTTTCATGCCCCAACCTTGAGGGTACAACCCTTAAGCTTTGCAACATTTTATAATATTTTGCAGCATTTGGCAACTATTTGCATTACTTGGCAATTATTCGCAACACTTTGCAAATTTTATCAACTTTTCGCATCACTTATTAAATATAAACATATCCCGAAAACTCCCGCCATTTCCCGCAATATCCGCTTCCAAATTCACATCGCAAACATCGGCGTTCTTGCAAGACCCAAACTTCTCCGCTCGGCATTCGCGGAGCGGGCGTTAAAAAAAACGCCGCCCGAAAATTCGGACGGCGCAAAAAAAGCGCAAACTTAAATTCCGCTATCCCGCAGGCCTATTTGCCCAAGACGGAATTTCTAAAGAACTTCAGGTTGTGCGTTATGACCTCCTGATACGGGTGGTCCTTTATCTTGCAGCCCATTTCAAGCACGAGCCAACCGTCGTACCCGCTGTCTATAATCGCCTGGAAGCACTTGTTCAAATCCTTCGGGCTGGTCGCCTCGTCGTAAAATTCCTTGTTTGCCTTCAAATGAATCTGGCTGATGTATTTCGTGCCGAGAATCTTTATGGCGTCCTCCGGCTGATACCCGGCGCCCACTATGTTGAGAGTGTCGAAATACACCTTTACGTTCGGCTCTCCGATTTTGTCGATTATCGCAATGTTGTCCTCCGGCGTCAGAGTGTTTTCGAGCGACAGCGTCACGCCCTTCTTCCGGGCATATGGAGCCAGCTCCTTCAGGAGCTTTACAAGCGGCTCAATTCTGTCCTTCTTGAGGACGAACTTTCCGTTGACCTTCTCCTTTTCATAAAGGCTGGATTTGCCGAAGAACGGAATCAAGATGTCGTTCGCTCCGAGTTCGGCGGTCTGGTCTATTATGTTGCGCATATAGGTGAGTACGTTCTTGTCGTCCTCAAAGCGGAACTTGTGATAGCACGGGACGCACACCGAGCAGACGACCACTCCCGTATCCTTCATCTTCTTTTTCAAATCCGCAATCTGTTCCTTCGTATATCCGCCGGAATCCTCCATGGATTTGCGCCCGTGATTGAGCTGAATGCCGTCGTATCCGGCTTGCTTTGCGGCCTCGAAACTTCCGCCGAAGTTGGCGAACTTATATTTGGGCTTCGACGCCTGCGTGGTCGCGCACGCCATAAGGCACAATGCCGACACGGCAAGTATTGACTTTATCAAAAAAGTTCCTCTTTTCATTTTCTTCCTTCCGTCCGTTATTATAACCGCATTCACTGCAAATGCGACTCGGTTTATTAAAGGAAAACCGCTTTTGCAGGTCAACAAAAAACGTTTTTCCCCGCCGCGCAAAGGCGCCTCCCGCGCGCCCGCGCAAAAATCTGCGGCAATAGCGCGGGCAAAACGGCAAAGCGCCCCGCCTCAAACAATCCGGCCGCAAGAGGCGCGAAAACGAAAACGGATACCGACAATTTTTTTTTCAAAAAACGCAATCCTTGCTTCTATCCGGAAAAAATGCAAAAACGGCAGCGATTGCATTTTCAAACGCAGAGCGAAAACGCGCCGACGCAAAGGCGAAGTTCGCGCCGCGTCGGCCCGACCGAATGCAACTACACGGCAAAGCGTTCCATCTCAAACAACTCGCCGAATCGCCTCCGCAATATAAAAATGGCAAATGCAAGCAAAGTATCGCTAGCGGCGGCGAACTCCCACCCCCAAAAAAACCGCATCAAAAAGTTTCGATTTTATAAAGGCGAAACGAAATTAAAAAAACGCCCGTTATTTAAAGTTCGGGCGACCGCGGATTGCGCGGCAAGGCATTCCGAAAAATCTCCTCCATGCGGGCGCGGAAAAATTAAAACGCCGCAGCTTCCAATGCGGGAAAAAGACATAAAAACGTCTCTTCCGAATCGATAGCGCCGCGCAAACAATACCGCGCGCCGACAATACGCCGAGAAAACAACGCACCGCAACACTCTGCGCATCAACACTCCGCGCCGCATTGCGCCAACGCCAAACGAAGCCAAAAGGCGCGGCGTCGCGGCACCGCCGCGCAAAGGCTAACGGAGTCCGTACGGAACTTTTTTCAGGCGCGCGCTCGCTTCTCCCACAAACGATTCGGCCTTATTCGGCGTGTAGTCCTTCCCCAACGGAAGCGACGTCGCCAATCCGAAAGGCCTGATTAAAACCGCCCAATCTCCGCCGAGCATGACACCCATGAAATCTCCGCTCCGGGAAAAAATCAGGTCGCCTTCGGAAGGGGAGAACGCGCCGAAAACCGACTGCAACAATCCGACGTCCATCTGCGCGTATGAGGAATCCTTGAAATCCGCGCGAAACGGCACCTGTCCGTAGTGGGACTTCCCCAAATCGACCACCACGCAATCCGCAAACGCGAACGGGTTTGACGGCACCTCCAGCGGCTCGATTTTCTCGTTCTCGCAAAACTTCGACGGAACCTTCACCGCAAGCAGGCGCGGATCGCAGGTCAGCGAATATATCAGATTCGGCCTGAAGCGAAACGACTTCCCCAAGACCGACACGACCATATTTTCCGGCGGATAGTACTTGCGTATCGACGGCGACAAAACAGTGTCTTGCGCGCCGAATATCAGCCAGATCTCCCCGCCTATCCGCACCGGCACCGACTTGAGCTCAACGGAGGATTCCGTAAGCCCCAGCAGCCCGTGCCGCTTGTAGTTGAAGACCACGCGAACTATGCTGTTTCTAATGCCGTCGAATATTTCGCTGGAGGTTTTCGGGCGAATCTCCTTGACGGCCGTGGACATCTCCTTTTGCGAGGCGGCCAATTCCGAAACTCCGGCGGCGAGCGTCTCGGCATGCTCGCGCATCTTTTCCTTCTCGGTCTTTTCCACGTCGACTATGGTCTGGAAGCGCTTGAGGTTCTCCTCGTATATTTTCGTCTTTGTCGCGGCGACCTCCAGTTGGGTAGACAGCGCGTTCTTCTCCAGTTCTATGGCGCGGTTTTCGTTCTTGAGGACTTCGCTTTCGGCGCGCAGCTTTTCCAGATTGTCCTTGTGGAGCTTCAATTCGGCCTGCACGCGCTCCAGTTTCAGCTTTGTAGTGCTGTCCACCTCTTTCATCGCGCCAAGCTTTTTCTCCAGTTCGGCCCTCGTGGCGGCGGACTCCTCAAGGCTCGCGCTGACCGAAACTATCCGGCTTTGCAGCTGGGCGTTGCGCCTCTCGCTCTCGGCGACGCGCCTTTCCAACTCTCCGCTCTTGTCCAGTATCTCCGCCTTTTCGGACTCCAGCAGCTTCTTTGTCTCGGCAAGCCGCCTTATTTCGCGCTCGCGCTCCTCCAAAATTTTCTTCTGGCTGGCGGCCAATTCGCTGTTTTGTTTTGCGGCCGCGCTCAGACGCTCCACGTCCCCGCTCAAGGCCATGCGCTTGTCGCGCTCGTTGTCCAGCGACATCTTCAACAGGTCGAGCAGCTGGGAGTCCGCATAGTTGCGCTGCGCCGCCAATTCGAGCTCCTTGGCCTTGGCGGCGTCCGACTCCATTCCCGCGGGACTGTCGAAATTCGCCAAGCTCAACAGGCTCAACAAGAGAAAGTCGCAAATTACAATCAGTATGGATTTGCTCATTGTTCCTTTTTCGTTTTTTATTTTCCAAACGCGGACGCGCCGCGCATTCCCCCCGAATTGCCGGCTATCGGTTCCTGCGCTTGGCGCGCTTCGGAGCCTCGTCCAAAATCGGCTCGTTCCGATAGCGGAATCCCTCCAGCTTGCGGCGCTCTATGCGAGCGTTTATCAGCGCCTCTATGCGCCGCAGAAATTCGGTCTCCTCCGAGGCGAAAAACGTCACCGCCGTGCCGTCCCTGTTGGCCCGCCCCGTCCTGCCTATGCGGTGAACGTAGTCCTCCGCGTGCTCCGGAACGTTGTAGTTTATGACGTACCCGACGTTCGATATGTCAAGCCCGCGCGAAGCGATGTCGGTTGCCACGAGTATCGCGGTCCTGCCCTCCTTGAAGTCGCGCAATGCCCTGTCGCGCTCGCCCTGCGTGCGGTCCGAGTGCAATGTGGACACCTTGTAGCCGTGACCCAAAAGCCACTCGCTGATTCTGTCGGCGTCGATGCGCGTGCGCGTAAACACAATCAGGCTGTCGAAGGTTATGCCCTTGAGAAATTCGATGAGCATGTCGTACTTCTGTATGCTGTCGACCGGATACACGAAATGCTCTATCGTCTCCGCCGGCATGCCGGATCCGTTCTCGAAAACGACGGGATCTTTCAACGCCCATTCGGACAGGCGCATCACGGCCTCCGGCATGGTCGCGGAAAAGAAGAGCGTCTGCCTCTCTTTCGGGCAGTAGCGTATTATGTTCGAAACGTCCTCGATAAACCCCATGTCGAACATTCTGTCAACCTCGTCGAGCACGAGATACTTTATCGCGCTCAAAGACACAACGGACTGCCTTATAAAATCCAGCAGCCTGCCCGGAGTGGCCACTATTACTTCGGCTCCGCGCCGGACGGCCTCCGCCTGCGGGCGCATCGCCACCCCGCCCTGAATGAGCGCGGTCTCAATATCCAGATATTTGGAAAACGTTTTGAAAGCCTGCGCGGTCTGCGTCGCCAATTCCCTCGTGGGGCTGAGCACAAGCGCGCGCGCCTTTGCGAAGGATTCCCGGCCGTCGGCGTCCATCATTTGCAGAATCGGAAGCGCAAACGCCGCCGTCTTGCCCGTCCCCGTCTGGGCCATGCCGATTATGTCCGAACCCTTCAGAGCCTCCGGAACGGCCTGACGCTGTATGGGAGTGGGGGAGACATACCCCGCGTCGGCAACCGCCGAAAGCAGTTTTTCGTTCAGGCCCAACTCGACAAACTCCGCAACCGCACCGCCCAATTCCTCAAGCGATTTAGGCGCGGGAAGCTCCCCTTCCGACTTGGGAATGCGCGGCTTTACGGAAATATTTTGCAGGTCTTGCCCCCTGCCTTCGCCCCGCTTAGCACGGCCGCCGCCTGCGCGCCGGGAGGCCGCGCGTCCGGAATCAGAGCGCGAGTCCGCCGCCCTGCGTCCGCCTCTCTGCGACGCCCCTTCCGAGACGCGCGCGGACGATTCGGATTCCCTTCCTGCCTTGCCGCGCGTTTTGGCCTTGTCGGATTTTCCGCCCCTGCCGTCTCTGCCGCTCCTTCCGCCCTTGCCGCGGGCGCGCGACTGCGCCGCGCCGGACGAACCCGCCTTACCAACGCCGGCGCCGCGCTTTTTTGACTCGGACGCCGAAGGTCCCTTTTTTGCGCCGCCCAGGAGTTTGGATCCCAAACCCATTATCTTTTTCAACAACTTCATTCTGCCCTTTGATACAATCACAATGCCAAAACGAATCAAGCAATTAAACCGCCGCAAGCCGAAATGCCGCCAACGTCGGCTGCCGCGCGGCAGCCCCTCCGCCAGAACAGCTCCCGCAGCCGGAGAATTTCCGGCCGGCTTGGGTTTGTGCCGCGCGCAATCCGCCCGCAGCAAACGCCGCCCGCGCAGACGCGCGCTCTCCCTAACTCGCGCCTGCCTCGCGCTTCATCTGCTGAATCGTCCGCACGCGCGGCAGGAAGTATGCAACCGCCCCAAATAGCGGAAAGAACGAACACAGGCAATACACAAACTCTATTCCGTATCCGTCCGCCAGCTTTCCCAAGACGGCCGACGACACCCCGGCCATTCCGAACGCAAACCCGAAAAATATGCCGGACACAAGCCCGACTTTCAGCGGCAGCAATTCCTGCGCGTACACGAGTATCGCCGAAAACGCGGACGATATTATAAAGCCTATCACGACGCTCAAAAATACCGTGCACTCCAATCCCGCATAGGGCATCGCCAGGGCGAACGGGGCGGAGCCCAGTATGGACCACCATATCACAAGCCGCCTTCCGTACCTGTCGCCCAGCGGCCCGCCCACGAGCGTTCCGAGGGCCGCGGAAAACAAAAACACGAACAACAGTGCCTGCGAAACGCGCACGCTCACGCCGAATTTCGCCATCAGATAAAACGTGTAGTAATTCGACAGGCTGACCGTGTAAAAATTCTTGGAGAACACCAGAAACATCAGTATCGACATCACGAATATTATCGTGCCGCGCGGCAATCCCGCTCCGGCGGGAGTCGGCGCGTCGGATTTGCGCTCCGCCGCGGCCGCGGCGTCCGCCTTTATCTTGGCCGAATACCATCTACATGCCGGTATCAGCGCGATTATGGCCACTATCGCCAATATTCCGAATTTCGCCACCTCCGGCTGGTTGCGCACAAACAGCGCCGCCAGCAGAGGTCCGAGCGAATATCCGCACGACCCGCCGACCTGAAAAATCGACTGCGCCAATCCCTTCCTGCCTCCCGAAACCATCGACGTAATTCTGGAGGCCTCCGGGTGTATCACGGACGACCCTATCCCGGAAATAAACACCGCTCCCACAAGCCAATATATTCCGTCCGCAAAGGATATGAGTATCAGCCCCGCCATCGTGCAGCACATTCCGAACGGAAGAAACCACCCCGCCGGACGCTTGTCGAACACATATCCGAATATGGGCTGCATTATCGACGCCGATATCTGGTACGCCAAAGCCACCAGCCCTATCTGCGCATAGCTGAGCCCCAAATTCTCCTTCAACAGCGGATATATCGCGGATATGAGCGATTGCATTGCGTCGTTGAGTCCGTGCGCCAAACTCAGCGCGGCCAATATTCCCAGCAGCAATCCCTTCCGTTTTCGTTCCCGCATAATGCAGACATGTTTTCCCCATTAGACAAAGAATCAAGTCAATTACTCCGATAAAAACGAATTTGCCCAAGCGATTGCGGGATTGGCGCGGAAGGCGCAAACCGGCGCAGTTTGCAAATTGCCTATCAATAAGCCGGATTTTGGCCAGTGCCCCGCAGGGCGTCCCGCCGGCCAAGCGCAAAAAAAAGCTTGCGCGAAACGCGGCGAATATGAGATATATAAAGACTGCGCAAGAAATCCCATAGTTGCTGCGGTTAAAAACGGCTGCGGCATCGTGCGGGTTTCGGCGATTCCCTCCGGCACGACCGCCCGCCCTTTCGGCGGACTGCGGAAATGCCGGCGGCAAGGCGGCTTCGCCGGCGAGTGGCTGGCGGAGCGGGTTCGCAGTTAGAACTCCGAATGCAATCGCTCCAAACATGAGAGAAACAATATGTCTAAACACGACTATTTGGACAAGGCGTCCATAATAAAGGAATACGCGACGGGCGACAAAGACACGGGCTCGTGCGAAGTGCAGGTTGCCCTGCTTACCGCGAGAATCGCACACTTGACGGAGCATCTGTCCGTAAACAAGAAGGACTTTCACTCGCGCCGCGGCCTTCTGGCAATGACGAGCCGCCGCAGAAAGCTTCTGGACTACCTCAAAAGAAACGATCTGGCCCGTTATAACGACCTCATCACGCGCCTGAAGCTGCGCCGTTAAGCGCACTGCGCGACAAGCTTGACAATCGTTAACGGAGGACAATCGAGGAAAAAACCGCTTGTCCTCTTTGCGTAAAATTTAATTTGCCGAACGATAGGGCGTCCGACCCGCCCGGCGGCGCGAAAAAGAAAGAAAGAAATGGAACAGAAATACATGGTTGATGTCGAGGGGCTCGGCATCAAAATATCCACGGGGACGATGGCCAAACAGGCCAACGGTTCCGTAACGATAAGTCTGGGGGACACGAATCTGCTCGTCACGGCCACGGCCGCCGGCGCCCTGCGCGACGGACAGGATTTTTTCCCGCTAACAGTTGACTACCGCGAAACATATTCGGCGGCCGGACGCTTTCCGGGGGGATACTTCAAGCGCGAAGGACGCCCAAGCGAAAAGGAAATTCTGACCTCCCGCCAGTGCGACAGACCCCTGCGTCCCCTATTCCCCAAGGGCTTCATGAACGAGGTTCAGATTATAGGCCTCCTGCTCTCGGCGGACATGAAAAACGATTCGGACGTGCTGATGGTCAACGGGGCCTCCGCCGCGCTGCTGATATCCGACATTCCCTGGAACGGCCCGATAGGCTGCGTGAGAATCGGGGAGATAGACGGAAAATTCATAATCAACCCGACGCACGAGCAGATGTTCGACTCGACCCTCGACCTCGTGTACGTCGGCAACGAGCGCGAGATGATGATGATAGAAGGCTCCGCCGAACAGTGCCCGGAAGAGAGGTTTATAGAGGCCCTCGAATTTGCGCACAACGCGATACAGCCCATCATCAAGGCGCAAAAGGAGCTTGCCGCGATGTGCGGCAAGCAAAAGAGGGAATTTCCGCTGATAGTCTGCCCCGACGAAATTCTGCAAATGTGCAAGGAATACGTCGGCGGTCGGCTGCTTGAGGCGGTGTTTCAGGATCAAAAGCTCAAGCGCCAGGCCGATGTCGACGCCCTCATGAACGAGACGGGCGAGGTCGTCAAGGCCAAGGTCGGCGAGGAAAACTACAACGCCGCGCACGTCAAAATGGCGTTTGAAATTCTCCAAGAGGAGGTTTACCGCGAGAACATTCTCGACGCCGGCAAACGCTGCGACGGCAGGACGTACACCGACTTGCGCAAGATTACCTGCGCTACGAACGTGTTGCCGAGGGTCCACGGAAGCGCGCTTTTCACGCGCGGCGAAACGCAGGCTCTGGTGGTCACCACTCTGGGCTCTACGCGCGACTGTCAGGACCTCGACGGGCTCACCGGGGGCACAAGGGAAAAGTCGTTCATACTGCACTACAACTTTCCGCCCTATTCCGTCGGCGAAACCGGACGCTTCGGAACGCCCGGCCGCCGCGAAATCGGCCACGGGGCGCTGGCGGAGCGTTCCCTCCTGCCGGTCCTGCCGCCGGAGGACGAATTTCCGTACGCGATACGCCTGGTTTCCGAAATCATGGAATCGAACGGCTCCACGTCAATGGCATCGGTTTGCGGAGGCTGCCTCAGCCTCATGGACGCGGGCGTCCCGATTCAGACTCCCGTGGCCGGAATCAGCTGCGGGCTTGTGACGCGCTTCGACAAGGATGGCAAGCTCCTAAAGCACGTGGTTCTCACGGACATCATCGGCGCGGAAGACCACTTCGGCGACATGGACTTCAAAATCTGCGGCACAAAGGACGGCATAACCGGATTCCAGCTGGACTTGAAAATCCAGGGTCTGCCCTTCGACATCGCAAAGGAAGCCATAATGCGCAACCGCGATACCAGAATGCAGATTCTCGACATCATGAAATCCGCAATCGCCGAGCCGAACAAGGAGCTGAAGCCGTGCGCTCCGCAAATCAAAACCATGCAGATTGATCCGGAGAAAATCGGCATGCTCATCGGTCCCGGAGGCAAGAACATTCGCCGCATAACCGAAATTTCCGGCGCGCAGATAGACATCGACGACGACAATCCCGGCCGCGTGCTGATATTCGCCAGTTCCGCGGAAAGCATGAAGCGGGCGGTCGACGAGGTGGAACTCGTCATAGGCGAAATCGAGGTCGGCAAGACCTACCGCGGCATAGTGCGTTCCATAAAGGAATTTGGCGCGTTCGTGGAATGTCTGCCCGGCAAAGAGGGCCTGGTGCACATATCGGAGCTGGCGGATTTCCGCGTGAACAAAACCGAAGACGTATGCAAGCTTGGCGACGAGATAATCGTCAAGTGCATAGGCATAGACGACAAGGGCCGCGTAAAGCTCTCGCGCCGCGCCGCCCTCTGCGAGCAGCAGGGCCTGCCCTACGAGCCGCGGTCGCGCCAATAGCGCGTCGCAGGCGGGCAGCCGTCCCGGTTAGATTCGGACGATAAAAATTTCAAGGCGGCCGCGCAAATGCGGCCGTCTTTTTTTGCGCCCGCGCGGCGCGATTGAAAGAGCCAAACGCACCGCATCGCAAGGCTTGGGAGATAAAATCGGACGATTTGGGAAACGCCCGTTTTTTTATCCGTCTTTACCCGCCTTTTACCTGTCTTTCGGAGACTTTCGAAAAAATGGAATTTGCAAAAGCCGTTTGGAAAGCTCGCAATGGAGATTGCAAATTCCCTTAAAACCGGGAAGCGGGCGCGGCGGCAGTTGCGGATTATTTGCAAGAAGTTTTTTTTGGCGCGCAGCTCGCAGACGCCGTTGTCGGCCCCGCAGGAGAGTTTCGCAGACTCTTCAAACTTCTTGAGCAAAATCGCAAACGGCAGTTGAACATAAGGGCGGCAATTCTTACGCTGCGCAAACAATCCGCAACGCCTCCGCGCCATTCCGCACAAATAACCCGCGACATTTCCACACCCGTCACCCTCTTTGCAACGCTCCGCCGAAAATTGCCGGTTGCCGAAAAGAGAGATTTTTCCGGACACTCGGCTTTTCGCCCCGGCTTCTGCGGCGCAATGAGAAACCCCACTTCGTTTCTCCAAAATCAAATTTCGCGGCAGACGAAAAATCCGGCGCGAAAAATTCCGCCGAAGGCAAAAATGGGATTGCCCCGCCTAAAAATAAAACAGCCGCCCCGCGCAAAAAAAACCGCATAAAGCCGCCGCAAGCCGCCAAATTCGCCGTTGGGGAACCGGCACATAATCAGCAAATTTTTTCGCAATTAAAAAAGGCGCTTCTAAAAATGCGCGGCGGCAAATTTTCAATCGGGAACAAACCGGCATTCATGCAAACGCTCCACATGTGCGGCGAAATGAAACGCTGCCGCCGACAGCCGCAGGCGCAAGGCTTTGCCGCACAAAACGCAATGGCGAGCAAAAAAATATTGTCGTTGCGCAATTGTCAAAAGGAGTCTGTTCCGCGCTCTCCAAATCCGCCCCGTACAAAAAAGACGCGCCGCATTCCACGGATTACTTTGCCGGGAAAAACCGGATTCTTTTTTTCGCCGCGCGCCGCGCTACAATTTCAAATACGGACGCAATGACGAAAAACACGCCTCAATCTCGTCAATCTGAAACTGCGACAATTCCTGATTGACTACAATCGTCTGCTTCGGAACGACCCTCCTGCCCTTCACAAGCTCAAACTCCCTTGAGAGCCTGTTTTTGAAAATCCCCCGCTTTTGCAGAACGTAAAGATGCGGCCCCCTGAGATCGCTGTGGGTATTTCCTTTGACAAAATAACTCAGGTTGAGCATGAGAAGATACTTCGAATAGGCGTCGTTCAAAGTCCCGTACTTGTCTGAGTTTTCCATTTGCTCCCATATGTATGCGAGCAAATCCGAATACGCCGGACGCTCCGTAATCAGCCCCTCCGAACCTATCTGCCGCGACTGGTAGAGCCATTGCCAGCCTCCCCACGCGCTGAATACGGCGTGAATGTGGGGCTTTGCCTCTATTTCCCGCTTCATTCGGGCGTTGCATTCGTCGGCGTTTCCGGTCTCCTCCTTTATGTACCCGAACACCTTGGGATTGCGCTTGGCAAGTTCAATCATCATCTCCACGTCCGGAATGGGCCCCCTGTACGGGACTCCCCCTCCCGTCTGTATTATTACGGGACGGTCTACATGCTTTTCCAATTCGAGATAATATTGCATTACGTCGCTTCGGGTTTTGCCCTCGGCCGGCGGACGCGATATTATCGCAATGTTCGCCTCCGGATATTTTGCCGCAAGCCTTTCCACGTGCTTTGCGTAGACGACCAAATCTTCCCTATTTCTTCCGTTGCAGCCAAACGCGATTACGGCTTTCTCTCCCCGCATGGTCTCGGCCAAAAGCTCCATGCCCTTCAGCTTCTCGTCGACGGACAGGAGTTCGACGCTGTCTTCGGACTGCGGCCAAATCATGCCGCACGCTCCGCAGTCGCCAACGAACTTGGCCTCCCGACAGAGCGTCTCATAATCCACCGCCCCCGACTCCTCTATCGGAGTCGAGAGAATTGGAAACGGCCCGCGGATTCGGGGATCCCCGCCGCCGTCGGCCTTCTTTACAATCTTGGGCCCTTTGGAAAAGCCGTTAGAAGCGCACGCCGACAGCGACAGCGCAGCGGACGCGGGAATCAGGCTCTTTACAAAACTTCTTCTATCTATGCCCATAATGCAAAACCAATCCGTTAAATTTCAGAATCGCTCCTTCCCTGCGGCAAAAACGTCGGAGAAAATTCTCACGCCCGCCGCGACACACTCGGACATTCAATATTGACTCCATACCCAGTGAGTCAATAATATATTGACGGAAAGGAAAAACAATGCGTTTTGCAAAAGCGATATTGCAAGGCTTGCCGCGAAACCGGTTCCGCCTTGCCGCGCGGGCGCAAATCGCGACTATAACTTGCATTTACCCCCTTGCCGCAGCGCGCGGGACGCGCAGACTTGCAAGAAAATCGACATGCCAAAACAGATTGGAAAAATGAACTTGGCGGCCAAACCCAATTTTTAAATAACCGCCCGGAGATTCTCCGCGCCGCGCGCAAAAACAAACACAGTCGTCATTTCGGACGGGCAACGCCGGCGCGCGGGACGCAAAACGAGGCAAAGGCGCCCCCCGGCAAAAACCGGCGCGCAGAGCGCGCGGCAACCGTATTTTGAAACAAATAACTTCCAAAGAAAATGAAACGCGAAATAATAAGGAAAATCGCAGCGGCGCTATTGGCATTCGCCCTTGCGTCGAAATTTTTGCTCGCCGGCGCCGGGGCGTCGTTTGGAGTTTCCCAGGAGTCCCCCGTATTCTCCGGCGCGGCGCTCTCCCAGCCCGCGCGGGACTTCGTCCTGACGGGAAAGTTTCTAACAAAGGACCGCGGAAGCGCGAATCTTTACTTTCACACCGACTCAAACCTCTCGAAAGGCTATGCGGTGGCCATAAATAACGACGCTACGGGAAAACATTGGTGGCGCGCCTCCGGAAGTCTCGCCTCGACGAGAAATGTCGCAAAACACTTCGCCAGGGACGGCGAATGGTTCGAGCTAAAAATAAAAGTTCACGGTGCGGAAATTTCGACTTGGATTGACGGGCTGAAGGTGGTCGAATACATAGAGCCACAAAAGCCGTTTCGCACAAAAGAAAATCAAAACATGAAGTTGGGAAGCGGAACGTTCGCGCTGAAGCATTTGGGTGGGGGAAGCGTTCTGGTCAAAGATTTGAAAATCGAGCCCCTTCCGCCGAGAAACGACATCTCAAACCAGCGCACAAACGCGATAGACGAAGAAACCGACGGCGTGATACGCCTGCACCAGCGCGATTTTCCCGTACTGAATTTCCACGTGCACCTCAAGGGCGGATTCACCGCGGACTGGGCGTTCGCCAAATCCAGAAAATTCGGAATAAACTACGCAATAGCGCCGAACTGCGGACGGGACTTTGAGCTAAACCGCGCGGAAAAAGCGGCGGACTACCTGGATTTTGAGGCCAAAGACTATCCGTTCATAATCTGCATGCAGGCCGAAGGGCGCGAGTGGCACAAGCTCTTCGGACGGGATATTCGCGGGCGTTTCGCCTACGTGTTCACCGACGCAATGACCTTCGACGACCTTTCGGGAAAACGCACGCACATATGGCGCTCGAACGAGGTCAACTGCCCCGCGGGAGAAGAGCAAAAATATATGGATTTGATTGTCGACACCATCTGCAACATCTTGGAAAACGAGCCCGCCGACGTTTACGCAAACCCGATGCGCCTCCCGGAAATATTGGAAAAAGACTTCGGCAAATATTGGACGCCGGAGCGCCGCCGGCGCGTCTTGGACTCCCTTGCAAAAAGCGGAAAGGCGCTTGAAATAAATCTGCTGACCCGCCTGCCGGATTTCGATTTCATAAAAAGCGCAAAAGCGCGCGGGGTAAAGTTTACATTCGGCTCGAACAACGCCGCCCCGGAATTCGGAAAATTCGAGTATGCCTGCGAGGCGATTGAAAAGTGCGGACTCTCTCCCGACGACATATTCAATCCGCATTCGGCAAAAATCTCGAAGTAGAAAGTCTCAAGAGCCGGGCCGCGTTTGGCGAAAGGCAATTCCGCCCTTCCCGCCCCAAGTCCTGCGTATTGCGCCCGGCAGACTGCGCCGGCAAACTTTTGCGCCCAACCGAAGCGGAATTTTTTTGCCGGTCGAGATATTTTCTCCGGTTGATATGCGCATTCCCGATGCGCGCCCAAAAGCCGCCATGTGTCCGTCGCCGCCGAATATCCGCTATGCCGTGGGAAAAAATATAAACGCCAATTCAAACACGGCGCAAATTGCAAAAGCGGCAATCCAAAAAGCTCTGCGCCGCAAAAGAATCTTCTTAAAACGCCTGCGGCCGCCGTCTATTTTATTTCTGTAATCGGAGTAAAGTTCGTCGAAGGAACGTCCAAAATAGTACCAAAGTCTGCCGCAAACAAACAGCAGAAGAATGAAAAATAAGAGAATAAATATCAGCCTTTCGTACATAAGCCGGAAACGCAATTTTGACAGGTTATGAAGTTTACAATGCCGTTGTGCAAGCATAATCCGGCGACATTCCCGCGCGCACAATTTCCATGCAATTAAACTGCGCGCAGATCCCGCCTTGCCAGAGGCCCCCAAAACGGCTCCAAATATCAAATTTTCCGCACGACGGACACCGTCATCGCGCGCATTGTTCCGCAAAAAGCGCCGGCATCAAACTGTAAACGTCAAATAAATCTCCCTATTCCCCGCCAAAAAAAATTCTTTCAAGCTGCAAAAAAAGGCGGCTTCCAAAAAACGGAAACCGCCGCATAAAAATCCGACCGCCCGACGTCTATCTGTTCTTGCGGCGCAACGCGGCAAACAGCACGCAGGCAAAACCCAAAAGGATTGCAAAATCCGCAGGTTCCGGAACGACGTACTTCACATAGAGCCCGTCGTCGTTGACCGCAAACTGCGCATTGTACGCGCCGTAGGAATTTGCGGCAAAGTCCTCAGCGGAAAGGCCGCTCTTGTTGGCGACGTCCCATGAAATTATCTTAACGCCGTCGCTCGAATCGTCATACTGCGTAAGCCAGTCAAGGTTTGTTCCGAAATCAAATGTCACCTTTGCGCCCTCGGCCGCGGAAGAGCCGAGCGACACCGTCCCGCCGGCAACATCTACCCACGAGGAATCCTCCGAGTTATACAAGGCGTAGGAAGTCAGATCCAGAGTGTCCATTTTGTCGGCGGAATCGAGCCTCAACTTTATCGTGCCGCTATTGTATATTATATTGGTAAAGCGGAAGGAGCCATAGCTGTCGGAAGCGTCGGTCGAGCCGAATACCGCATTGGCGCCGGCCGATTGCAAGCCGTCCACAACGGCGCCCATTTCCAAGTCGCCGTGCGAAAACTGCGCGCGCGTAGTTCCCCCATTTACCGTAAACGCCGTCACCGTATTGGTATCCGAATTCTTATAGGAATATTCGGTATAATGGGCGTACTGGTTGAAATTTATGTACAACGCCCCCGAAACGACTTTCACCCCGCCCTGGAAAACGGCAGTATGGGTCGTGAAAGACTGGCTTGCCGAGCCGTTCATGACGTAGTTTACCCTTCCGGCTTCGGAAGTCCATTTCTGGCCGTTTCTCTCAGAAATGGCCCCGCTTGCGGAATAGTCGGCGGAATTGGTCAGAATGTAATACGATGTGCCATTCTGCGACGTATAGTTTGACGGCGCCTCCCTCAGCAGCGATCCGCTTCCGGTGACGCCGCCGACCTGAATGTAGTTGTCGGCCGAACCGCTCGGCTTGGAATAAAACATCATGGAATCGATAACCCCGCCGATTTTTATGCTGGGATTGGAAAAGCTGGAGGAAGTTCCGTATGCCACCATGTACATTCTTCCGCCGTTGCTCGATTTGATATTGCCGACGACCTCAAGCGAGCCGATAGTCATGGCAATATTGCCTCCGGGCGTCACAATGTCGCCGCCGACATAGACGAGCTCCGCGTTGTTTACAAAAGACGACCTTATGGTAGATTTCGTCAAATCGCCCAAGATGCGAATGATTCCCCGGTTGCCGGTCGAATTTCCGACCAGCCTCGACCCCTTGTCAGCAGAGGCATATCCGCCGAGAGTGACCGAACCCACCGTGAAGGTCTCGCCGGCTGCCAGCTGCAGATACGTGAACAAGTCGTTTTCCGCAGTGTGATACGCATTGTCGCCGAGAACCAAATCAACCTTGCTCAAATCCTCTGGAACGGACGAAGACCAAACCTTCTCTCCTTCGGAATTAAGGGTGTACCAATAGCCGTTGGCCCAGGAATCGTTCCAGGTAATATTGCTGCCTGTGGCGGTATCGCTTCTATATATGCCGTAAGACTGAGCGGCTTCCGAATCTCCGTGTTGGGAGAATGCGTAATACCACGTCTGGTTTGCCTCCTCTTGGGCGAACGCAAAAGAGCCGGAAAGCAGACAGGCGCATACTATCGAAAAAATCTTTTTTAACGCTTTCATAAATTTTTGGCAAATTAATAAGACGTGAATATAAGAAATTAATCGAAATGTCAACAGGTTTTTAGAGTATGTTTTATGCAAATTCCGTCGCCGGCCGCCTTCCCCACTCGCCTTTAATCCCGATTTTCGTCCGGGTGGGCAGTTATTTCGCCATGCCTTTACGATCCGCGACCGGCATTTTCCGGCGTCGAAAAATTTCCCTTTTTTAAATCCTTCAAATTTTATTTTTATCGGCGAATCGCGCGGCCGAATAAAATAAAGCTTGATATTTCGCAGTTTTTTCCGATCCTGAACATGAGAGCCGTTTTTTGCAAAGCGCGAAATTCAAGGGGGGCGTCCCGGAATTCGACTTTTCATCGTAGGGCGGGTCTGCATGCCGAAGACGACACTTGGCTTCGTAAAAATGTGTCAAAAAAACATAAATGGCGAAGAATACGCTATTGCCGCTTAATTGACGCGGCACGTCCGTTCCCCAACTCCCGATAGGGGAAGCCGGGCGTCGACATCGGGAAAAGGGGGCAAGCGCGTTGCGCGCCGGCGTTTGCCCGCCTCCACGGCGCGATGCTCGGCGGGCGGTTGCCGTTTCCAACCCCGCCGAAAAGACTCAATAACGGCTAAGCATGTAGTATGGCGCGCGCGAAAGTGTCAAGGACGCGGGTTCGACTCCCGCCGCCTCCACCATTAAAAAGGCCGCGAATCCAAAGGGATTGCGGCCTTTATTTTAGCTGCATAAAAGGATTTGCGTTTTTTTAATGTTTCCTTATTGCGCCGCTTTTGTCCCGTTGGGTATCTTTTTATACTTGAAAAAGCGTTCCACATTATTTGCGCTTTTTGCGCTTGAAGAGTCAACCGCGCAATCTCTGGCGGCGTAAAGGAAAAATCGTCGGCCGTTTTTCAAACCGGCGCGACGCTCAAGCTGTGCGCGGCGTTCAAACTGTACGCGGCGTTCAAATTGGGCGCGGCGCTTTTTCAAGCGCGCGGCGCAATCAATCTGTCAAGGCCTTCAAAGCGGCGTCGTAATCGGGTTCCTCGGTAATTTCATCATTCATGGCCGAATATGCGATTTTTCCGTCCGTTCCGATTATCACCACCGAGCGCGCAAACAGTCCGCCGAGGGGGCCGTCCTTCATCACGACACCGTAGTCTTCGCCAAATGCGGATTTATATCGAAAGTCCGAAAGCATTACGACGTTTTCAATTCCTTCGGCCGCGCAAAACCGGCTCTGCGCAAACGGCAAGTCCCGCGACACGCATAAAACTACGGCATTCCCAATGCCAGCGGCCAACCTGTTGAATCGCCTGACAGAAAGCGCGCAAACCGACGTGTCCAAACTGGGAAATATATTCATCAAAACCTTCTTTCCATCCGTTTGGGCGGGGGAAAAATCCTTCAAATCTCCCGTCGACAACAGGAAATCCGGAGCTTTCATTCCCGGTTTTACGAAATTTCCGGCCACGCAAACCGGCGTTCCTTTGAATTTTGTACGGTTTTCCATTTAATTCATTCCTTCCATATTTTGCGCAAAAACGCTTGTTTAAGATTAGGCGGATAATCCTCCGAGCCCGCGCGGCAGACGCCGCATGAAGGGCGAATCCGCACACGATGCAAATTTTGCCCCCCGCAGAAAAAAGAGACAGCAAAAAATGCGAAAAGGCGCGCATTTTATTTTCGAAAGCAAGCGCACCTTTCATTCAAACGCCGCCGCCCGCATTTTAAAATTCAAATCCGATTTTTTTCGCGCCGCGTTACGCGGTAAGATTTCTTCCGTTTCAACGCTCCGACTACGCTCCGCATAATAACATCGCGCCGAAGCCGACCCTCCAAGCGCGGAAAGAAAAATTCTCCAATTACGCGGCGTCGATTTTTCCTTCCCGCAACCCTCAGCGCGAAAATTCCGGCGAATTGTAAATCGCAAAATTCGATTTTGAAAAATTGAAATGCAATAAAAAAACGCCTCCCTCCGGTAAACGCCCTTCCCGACGATTTTTGGCGCGGCCTCCAAGAAAACAGACTAGCCAAACGATTCACGAATTTCTTTCTCCCCTTGCGCCCGCCCGAAAAAAAATTTCTAATTGCGTATGAGTCGCTAATTCTTTCGCCGTTCGGCTTTATATACCGGACTCGATATTAGCGAAGCTGTTGTACAAACCCACCCGCCACGTGGCAAACGCACATTCCGCCTGCGGCCCACGCACGGTAGGGTTGTTGAAATTTTCCGCCCATAAAAAATCCCTCCGAATCCCATTTTGTTTTGGGCGGCTCGCGAAAAGATTTTTTCTCAAGCCCGAAACTTTTTTCCAAAAACCTGCCGCAACTGTACCGGACGTAAAGGTCCGGAAATCTTTCGTTATTTCCCGCAATATGTCGCTCTCAAACAGCCTTTCACAGGGCGGCGGCGCATACGTATGGTATGTCCCGGCGCAAAAATCGCGCAAACGCAAAGGCGAAAAAATCCACAAAAAGATGTGCCGAACGCATCGCGTAAGACGGCGCAATCCGGCCACGCCAGAAGTTTGTCAAATGCAGTCCGCTTTGGGCAGCCTTTCGCGCGCCGAATATATCAATCTTTGCACGGGTAGGATAGCTCTCGGCCGGCTTTTGGGCAGTCATGCGCGCCGAATATATAAATCCCCCCCGCGCAAAGATTTTTCCCGCGCAAAAAAATTTCGCACTTTGCGCCGCGCGCAGAAAGCCGCGCGCGGAAGGCCGGACTTTTGTTTCAGAATATGTCCGCGGGATTGGCCTTGCGCAACTTTCGCGTCGCCAACAAGCCCGCCGATACGCACATGAAAATCGCAAGGAAAAATATCAGCGCAAGATTCGCAAGCGACATCTGGGTCGGCATGTTTGCCACGTCGCGGGTGAGCTTGTACAGCAGCCCCGCCAGCAGCGAGCCCGGTATAAAGCCGAATAGCGAGAGAATCAGAGACTCCTGCACTATTATCCAAACGAAAAACGAATCGGAAAAGCCTATCGCCTTCAAAGTGGCGTACTCCGGAATGTGATCCGTGACGTCCGTGTAGAGAATCTGGTACACTATCACCGCCCCGACGAAAATCGCAACGGCCATCGACGCGCCTATTACGAATCCTATCGGCGTGCGAACCGCCCAATACTCCTTTTCGGCCTCTATAAACTCCCCCTTGGTCATTACGCGAACGTCGGGCGGAAGAATTTTGCGGAGTTTGTCCGCCGCAAGCGAAGCGTCGGCCCCGTCCCGTATCCTTATGAGGCCGACATTCGAGATGTCGGGGGAGTCGTGCCGCCAAATTTTCGAGAGCGTGTCGAGACTCATCAGGACGTTTCCGTCAGCTGCAAAAGTCGCCCCGATTTCGACGCCCGCCCCGATTGTCGCCCTTCGCCCGGAAAGTTCCGTGCGCGGAAATTCGCCGTCCTCAAGTTTCGATGCGACGTCGCCATACTGCTTCCGCGACAGGGTGTCGAAAAGCACCGTGCCCTCGCGCTTGAGAATGTGCTGGGAGGAGTTTATGGATTCGTCCTCGAATATGCGCTTGGACGGATCGAAAGCTATTGCGAATATGTCCCTTTCGCGCCCGTCGTCCACGTTTTTGAACGGCATGCACCCGATCTTTATTCCGTTTGCGTCCACGACCTCCGGGACGGCGAACGCCTGCTTTAAGCGCACGTTCGCAAACCCGCGGCCCACTCCGAAATACTCGTAGTTGGGGCTGACAATCACGACGTCCGCATCAAGCATAGACAAGGGGCCCACAACCTGGCGGAAAAGCGCCCCGCGCAACCCCACCTGAAACAGCATCATTGCCACCGCAAAGGTAATGCCCGCAATGGCAACGGCAAAGCGCTTGCGGTCGCTGGTAAGCTGGAGCCACGCCAGCGGGATTCCCAGCGGAATTATGCGCTCGTATAGACTGCGCCGCTTCACTTGCGTCCTACCGCAAAATGATTCTCACGTTGACCTGCGAACCGATGTAGTTTCTGAAGACATCGGAGTCGTCGAGCGATATTTTCACCGCCACCACGCGCAGGTTTGAATAGTCCGTCGGATCCGGGCTGAAGATTTTGTTGCCCTTGACGTAGCTCGAAATCTCCACGACCTTTCCGGAATATTTTTTGTCGCCCAGCAGGTCGCCGAACACTTCGACGGCGTCGCCGACTTTCACTTTTGGAACGTCCGAAACATAGACCTCGGCGTCCACAAACATTTTCTGGGTATCGGCAATCTCGCAGATTCCGTCGGCCCCCACGGCCTCGCCGCGCCTGATGTTCATCTCCACCACGCGGCCGTCGATGGGAGAGCGCACGACGTATTCGCCCGCCGCCGCCTTCGACACCTCAAGCGCCGCCGCGCACTCCGATACAACCGCCTTTTGCGCGGCCTCCACCAGCGGAAGCATCGCCTTCGCCTGCGCTATCCGGCGCAGCAGAGCCTCCTGTTCGTAGTCGATTTGCTCGCGCTCCCGGCGCGGCGGATCGGTGCGTTCGATTACGCTCTTGTTCTGGGCGTAGGCGCCTTCCAAATCCGCAATCATATTTTTTTGCTGGAGGATTTTTATGTCCGCCGCCGCTCTGGCCGAATCCAGCGCGGCCTGCGCCCTCGCCACTTCAGCCTCGGCGCGGGACAGTCCGGAAAGCTCGGCCACGGGCTCGCCGGCCTTTACGGCGTCCCCGCGCTTTACGAACAGTTTTGACACAACCGCCTGCGCCCCGCCCGGAGCCGCCGCCGACAGCCGCGCTATTCTCGATTCCGGAGCAACCTTTCCCAAGCACGCCACAAACTCCCCGTCGGGCGACTCCGCGAAAACGGGAGCGGCCATAAAAAACGCCAAGACCGTCAACCTATTTAAAATTTTCATACGCCAAAAAATTATTTCCCGGAAATTCGATATTACAACATTAAAAAAAATTCGACCGGCCGAAGGCATCGCCGGGACCAGACGCCCGCAAGCGCATTTCCTTCCGAAATAGACCTCCGAAAGTTTAACGCGTAAGGGACGCAATTTTACCGAAGGCGACCGCCGAAAATAAGCATCGAAAACAACTGCCGAAAGCGCCGACCTTCCGAAAGCTCCTCCTCCGCGCTCGGCGCGCATGGGATTTACATTTGCTTTGCCCGACATTTATTTACTTCACCCGCGCGCCGCTTTAAGCGCGCGCAAGTCCCCGCGAATCGGAACCGTCCGCATAAATTTCGGGGAGGCGCAATCCGCCAAATCCCCAAAAAATCGAGGCCGTTTAAAAAAGCTTGAAAAACTCCGCCGACAGCCTATGCTTGTAATTCTATGAGAAAATTAGCACATATAGGCATACCGGTGAAGGAAAAACCCTCCAAAGGAACCTACCTTTCCGAGGCAAAACTCTACATCACTTCGCCCGAAGACTCCAAAAACAACATAGAATTTCTCTTCTTTGAGGAGGAATGCCAGATGCCGGACATAGTCAAGACCAACACCCATGTGGCATATTTTGTCGACGACCTCGACGCGGAACTCGACGGGGCGCAAGTGCTCATACCGCCGTTTGAGCCGATGCCGGGAGTCAGGTGCGCCTTCATATTGGAGGATTCCTGCGTTCCGGTGGAACTCATGCAGCAGTCGTAGTTGCGCTCCAAAAAAGCGCGCTAAAAAAGCCGCAATTTTTTCGGCCGGCAAAGCCTTCGAAGCTTGCCGGCTTTTTTGCGCCCAAATGCCCGAAACCGCAACAACCGAAAAAACCGCCGATACAGATTGCAAATTTATGGCACGCGCAAAATATGCCGCAAGACATGCGCGGACAACCCTTCGCGCGCGCAATGCCATTTAAGCGCGCAATAAGCGTGCAAAAATCGATGCGCCCCGCCCCGTATCCCGAATGTGCCGATAAAAAATGCCGCAGGCAAAATGTCCGCACAATAAAGGCGACCTTCGCAAAAGTCGCCGAGAATCCGACAAAGACCCGCAAAGTCTCCCTCAAAAAAACAATCCGGCCGTTGCAATGCCCCAAGTTGCGCCGCAGACTGCCCTCAATGCGCCGACCGGCCGCGCGCAATCATTCGAGCCGCAGACATGCGAAGAAAATTTCAACCGCCGTCCGTCCCCGCCGTCCGCAACGCGCGCGAAAACAAACGCCGTCGGCATTTCGGGCGGACGACGCCGGCGCGCGGGACGCAAAACAATGCAAAAGCGCCCCCCTGCAAAAGCCGGCGCGCAGACTGCCCGGCAACCGGCCGCGCGCAAAAACAAAGCCCCAACCAAAGCCCTGAAAAGCGCACATCGCTTTTTTTAAGCCCCAAATTCAAACGCATTCATAAATAAACTTGAAAAGGCCGGCAATATCGAAAAAATCCAGGACATAAAGATGGACGAATATTTTTCAGACAACTATTTTGACGAATATTCCGACAACGGCGCGCGCGGCTGGTCGGAACGCGACTGGTTCAATTATGCAAAGCGGTCGGAGGCCGAAATTTCAAAATTCGCCGCGATGTACTCGGTGGGCAAGCTGAAGGGAATGCAGCTCGACCAAATCGCCAAACTGGCCGGTTGGCAGATTACGGAAGAGGGCGAATATTCGGACGACGGCGCATACGACGCCGAATTTTCCAACGAGCCGTGGACGCTCATCAACCACCCGATTTACATAATCGCGCACGCCCTCGTAAAATGCTTGCAGGAGCATTTCGGGAGGGTTGTCGACGAGACGCAGATGAGTCCCAAATCCGTCTGGGAAATCGAGAAGTCGATAATGGACACCTCGCACTACATGCAGGTCGCAGTCGGCTGCGAGGACTTGGGGGAGGACGCGCTTGCGCGCTGCAACTATAAAATCGCCGTATCCTCCATAAACGATTTGATGGCTAAAACCGCCGAAATTCCCGAACCGGAATCCGAACACGGGAAGGAGCGCATACGCCGGATAAATTCCATAGTATTCGACTTGCGCCAGCTTTGCATTACGCTTTTGGAAAACTCCCAAGCAAAAAAACGCCAATGAAATTCCGCAAATTAAACTTTTTTGCGACTATTTTGACGGCCGCGGCCGCGGCCTCGGTTCCGGCGGTCGCGCAGGCTTCGTCCATGGTGGGCGCAACGGACATGCGCGAAGCAAGGATTGTGTCCGTCGATTCCGAAGCCGGCGCAGACCGCGCCGTATGCGAGGTGTTCCCAAAGGGAGCCGCGGCGGAGGCAAAGGAGCACGCGGCAGAATCGCGCGCGCGCTTAAACGCGGCGACCGTGTCGAAATTCCGCATACACTCCCTGACGCCCTCTACGGAGTACGAATACCGAATAAAAATAGACGGCAAGGCCGTATCGAAAGGCTCTTTCAAGACTTCTCCGGACTACGAGGGCAGAACGCCGCCGCCGGACTTCTCATTCATAGCCGCCGGCAACCAGTTTACGAACGAAAAGGAATTTGACGCCCCGTTCAGGACAAACGGAGGCGGCTATGAAATATTTTCCGAAATTCGCAAGTCTGCCCCGTCGTTCGTCATTTGGGCGGACAACATAGACACGGCGCGCAATGCGGACTTCGGCTCTCAAAGCGGAATGAACGCCCGCTACCTCGGCGCGGTCGCCCAGCCCGGACTTTCCGATCTGCTTTCCGCGCAGCCCAACTACGGCGTGCTGGGAATAAAGACTTTCGCCCGAAGCAATGAGGATTCCTCCGCCTCCAGCGCGCCGCGGGCGCTCGGCGCATTCAAAGCGTTCTGGGCAAATCCGGAATCGGCCCTGAAAGATTCGGCGGCCTATTCCTTCAAATACTCCGACGCGGAATTTTTCGTTTTGGACGACTGCTCCGACAGAAGCCTGCTCGACCACGGCAAGGAAACTCCGCGCTTTCTCGGAGAAAGGCAGATGAAATGGCTCAAAAGCGCCCTTCAAAACTCGACGGCAAAGTTCAAATTCATAGTGATAAATTCCCCCGCGGCGAATCCCGTCAACTCTCCCGCCCATTTCAAGCATTCCCGCGAGAGGGACGAGCTCGTTTCGTTTTTGACGGAAAAGAAAATAAGCGGCGTCATATTCATATCCGCGAACAAGGATTACGGCGAGGTGACGAAACTCGTAAGGGCGGGAGCATATCCGATATACGACTTCACCGTTCCGCCGCTGACCGGCAGGCCGGCAAAGGAGGCGCAGGAGCTGAATTTCTTTCGCCTGCCCAGCAGCGGAATATTCCAGAGGGGATTCGCAAAATTTACGGTTGAGGGCCCGGAGGACGCGCGCGCGGTAAACGTCGCAATATTCGGAACGGACGGAACGCGGCTTTTCAACATGACTTTGGCCCAATCCGAACTCACGGGCGAAAAATAGAAAGAGGAAATTCCGAAACAAAGCCGCGCGGCGTTTTTCGAGCGCGGCTTTATTTTTTGTTTTTACATTGAACCCGCCGACTGAACATGCGGAAAAATTCCGGAGCGTTGAAAACAAACCGCGTCGGCCGCACGCTTTCGCAAATCGCCTCGGTTGCGCGATTGAAGAAACCGCCCCCTCTTTATTAGACATCGGGGGATTGTTGGGCATGCGGGAGGATTCGATAACAAAAGTCAAGCCACTCGGTATCGGCCGCGCGCAAAACGCAAATCCGTACTGCGCCTAAAACAATTTTTTTCCATATATCGACATGGCGTCAAGATTCCCATGCCGGATTTTCCAAACGGATTTTTCCGACAATGTTTCAGTCGATGCCAGAATGAAACATTAAAAAAATTGCGGACATCGGAAAAATTTTTCAAACGCCCGCAATATTAAAAATTTTTTCTCACAAACCCAATGCCCCCCGAAAACCGCGGCAGACAAAACGCAAAGCAAAAAAACAACTCCGCAAAAGCGCCGCAGCGCGAATCCGATTTTTACGCGCGCCGACCGGCGCAAGAACTCAATGCTCGCGCGCCAGCGGCTTCGGCGACCATTGCGGAAGTGGCAGAAAAAAAGCTACCGAAAATACAAATTTTTTTCTGGCAACCTCAATGCCCCCCCGAAAGCCGCGGCAGACAAAACGCAAAGCGAAAAAACAACTCCGCAAAAGTTCCACAGCGCGAATCCGATTTTTACGCACACCGACCGGCGCAAGAGCTCAATGCTCGCGCGCCAGCGGCTTCGGCGCCTCTCCGGCTGAAGGCGCGGGAGCGGAATTTTGCTTCGCCTGCAGCGATATCACGTCTCCCATTATTCGCAGCGCCTCGCGAAGTTGAACGTCAAATTCGGGCACGTCTTCGTCCGAATCGTCAACCAGCGACGCGCCGAACTTCTTAGAGTGTTTTTCCCCGCCCTTCTTTGAAGCCGCAACTTTCTCCGCCGGCTTGTCCGCGGATTCGGACGCGGACGCCGCCACGCCGCCGCCGTCAGAAGTTCCGGTCGAGGTTTCGGCCGAAGAAGAAGTCTTTTCGTCGGTATTGCCGGCTTTCTCCCCGTCCGCCTTTGCCGCCTTGGCCGCCTCTTTATCGAGTTCGGCCTGCGCGCTGTCCAGAAGAATCTCCTCCTTTTTAAAATTCATGGCGGCAAGTTCCTTCTGTTTGGCCTTCATCTTTTCGGAAAAAGCCTCGCTCTCCTTCAACTCGTCTTCCCGCTCCTTGAAGTTTACGCTCCAATCCTTCTTGTCCTGAAGCTTCTTGAATCTGGCAATCCTCTCGTTCCAAACCTTGAACTCCTCAAGGTTGGCGCGGCGCGCCTCGGACTGCTTTGTAAGTTCGGCCATGAGCTTTTCGGCCTCGCCTTTGGGGAAGCCGTAGCCGTAAAGCTCCTCAATCGAATCCGGAGTTATGCTGTCCCATTTTAGGGCGTAGTCTTTGTACTGCTCGCCGATTTCCATATAGTCGTAGACAGACGGCAACACTATGTCGGAATGCACGCCCTTGACCTGGATAGACTCCCCGTTCGGAGCGTACCACTTCTGGACGGTGACCTTCGCGGCCGACTTCTGCTCCGGATCAAAATTGTTCAGATTGTAAACGGCCTGCACCGACCCCTTCCCGTGGGTGGACTTATCGCCGACAATTATCGCCCTCTGGTGGTTCTGGAGGGCTCCCGCGACTATCTCGGTGGCCGACGCAGAAAGCCTGCTGACCAAAATCATCAGCGGCCCGTCCCAGACGATTTTCTCATTTTCGTCGCGCAGCTTCGACACCCTTCCCGACGCGTCGCGCACCTGGACGACGGGACCCGACTTTATGAACAGCCCCGCCAAATCGACAGCCTCGTTGAGAAATCCGCCGCCGTTTCTGCGCAAATCGAGAATTATTCCCTTTACGCCGCGCGCCTTGAGCTTGCCCACAAGCTCCTCCACGTCGCGCGAGGTGCTAAAGCCTATCTTCGCGTTCGAGTTTGCCCCGACGCCGTCGCCGTAGAACGCCGGAAGGTCGATGACGCCTATCGGGACGGTTCTGTCGCCGACGGGCACCGTGTAAATGTCGGCCTTGGCGAGTTTGGTCGTCAGCTTTATCTCCTTCCGCACGAGCACCACGAGCTTGCGCGCCGACGGATTCGCCGCGGGCTGAATCAGCAAGCGCACCTTGCTTCCCTCCGGACCGCGAATCATGTGGACGACTTTGCGAAGCTTCATTCCGACCGTATCGACAATCTCGCCCGTCTGCTGCCCGACACCCACAATCTTGTCGCCCGGCTTGAGCTGCCCGGACTCCTCCGCGGGCCCGCCGACCATCAGCTCGTTGATGACGCAATACCCGTCCTTGTCCTGGAGCACCGCCCCAATGCCTATGAGGGCGTTTCTGACGGAAATGTCGAACTCCTCCAGAAAGTACTCCGAGAGAAATCCCGAATGCGGATCGTAGAGATGGGAAAGGGTATTTAGGTATATTTCCTGAATCTCAATCGCGTCGGCCTTCCTGTAATTGTTTATTATTCTCTCGTAGCGCGACAGCACCTCCTCCTCGGCCTTTGCGAGTTTTTCGGCAAAGGTCTTGGGGGAGTCTTTCTGCATTTGCGCCACGCGGGCCTCGTCCTCGGCAGAAAGCTGCGCGGACGGATTTTCGGAAGATTTTTCGGACGAATTTTCCGAATTTTTCTTCGCCGCGGGCACGGGGGGATTCACGGGCGGTTCGCCGTCGATTTCCGGCATCGGATCCGCGTCGTCGCCGTAGCCGAGAATCTGGTTTATTATGTCGTACTTTAGCCGCTTATCCCAAAGTTCGTTTGCCTCCTCCCAGTTTTTCGGCCAGTTTTCCTTGCTTCTGTCGGGGCGGAAGGTGTCGGGCTTGGAGAAGTCGAAAGGCTCCTTCATGCGCCGCTTCATCCACTTCATGCGCTCGTCGGCGCGCTCCAAGAACTTCTCGTATATCGTGAAGGCGGGCAGCAACGACCCCTGCCGCAAAGTGATGTCTATCGACGGAGCGAACCAGTCCTGAAAATACTGGACGTCGTTGGCCGTGAAGAACAGCTTGAAGAAATCTATGTTCTGCATGTATTCGCGTATGAACTCGCGCACGTCCAAATCCGTCACAGCGGTCTTGAGGTAATGGGCGCGCTCCAGGCAGAACACCATGTAGCGCGTCTCGTTGCGCATCTTCGGGCTCGTCTGGAGGGAAATTGGCGCGCGCTCGCCGTCCGCCTGCGAGTCCGCATATGCGCACGCAAAAGACATCGCAAGCGCAGATAAAACCGCCGCGCCAAAAAATCTTATTTTTTTGCACTTATTCATAAAAAACATTTTTACATTAAAAATTTCGGAATTTTGTTCAAGCCATTAAAGGCCGTCCCTGCGCGCGCGTTCTTCGACGGCAAAATTTGCAATATGTTCCCCTCCAAAAAAACATAATTTCACTTCATGCGTTCGCGCGCCTTTTTTAGGAACTCGCGCTCCTCGTCCGTCAGAGACGCGAACCCGCCGGAATTTATCTTGTCCAGAATATCGTCCACCCTGTCGGAATCCGAACGCCCCCCGCCGATATTTACGCTGAACTTGTAGTCCGAAGCCCTCTTTTCGCCCTGCAATCTCGGCGGGTCGGACTTTCTGAAAAAGTTGAACTTCGGCTTTCCGAATCCGGTCCGGCCCCGGCCTATGCCGCGCCTGAAAAGCCGCGCCGACAGCAATCCCGCGCCGATGCCGCCCAAATGCGCCAAATACGCTATCGCGCTATGCCCGGAAAACGACGACACCAATCCCACAAGCTCTGCGGCCACCGCAATCTTGAGCATCGTCATGGGCTTCAGCGACAGCGGTATCACAAAGAAAAGCAAAAATGTGAGCGGAACGGGCGGATAGAGCGCGCAAAAACACGAAAATACGGACATCACCGCAGCGGAAGCGCCCACAAGACCCTCGCGGTCATTCCACGAAAACGCCAGCCAAAGCGCGCCCCCCAACAGAGCCCCCGCAAAATACGCCGCATAAAACCTGCCTTTGCCCACGATCTTTTCGAGGGGAGCGCCGATAAAATACAGCCCGACCATGTTCAAAAATATGTGCAAAAAATCCGCGTGCAAAAACGAATACGTCAGCAGAGTCCAGACGCGGCCGGAGGCGAGCGCGGACGAACTCAGTTCAAACAGCCCGAAAAACGCGCCGTATCCGAAAAGCGCATCGAAGAAAAGTCCAGCCGCATAGCAGCAGACGTTCGCCGCAATCAAAACCTTGACCGCGCTCGTTGCGGCCAGGCGCGAAAACGGAGACGAACCCGTGCGGCCGCCCGAAAATCCGCCGCGCGCCCCCCTCATATATTCCCTGTCGTAAATTGACATTTGCGCCAAAAGCATGCGTCTTAAATAGAAGTGAAAACGCAGCCATCAAATCAAATCGCCTAACGCCGCGCAACAAATTACTTTGACAATAAAATTCCGATTTCGCTCAAAAAAAATGGCTCCCGCAAGCCCTTTTTCGGCTTTTGCGCGCAATTTACGGCAGGCTCCGCGCAGGCCCGCTCGCACACCGCCGCGCAGCCCGGTTAATCCGCCGGCGCGCCTCTTACGGATTCGCTTTTCCTCACCCTAAAAAACCGGCACGCAAACGCCCAAAGGCTGGCCGACGCGCGGAACAAGCCGCATTCAAACAAGTCCCATGCGCGGGAACGTTTGAAATGATTGAATTGGAAACGGAAAAATTGCGGGAATCTAAAGGCTTTGAGGCGGACTTGTCGGCCGGATTTGAGTTTAGAAACTTTTTACGCCGGCATTTCCAAATGAAGTAAGATTTGGAAAGGTTTTCGTCCTGTTCCAAATTTAACATAAGTTGCGTTCCCCTTACAATCTCCCTGAACCGCCTTGCAATACCCCCCAAGAACATTTTTCCAAATCCTACTTCATTTTTCCTAAATCAAACTTCACGATGCAACGGCCAAAGGGAAAACTGCCCTTCCTCAAACGCCTACCTTTCCAATACGACGCAACGGCAAATATGGACGCGCACGCCGAATCCGCCGCAAAACGCGCCGCTTATAAACCCGCCATGCCGACGATGCTCCGAACGCAAAACGGCGCCGAAAACTCGAAGCGAAATTTCCCCCGACCCGCAACGGGGCGCAAAACGGCGCGCGCCTTCAGCCCCCGGCGAGCTTTCCCAATATGGCGCTTATTGCCAAATCGGCCAGCACAAGTCCGAACGTTCCCGTCACGACCGGAGTGCTGCCGACAACCTTTTTTCTCCCGCCGCCGGCGCAAGACACATGCGACCCCTCCGCGGGAATCTCCACGGAAAACGCGCACGTCACGGCTCCGCGCGGCACGCCCGCCGCCCGCAGACCGCGCCTGACGCGCGATGCGAGGGGGCAGCCGAAAGTGTCGAATATGTCCCCCGTCCTCACCGCGAGCGGATTTTTTCTGCGCGCGGCC
>QALA01000076.1 GCA_003343565.1 Verrucomicrobiota bacterium | reverse complement strand
ACAAGCCTCCCAAAGTGGTCGTATTTAAACTTGGAAACCAGCCCGTTTTTCGACTTTTCTATGATTCTGCCCCATGTGTCGTATCTTAGAGTTTCATTTTCAGCTGGGCCGTAGGAAATATTCGTAAGCCTGTCCAAAGCGTCGTACCCGTATTTGAACGAGCGGTCGGTTGAGCCGTTTTCAAATTTAGAATCGACTTGGCTTAGCCTGCCGTATTCGTCGTAAACGTTTTGCGCAATCTGTCCGACAGGCGTTCTCCTATAATCGAGCCCGCATTTGTTCCAACCGAATTCGATTCCGTGCCCGTTTTGGTCCGTCACCAAAGCGAGCCTGCCGAGTATGTCGTATGAATATTTTACTTCGGTCGAATCGGGAAACGCCTCTTTTGCGATTCGGCCAAATTCGTCGCGCTCATACTTCTTTTCAAGCCCGTCTTGGTCTTTATACGATACGGGAGCTCCGTTTTTATCGTAGGAGACGTCAACGGAGGAAAGCAGTTCCCCACCAAATTCAAAACGGCTCTTTACGGGAAGCCCGTTTTTGTCGTAATTTGTATAAAGCCCTATTCCGTTATGCACGCGGGCAATTTGGCGGTTGTAGGCGTCGTAAGTATAAATTGTCTCCGCGCCAAAGGCGTCGACGACTCTTGCGGGGTATCCGTAGAAGTTGTACGAGATTTTTAACGCATTCCTTCCGTCGTCGATATATACGGGGCGCAGTTCGCTGTCGTATTGCACGGAGACGGTTTTTACGATTTTTCCCCTCTCGTCCAGTTCGTTTATTTTTGCGGGCCTCAGGTTCCCCTTGTTGTACGAAAAGCTGCGCACTGGCAAAGCGCCGTCTTCGTCGGCTGCGCGCTTGCTAATCAACACCAGATTGCCGCGGCTGTCGTATTTGAAGTTTACGTCGTTTTTGGCTTTGTCGCGGTACCTTGTAATTTTTCCGGTATCCTTGTCGTAGCGGTAGCTTGCAAGCACGCGCTTTCTGCCGTCAACTATTTGGCGCACTTTGCCGTTATAGGCGACATCGTAGCGCATGAAATAGTAGGTAGTATATGTCTTGCCGGAAAAGTCCGTGTGTTTGGCTATGCCGCGTTGCGAGTCGAATTCAAATGTTGCAACTTCGCCGAGCTTGTTTGAAAGCCGTATATTCCCGCACTTGTCCGACGGATAGGAGTATTTGTATGTCGAATCTTCGATTATCCTTCCCGCAACGGCTTCCCTTTTTATGTTGTTTACGCTTTTATTCGCCTTTTTTGCCGCCGCCGCCTTCCTTAGATAATCTTTGCGCTGCGCAAGGCTTTCATGCTCTACGGAAATGTTTTCGACGCAATCGCCCCGCTTTATTCGCGTAAGATAACCTGCGTTGTCATAGGAAAATTCCAGGGGATTGAGGCCGTCGCGGCCGACTCTTTTCAACAGCTTGGAATCCAAATGCTCCTCTTTACCCGCAAGCGTCTCCGGCAATATTTGCACCTTGCCGTCTATGAAAACAAATTTGTTGGATACTCCGTTTATCAGGATTTCGGAAAGCGATTTGTCTTCATTATATTTTAGCGATACAAACGCCCTTCCGCGCTGTTCGACGGAAACCAATCTTGCGTTCTCGTAGGCAAAATCCAGCGACTGCCCCGACGGAGCCTCTATTTTGCGCAGTTTAGCGTCGACATAGACGAACTTCCACCCGCGCATATTCTTGCGCCCGTAGATTGTCCACGAGCCGCTGTCGGCGCGCCCGTTCGCAGTCCAGTCCGCAAACGGCGAAAAGTACACGTTCTCCCGCTCCCTCTCGTTGTAGAAATCGAGAACGTCGCGCGAAACGCTCCTGCGCGAATAGAAGAATACTTTTTCCCCCCACGGAGTTGTCCATACCGCGCCGCCCTCTTCCGGAATCGCGGAACTTTCCAACTGGGGAATCTTCCAGCCAGCCCCAAGAAGCCCCTCCTCCTTAAGCGACGAATTATAACATATCTGAATCGGCAATCTAAGTTCAGGAGAAAAATTTGCGACCCCCAATATATAATTTACATAATATGAATCCGACGTCAGCGACGCCTTCCCAAAAGAATTTTTATTCTGTACGAAATCTATCTGCTGCGCTCCCGCCGAAAGCAGAGAAAATAAGATAAATGAAAATACCAATGTAAATTTCAATACCCGCTTCATTTTAGAATGCTTGAGAAGAATAAGTATGAAAATATTTTTATTCCATATACAGTAAGCATAAAAATAGTCCCCATGATATTGGAATAATACCAGGTATTTTTGTTATATCGCAATCTTTGCAGATGGTTGCAAATGGAAGGCGCCTGGCGAGGTTTTATTTTGCCGTTTTGGGTTTAAAGGAATATTCGTGGCACACTTTTCCGCTTACGTCCAAAGTCCGAACTTTTATGGAATTTGCATTTACCACGACTTCCATAATCTCAACATTGCTGTTGGCGATATTGGGCATATCGAGTCCGTTCTTTCCGGCCTCGTAAGAGGCGTGGCGATGTATATGTCCGCTCAAAAGCAAGTCCAATCCCCTATTGTTAAGAATTGGGGCGAATTTTGTTTTTGCGTCTTCAATTCCATGCCAGGGCGCCCTGTCGGGCATATTCCCCAAAGGCATATGCGCAAAGGCGATTTTTACAGGCGCGTTTTGGAAATTATCATCTGCAACGGCGCGTTCGAGCCATTTTGCCTCGACCGACCTAAAAGAGTCGAAATCGTTGTTGTCGGAATATTCGATATCGGAATCCGGTTTGTCCTCTCCGGTATCAATGGCCAAGAAGGCTGCGGGACCGTAGGAAAATGCGTAATACGTGGCGCCGGAATCGTTGGGGAAAAGCTCCAAAATATCTTGCGCGCCCAGTCCGCGCGTTTCGTGGTTGCCGCGGAGGTAATATACCGGAATAGAGCCATTGGTGGATTCTCCCAATGCGGAAAGAAATCCCTTATAAAATTCGTCGAACGACGGAGCGTAATTTACCATATCGCCGTTTAGAACTATAAAATCGCAATTTTTGACATGTGAAAGCAGCGCGCGAAGCCTTTCGGAGTCTCCGTGAATGTCGTTTAACATGCAGAATTTTATTTCCTTTTTTGACGGGTCAACCGTAGTGAAGCGCATCGGTTCGACTTTGTAAACTTCGGAGGACGCGATTTTGCCGTATTCGATTCGCGTGTATTGTCCGCCCTTCACTTCCCTTGAGAAAATTCTGTAGCGGTATTTTGTCCCCTTCGAAAGGCCGGTTATTTTGACATTGTGTACGGTCGATATTTTCTTGCGGCCCAAAGGGGCGTCGAAATATTTTGGCCTTTCCTTGAAATAGAAGTGCGAGCCGTCGTCCGGCGCGATTTCCACCCACGAGCTTGCCGGCCTGTTTGTAGACCATGTAATCACCGCAGAATCCTCGGTGACATTGCGCACTATCGGCAGGCTTTTTATCGCAAACGGAGGCTCCTTTTTTTTCGATGCGGCAAGGGCCGCGGTTTCTTTCCCGTTTGCGTTCCGCATGTTTCCCGGCATATTATCGGCTTTTAAAAGGCAATCGGCGGCGGCAATTGCGAAAGCGCAAAAAACTGCAAGATGTTTTATTCTCATATTTTTCATTAAACGCATTTGTGAATCGGACAAAGCAAAAATAACTGTACCGTAATTTAAAAGTCAAGTTCTGAGTGGGACAAGTTTTTATATCCGTATTGCAATTTTTGATTTTTTGAAAACGTCAAAGCTATTTGTTTTACGACGACGAAAAAAACAAACCGGCAAACGGCACACATACGCCGCAAACGCCGCGACGGGAACGCTTGTTATCGCGCTGCGCCGCAAGAACGCTACAACGCCCTACGCTTCCAAAACTTTCTAAAATATTCTAAAACTCCCGTCCGGCTTCCTTCCAAATTCTTCCCTTCAAACGCAAAATTTAAATCCGGGCAAACGCAGCATGAATAAAATGGGAATGAGCGTTTTCTCCCATTCCCATAACTTTATCATATTTTATTAACCGCTCTCAAGGCGTAAAAAACCAAAATAAAAATTAAATCTATTTTATGGTTTTTTAATAATTATATTTGCGAATATTTTAAAGTTTTTGCCGTTAATCCAGCCTGAAATATCTTATTTTATAATGTAATTTTTGCCATTTCCGTTTTTTCACAATCGGTTTAAGCGCGGCGCATAGCACACATTACGGCTCCATTTCGCCAAGCTTGCGGTGGAGCGTGCGCCTTGATATTCCGAGAAGCTGCGCGGCCTTGCTCTTGTTTCCGCCGCTGGCCTCCAGCGCCCTCCTGATGAGATCAAACTCGTTTGACTTCTTGGAAAAATCTCCGCGCCCCTCCGGAGTTTCTCCGCCGGAAGGCGGCGGGGGAAGTTTAAAATGCGCCGGAAGCGTCTGCGGCGTAATCGCGTCCGAACCGTCCCCCATAACGACGGCGTTCTCGCAGAAATTGCGCAGTTCGCGTATATTTCCGCGCCACGGATACTCGGATAAAATCTTCATGGCGGAATCCGAAACGGAAGGCGCGCGCGTCGAATTTTCGGCGGCATAGTACGCCAGATAGGAGGCTATCAGCGCAGGAATGTCCTCCCTGTGCTCGCGCAGGGGAGGAATGCGTATCTCCACGACGTTTAGCCTGTAATATAAATCCTCGCGAAACTCCCCCTTCTCCACCATATCTTTGAGATTGCGGTTTGTCGCGCATACAAGACGCACGTTTACGGAAATGGTGCCCGAACCTCCGAGCCTCTCGAATGAGCGCGTTTCCAAAAAGCGCAACAGTTTTACTTGGGTCGTGTGGTCGATTTCGCCGATTTCGTCGAGAAAAATCGTTCCCCCGTCGGCGGCTTCAAACCTTCCGATTCTGCGGTGCGTAGCTCCCGTAAAGGCTCCGCGCTCGTAGCCGAAAAGTTCGCTCTCAAGCAGATTTGCCGGAATTGCCGCGCAATGGACGGGAACGAACGGCGCGTCGCGCCTCGGCGAAATTTCGTGTATGAAACGGGCCACAAGCTCCTTTCCCGTTCCGGTTTCTCCCGAAAGCAAAACCGTGGCCTTTGAAGCCGCCGCCTGCGCGGCACGCTCTACGACGGCCTTCATCTGGGCGCTCTCAGCTATTATGTGCCCGGCGGGCGACGACACTGCCGCGGCAACCTCGCCGCAGGCCGACTCGCCCGCATTGCGCGCCCTGAGTCTCCTCTCGGAATTTTCGGCCCTGCGCTTTTCTATTGCCGACTTTAAAATCTGCTCAAGGCGCGCGATATCGACGGGTTTTGGCAAAAAGTCGTCCGCTCCGCGCTTCATGGCCTCCACGGCGGTTTCGACATTGCCGTATGCCGTCAACATTATGCACGCCGGCCTGTCGCGCATGGAGATTGCCTTGTCTATCACGCTCATGCCCGATTTTCCCGCCATGCGCAAATCGGTCACGACGGCGTCGAAGTGTTCGGCGTCCAGCATTTTTATCGCTTCGTCGGCGTTGGCGGCGGCGAATACGTCGTACGAATCGGCAAGCATAGCGCTCAATCCGTCGCGCGTATGCCTTTCGTCGTCCACTATCAGTACGCTGTCCATGTTATTTCGATATTAGAACTATGTCTCCGTCGCGGGCAACATCAAAAAGTTCCGCGGCGTCCGCGCAGGAGAGAAGCACGCAGCCGTGGCTGTTAGGCGTGCCGATTTTGTCCTCCTGATTCGTGCCGTGTATATAGACATAGCGTTCGTAGGTATCCACGTCGCCTCCGAGATTCACTCCGGCCTGTAAGCCGCGAAGGCGCATTATTCTGGAGGTAATAAGATTGCGCTCGCGCTCCTGCGGCGGCTGTTCGGAAATCGACCCCGCGGCGACCCTCGCTTTAAAAACCGTGTCGATCGGCATGCCCGCGCCGATTTTGCCGTCTATTTTGTGCAGTCCAAGCGGGGTGCCGAGCGAGCCGTTTTTACACGACGGCGGCCGCCGCGAGGTGGAAACGGCGTACGTCTTTGCCAATTTTTGGCCGTCGAACAGATAGAGCTTTTGTTCGGATACGGATACGAAAATTAAATGTTGCGTCGGCCGGAGTTTTTCGCCATTACATTCGCTTAAAATTTTTTCAAGGAGGATATCCATGGGCAAGAAATACAATGTCGCAATAGTTGGCGCCACGGGCGCTGTCGGACAGGAACTCGTCGAACTGCTGTTCGCAAGAAGCTTTCCGATGCAATCTTTGACACTTTTGGCATCATCGCGTTCCGCGGGCAAGGAAATAACGCGCCCGGAGGGAAAATTTACGGTCGAGCTTGCGGAGCCGGAGAGCTTTGAAAAATTCGACATAGCCATATTTTCCGCGGGCGCGGGCGTGTCGCGCTCCCTCGTGCCCGAAGCGGCAAAGCGCGGCTGCATCGCCATAGACAACAGTTCCGCCTTCCGCATGGATCCGGAAGTTCCGCTGATAGTTCCCGAAATCAACCCCCACGCGCTCAAAGGGCACAAGAACGTCATTGCGAACCCGAACTGCACGACGGCCATTTCCCTGATGGCGCTTTATCCGCTGCACCGCGAATTTGGGCTCAAGAGGTTTACGGCCTCCACCTATCAGGCGGTGTCGGGAACGGGAAAATGGGCAATGGAGGAGCTCAAGCAGCAGGTGTTGGACTTCGCCGAGGGCAAGCCCAGCCAGCCCAAAGTTTATCCGTACCAGATATCCTTCAACGTCCTTCCGCATGTGGACTCGTTCCTCGACACGGGCTATACAAAGGAGGAGATGAAGATGCTCAACGAAACGCGCAAGATTTTGGAGTTGCCGTCGGTGAGAAATTCCACCACGTGCGTGAGGGTTCCGGTGATGCGGGCGCACAGCGTGTCGATAAATGCGGAGTTTGAGAAACCCGTGTCGGTTGAGCGCGCGAGGGAGGTCATTGCGGCATTTCCCGGCGCCGAGCTTGTCGACGATCCCGAAAACAAGATTTATCCGATGCCTCTTATGTATCAGAGGAAAGTCAAGTGCGGGGTCGGCAGAATAAGGCTCGACAACGCCTTTGACAACGGGCTCGCATTCTGGGTTGCCGGAGACCAACTCTGGAAGGGCGCCGCGCTCAACGCCGTCCAAATCGCCGAACTTATCGCCGAGCAGGACAAATAGGCGAACGCCCGGCGGCGGGCGCGCATATTTATCGCCCCGCCCCCGCCTGCCCTGCCTCGACTGCGCTCCGACGCGGAACATGCGCCGGAATATGCGCGATAGGCTCTTAAAATAAATTAAGCAAACGTTCCCCCTCGGTTTCCCTTTTTTTTTGCAGAAAACGCCGCATGTGCGTTTGTGTTGATTTTAACCTTTGCGCCTAAGGAAAGCGGGAATTTCGTTTTTTCGCGCAAGTATCCTGCCCGCACTCATTCCGGAGAATGTCGCGCGGCGCATTTTTTCCGATGCGCGTTTACGCATGTTTGGCGCCTTTGCCAAACGGCATTTTTTTGCGCGCACCTGCGCATCGCGCCGCCTGACGACGACGGATTTTGCCGTCGAGAATGCGGCGCAAAATCTCCCGATTTAAATCAAAAAAATTTGAGCGGACGCCGAACGCCCCCAAAACAAAGAAGTTGCGGGCGGTCGAAGTCTGTGGGCGTTTCTATCAAATGTCCAATTTCCTCGAGTCCTTCGATGCTATATATTCGCCGCCGTTTATTCTCCGCCGTTGCGGCGCGCTTAAAAAATTTAAGCGGCTTTAGGCAATGCGGACAATCTCTTCTTTTATGCGCAACCCGCTACTTCAAAAGATGTAAAAAATTTTTAGATTTTCGAAAAAGAATTTCGCCCGAAATTTTACAAGGGCATTTTTAACCAACCGCAGACATGCGAAAAAGAATCGGAAGAAATCCCGCTTCGTTCCGAGAAAAGCGAATCCGTCCCGCTTCGTTTCGAGTCAGTCTGCGGAGGCCTTTTTTTGCAATTCTTCGGCGCGTTTGATGTCCCTTTCCACGGTGGCCTTAATCGGGGAATCGGGCTCAAGCTGCGAAAGCACCCGTTTGAGCGCGTCAGCGGCTTCGCCAAAATGCCCGTTGCGCGCCAAAAGGGCGGCGTAAATTCGCAATATGTAAACAGGCGCGTCGTTCCCGTAAATATCGACGATTTTTGCGTAGCAGTCTTGCGCTCCCTTGTAGTCGGAAAGCGCAATAATATATATTTGTCCCTTCGTAAGCCACAGGCGCGCCTCGTCGGGAAAGGCGGCTATTCCCCTGTCCAAAAACTTCAGGGCGATTTTCGCCTGCCTGCGGCGTATGGATTTTTCCATTTCGGCGTCTATCTTTTCGGCGGAGCGCGCTATGAGCCAATGGGGAGTGTCAAAGGCGATGATGGAAGCCCCCTGCGTCCAGAAGGTAATCGTTTCGGGATCGAGTGAGGTAGCCAACTCCAGCGCGGCAAGGCAGTCGATATAATTTTTCCGCTCCCAATCTATGTACGCCTTTATCCATACAAAGTCCGCTATGAGCGAACGATATCCGCCAAGCAGCGCAAACAGGGGGGCGCCCGCGCGCATTTCGCCGATGCCGGCCGCCCCTTCAGAATGAAAGCGTCCGCGGACAAATTCGGACAGAGGCGAAGTCGCCACGCCGGCGAGCGCAAATAGGACTGCCGCCGCCGCTCCGGCCCTCAAAACGCCCATCAAAACTCCCTCCGTCCGAAAATCCACGCCGCAAGCGCGCCGCAGAGCGCGCAATAGACGAGCGCATACGCAGCAAGTATCGCAAACACGATCCAGTCGACTTTCCCGAACGCGAACGCCTCCGCCGCCGAGAACATTCTCAAGTCCGGCAAAAGCGACGCAAAAATGCGCGAGGCCGCAGTCTCGACCCCAAGCCACATCGTCGCCGACGCCATCAGCGAAGCCGCCAAGAACATGAAGGACACCACCGTCGAAAACATCATTGAATTCGAGAGCGAGCACACAAACACGCTGACCGCCGCAATTGTGCAAAGCTTCGCCCACTGGAGCGCGCAGAATGCGAAAAATCCGGCGTAATTGGGAAGGTCGGCCGAAGCGGCCACATTGCGCGGAAGGGTCGACTGCGTATAAAAGAGCGTCGCCGCTCCCGCAAGCGCAATGGCCGCCGCAAATACGCCGAGCATTATTCCCACGCCCGACATTTTGCCAAAAACGAACTGCCAAGCGCGCACGGGTTTTGAAAGCAGCGTGACAATCGTCCTGTTTTCAAGCTCGCTGTGAAACGTTTTGCACGACAGCACCACCGCGATTATCGAGCCGAAAAAGCCGAGCGCCCCGTTGGAAAAGTCGAAGACGAACTTCAGCCTCTCGTGGCCGAAGTCCAACTTCAAAAAGTAATTCGCCGCCCCGACGAGCATCAGCGCCGCGAGCGCGGCCAGCAGAACGAGCTTTTCCCTGCGCGCCTCCCTGAAGGTATTTTTGGTTATCGCAAAAAACGCCCTCATTTTTTTTCCTCCAGAGTCTTTCTGAAAAATTCGCCGAGCGAAATCTTCGCCGCCGAAACGGATTCGACCCGCGCCCCGCCCGCCTCCGCCGCCCGCTCTACGGCGGACAACGCGTCCGGCGAAAGGCTTGAAAATTCGACGCGCGTTCGCCCTTCCCGCGTCAACAGCGCGTCGATTTCGCCCATTGCCGCGATTTTCCCCCCGGAGAGGAGGGCGACCCGCGAGCACAGCTTTTCAACTTCGCTGAGCATGTGCGAACAGAGCAATACCGTCTTGCCCGTCTCCCTCAAGCGCCGAACTATTTCAGCCATGTTTTCGGCCCCGATAGGATCCAGTCCCGACGCCGGTTCGTCGAGAATGACAAATTTAGGATTGTGCACGATCGCCTGCGCTATGCCGGCGCGCTGCATCATTCCCTTTGAGTACGCGCCTACGCGCCTGCCGGCGGCGTCGGAAAGCCCCACGATGTCGAGGGCCTTCCGCGCGGCATCGCGGGCCGAGGCGCGGTCCATTCCGCAAAGCTGCGCGTAAAATTCGACCAGTTCCAGTCCCGTGAGAAATTTGTAAAAATACGGGGCCTCCGGCAAATATCCGATTTTCGCGCGCATGCGGGCGTTGGGCGGCTCTCCAAAAATCTCGCACTCTCCCCCGCTTGGCTTCAGCAGGCCGAGCAGAATCTTTATGGCGGTGCTTTTTCCCGCGCCGTTTGGGCCTATCAGCCCGAACACCTCGCCCTCGCGTATTTCAAAACTTATCCCGTCGAGCGCGAGCACTCCAAGCCCGCGAACGCCGTATCTGTAAACTTTTTTCAGGTCTTTTACCCGCGCTACAACATCCATGGCATCTTGTAATTTTTTAGGGAATTTTGCATCTGAAACTTTGGATTCGCAAACGGAAAACGCGGTTCGGACAATCGAAACATTATGCGCAAAAAAACTAAAGTTTTATCAAAAAACCGCGATAAGAATCGGAGGTGAAATCCGAACGTTCCGAAGTTTCGCGAATGAAGTCGGCCATGGATTTGGCCAATTCGGCGGCGAAGGCGCGCGCTTCGGATTCCTCCCCGACCGCGACGAGGAGAACTCTTCCGTCGGGAAGATTCTCCACGCTTCCGGCGACGTCGAAGCCCTTGGCAATTTGGGCCGCCTTGTAGCGAAAGCCCACTCCCTGCACGCGTCCGCCGTACCAAACCTGCAACCTGTATTTTTCAACCATACTTTTAAATAGTAAAATTTTTTTCGCAACCGGCAACTTTTTTTTGGACGCCTGCAAGATTAAAATTGAAATCGCAGGAACCCCTGCTATGATGGTATGTCAATTTAACGTTGAAATTTAAACTAAATCAACAATAGGAAAGAAAATATGAAATTGGCAAAAGAACTCGCGGCAATCGCATTGGCCGCAGCTTCGGCAACCGCAGCGTTCGCACAGTCCGCGGCGTCGGCTGATAGCGAATACCTGCGCACATTCGGACAGCTCATGTACGAACGCAACGGCATTACCGACCTCAAACTGACGCCCGAAGAATTTAACGTGTTCGTCGAAGGCATGAAGGCCGCGCGCGACGGCAAGGCGCTTCCGGAAAACATACAGCAGCTCGGCCCGAAGATGCTCGACTATCTCCGCGCGAGGGCGGAGGCCAACATGAAGAAAGAGGCCGAAAAAGCTGCGGCGGAAGCGGCGGAATTTTGGAAGAAGCTCGAAAAGGACGCCTCCGTCTCCAAGACCCCGACCGGACTGGCCTACAAAATAACAAAGGAGGGCTCCGGCGATTTCCCGAAGGAGGACTCGCAAGTTTCAATCAAATACAAGGGAACTCTCATTAACGGAAAAGTGTTTGACGACGGCTCAAAAGAGCCGGTCACTTTCAGCCTTGAAAAGGTCATACCCGGCTTCCGCGAGGGACTGCAAAAAATGAAGAAGGGCGGCACGGCCGTCATCTACGTTCCTGCGGCTCTGGGATACGGAAACAATCCGCTGCCGGGAATTCCGCCGAATTCGACGCTGGTTTTCGACGTCGAACTGCTCGACATACTCCCTCCTGCTAAGCCCGCCAACCAGCCGGCCGCTCCGGCTCCGCAGGCGACTCCCTCGGAAGCTCCCGCTGCGCAGCAGGCCAAATAGCAATCGGAGTTTTAAGAATAAATCCCGTCCCCTATGTGGACGGGATTTTTTTTGCGTCCGCTTTTGCAAGAAGCGTTCCCGCCGCATATCGCATCGAAAGGGTTGAGGAATGAAATCGGACTTTTTTGGCGGTGGCGTCCGAAAATCTCAACTGTCCGTAAGCTTCCTATTTTGGCGGATTTTTTTGCGTCCGTTCAAATCTTTTAAATTAATCAGCGACGATTGGCGAGGCATCGCGAAATTTGATTTTAGAAAAATGAAACGAGATTTGGAAATCCCCCCCTGCCCGTCGATGAAGTATTCAAGGGGCTCAAGGGCGCATAACAAATTTTATGCAGTCCACTCCGTTGTTCCCATTTCCACGCGTTTCGATAAGGGAGGCGTTGCGTGTTATTTTACTGCGGGAAATTAACACGGCCCCCATAGTTATCCCATTTTTTGCAATATTTAAAAGGCGACTTTGAAAGAAAAATATTTTAAGAAAAATATGGAGAGAAAGATAACGGGATATTTTTTGATAGGTCCTATTTTTTTCTCAAACGTTCGATTTCCCGGCAGATTATCGGCCCGAACGGAGGATTTTTCCTAAACCAATCCAGACAACCCCTAATTGCCCGCAAGCTTCCTGTTTTGGCAACTTTCGGCGGCTTCCCAAATCTTTAGTGAAATCGGAATCGGGATATTGGATTTGAGCTTGGAAATGTTTTTTCGCCCGCGTTCCTAATGAAAAATTCTGACGCGTTTTTTCTACGACACACAGTTTCGCCCGACGAAAATGCGCAACACCCTGACGCGTCATTTCCTTTTCAAAGGTCATTTTTCCTTTCCACAGCAGGCAGCGTAATTTTCAACAAGGCGGAAGCGCGCAAATACCCC
>QALA01000048.1 GCA_003343565.1 Verrucomicrobiota bacterium | reverse complement strand
GCTATGGCGTTGAATATCTGCTGGCTCTTCATGAGGTTGCCGTCGCCGTAGGAAATTTCCACGCCGACCTCGTCGTTCGGCAGCTGCTTGAGCGTCACCACTATCTGAACGTCAAGCTCCGCGCGCGCGTAAACCTTCCACGTATTGTCTCCGGGAATTTGGCCGACGCGAAAGAACTTCATGTCGCGCTCAAGCGCAATGTTTGTCGATTTGAAAACATTGTTTATCGTTCCGGGCAGCTTGCCGGAGAACGTTCCGGAAATTTCGTCGTAGGTCGCCATCGGATTTGCCGTAGAATCCACAACGACGTTTGTGGTGCACGAGCACAGCGCAAATGCGCACGCCGAAAAAAAGACAGTCAGATATTTCTTCATAACGGCGCATATTCTTTCGCAATTTCGCCATTTTGCAACACTAATTTATCGCGCGCAAAAAACGAAATCGCAAAAAGTCCGCCATTGAAAAAAATCTTTTAAAAAAGCGCGTCCCGCACGGGAGGAAAGTCCGCAAGGCTCCCCGTAATCCGCCCCTCTGCGCGCAGCTCCTCTCCGTGCCCCCAAATCCAAAATTGCCCCCCCGCGCGCGCAGTCCCCGTTTCAAATTCCGCCCCTATTTCGCATCGCCGCCAATTCCCTTGCCAATCCGCCGTCAATTCCGCCGTCAATCCGCCCTTTCGACGGAACTATCGGCCGCTCCCTTTGCGGCGCAAAACAAACGCGGTCCGGGAAATTCCCGAACCGCGAAAAACACCAAGTTAAAAAGAATCCTTGAAGGGGCCGTTTCCTACGCTCCGCAACCGCCGTCTTTGAATCCGCAGTCGCGGCAGGAGCGGCACTTCCCATCGAATACGTACGCGTACGAATGGCAGCGCGGGCACGTCAGCGCGCTCCCCATCGCCCCGGACGACTTCTTCTTCGACGGAACGGACGACGAAAGCGGAAGCTCCGTCTGTATCGGCTCCTTGGACACGGACGTCACCGAAAGCCTCGCGCCCCCGTTTGTGAACATGCGCGAAATGTAGTCCTGGTTGAGCGAGCGGAGCTTGCGCCCCCCCTCCGACGGGAACATCCAATCCAGAAGCTGCATGAGCAAATCCACGATGCTCTTGCAGGTGTGAATCTCCGGCTTGTCCTCGTCGTTGTAATCCCCGATGCGAACCCAGCCGGACGGATCGAACGACATGTACCTGAACGACGAAATGAAATCGTCGAACGGAACTCCGTATTGCAGGGCGATGGAGAAGGCCTTGCAGAACGCGTCAAACATGCCGTTTATAAACGACCCGCCCTGCCCAAGCCTTCCGAAAATCTCGGCGCACTGCCCGGTGTCGGAGATTCCGACGGTCATGAATCCGTTAATCTCGTCGCCAATGGTAAACTTCACCGTCTGCCCCCAGCGGCGGTACGGCAGCCGCTTGCGAATCGGGTTGGCGTGCTCTTGAATCCTCACCTGCGTGGCCGCGTCCAAGACCTTCTTCCATGCGTCCTGAATCTCTCCGGAGTCCAGGCGAGTGCTGTAAACGGCGTTGGCTTTCGAGCCGTCGCGATAGATGGCTATGCACTTTACGCCCAAATCGTGGCTCTCGACAAGGCTGCCGACGATGTCCTCGCGCGTGGCCGAAGCCGGCATGTTAATCGTCTTGGAGGACGCCCCGGAGATGAACGGCTGCAATGCGCCAAGCATTTTGACATGGCCGTCGGTGGATATGCAACGCGTTCCGCCGAAGGCGACATTGGCGCAATCGAACACCCGAAGGGTCTCCTCGCTTATCCACGGAATCGCCTCCATATGGCCGCAACCGAAGTAAAGCGACATGTCCGACACGGCAAGCTTGCCCTTCTCGGACTGCTCCATCAGGCGCTCGATGAAACTGCGGTACTCCGCGTCGTCGCGCAGGGAGGATATGCGGCCGACAATCTCCCGGCAGACGTCTCCGCCGTCGTTGAGAGCCTTCAAAAGCTCCAGACGCTCCTTGATGTGCCGCGATTGCAGATAATTCTCCACGCCCGCCAATCCGGAAACCTCCGCCACTATGGTGAGTATCTGTTCGAAAGAATATCCGAGCTTGGAAAGCCCCAGCGGAACGAGCCCATTTATGAGCGTCATCGTCCCGCCGCCGCTGAGCTGCTTGTGCTTGACAAGCGAATACTCCGGCTCCGCGCTGGTGGTGCCCTCCTCGTATATGCCCATGGGCGCGCTGATTGTGCCGGTGGGCGCTATGCACGTGACAAAGCTGTTGCGGAACGACTTTGCCGTGCGAACTTCCTCCCACAGAAGCGCGGCCTCGTCGGCGACCTTCCGCCATTCGGCCCCGGCCTCCTCCGCGCCCTCGCCGAGGCTCAGCCTGAAGCCTTCAATGGCGTCCTCCGCCGAGAACGACTCCTCGTTCGGAACGTCCAGCGGCTTTCTCTTGGAAACTTTTGAGCCGAGCTGCCTGCGAAGCTCGTCATTGGCAATCGCATGCATGTTCAGCACGCGGCGCATGCTGCCCTTTATCGCCGGATACTTCACAAAATCGCCCAGAATGCGCGCAAGCTTTGCGCTGACCGAATAGCACGCCGAAGTCAGAAGCGACGCAAGTGCGGCGGCTATCGCCCTGCCCTTCGGGGAGTCGTAGGGAATCCCCAGCGACATCAACAGGCCGCCTATGTTCGCAAACCCTATGCCGGTGGTTCTGTAATTGACCGTGTTCACGGCGATGTCCGGAATCGGGAAGCCGCCCCTCGTGACGTTCATGTCGGCCGCCATCATGGCGATCTGCACGCAGCTCTTGAACTTCTCAATTTCAAAAGAGTCGTTGCGATAGAAACGCAGAATGTTAAAGGAGCTCAAATTGCAGGAGCTGAACAGCGGGCCGAGATACTCCGAGCACGGATTGCTGGTCTCTATTTGGCATTCGTCGCGGAAGGTACTCCAGAAGTTTATGATGTCGTTGTTGTGCAGGCCGGGCTCGGCGTTGTTCCATATGGCGTCCGCCATCATGTTCAACAGTTCGGACGGATAGTATTCGCGCACGATGTGCGAAGGATCCGTCACCCAGCGGGTCGCGTACTTCTCGCCGCGCTTGAAGGCCAGCCAGAAGCCGCTCTTCATAGACACAGTGTGGTTCGCGTTCTGGTTCGAGAGCGTCTGCCCGTATATCAGCTCGTCCATACCGGGACTGAACGACTTGTCCACGACAAACGGAAAACTCAAAATCATCTTGGCCGCAATCTGCTCCTCCGGATTCCCGTCCGCCAACTTCTGCTCCGCAAGCTTTCGAAGCCCCAACTGGACGTTGTGCTCCTGCAAAATGACTTTTGCGACCTCCTCCTGCTGGAATTTCGTCGTCACAAACCTGAACACGTCCGGGTGGTCGGAGTACATCACCACCATGCGCGCCGCGCGGCGCGTCTTTCCGCCGGACTTTATCGCCCCGGCCATCTTGTCCCAGCCGCGGTCGAACGAAAGCGGGCCGGACGCCGCACCCTTCCCCGCGATAGGCTCGCCCTCGCTTCGCAGCGACGAAATGTTGATTCCCACGCCGGAACCGCTGGAAAATATGCTTCCTTCAGTATACTGATGCTTGAGAATCGCCTCCATCGAGTCCTTGACGCCGAGAATAAAACACGCGCTCGCCTGCGGATTCGCGTAGGCATTCGGCGCCTTTCTGGCCTCGACCGCCCCCTTTATCTCGACGCCGTAATACGCGTCGTTGCCCTTGTTGCCGAGCACGCCGCGCAAGTCCGGCCTTCCCCAGCGCCACTGCTCCCAGTGCCCGATGTTGAACCACACCGGACTGTTCGGCGCCCAATACTGATGAAGCAGCATGTACTTCATCTCCTGATTGAACGCGAGCGCGGATTTCGCGTCCGCAAAATATCCCAGCTGGAACCCCCAAACGGTGTAGGTGTTTGCGATTCTATCAAAAATTTGCTTTATGGAATCCTCGTACTCCGGCGTGCCGGGATCTTTTCCGAATATGTACTTGCTGACCGTGATTTTCAGCGCGTTGTCGCCCCAGTGCGCGGGGACCTCAACGGATTTTCTGTCGAACACGCTCTCTCCGGCGGCGAACATCTTTATGTCTTTTCTCACCCATTTGGCCGTATCGTAGGCAAATGTGCCCTCTTTGGTGAAAATTCTGCCTATTTTAAACCCGGCGCTTCCGCCTTTTTTCCCCAAATCTATAACCTGTCCGCCGTCAACCGTTATTTTTGCCATAACCTATCTTCAGTCCCTTCATTTTTATCGTAAGTAGAATCTAAAATCCCGCAAAAAACATGCGGCACGCATGGAAATTTCCAAAAAAATGCGGAAATTTCAAATGAGCCGCACAAATAACCTTTGCGGTTTTAACTCTGAACAATTCATGGGCGGCCTTGTCAACGCAAAATAAAAATTTTGGATTTTTTTCTTTGCTTGACATTCGCGCGAAAAATGCTTTCGCCCAAAAATCGAACTGCGCACGGCGGAACCCCGCGCAGATTTTATACACAATATGCTTTAAATCAAATACTTGAGCGATGCGCAAATTCCGCCTTAGCCCATATCGAAAGCGGCAGCCGGTACCCTCCGCCCCTGGGCCTCAGCACGAGTTCTCCCGCGGACAATTTCGCCCTTCCGCCGGCGTCCAAATATGCCCTCAATACGTTCGCGGCCATGACGGGCGAGGCGTCTATCGAATACAGCGTTATCAGGGCGAACATCTTTGCCTGCGAAAATAGTCCCGCGCATTCCGACAGAAGCTCCGGCAGCATTTTTTCGAGTTTCCAAAGCTCGTTCTTCGGCCCTCTGCCGAACGCGGGCGGATCGAGTATGACGGCCTCGTACTTGGCCCCCCTGCGCCGCTGGCGACGGACGAACTTGAGAGCGTCGTCGACAATCCAGCGGACGCCGTCCTCCGGCAATCCGCTCAACGTCTGATTCTTGCGAGCCCACTCCACGGACGGCTTGGAGGCGTCGACGTGCGTCACAAACCAGCCGGCGGACTCCGCAAACAGCGTCGCCGCCCCGGTGTATCCAAACAAATTTAAAAGTCGCGGGCGGCCCACAATCCTGCCCTCCTCCTCGAACGGGACAAATTCCCGCGCCTTTGCGGCCGCGTACTCCCAATGGGGCTTCTGTTCCGGAAAAATTCCGAGATGCTTCGAGCCGTCCATGAATTTTGTGGCGAATCTCAATCCTCCGCACTCCAGAACGGGGGCGCCGACATTCCCGGAAAACGACCAGCGCGCCCCCCGGCCGTCCTCCAAATAGCGCGCGCGCGCGCCGCTCCAAAGCTCCGGACACGACGGCGGCCACCACGCCTTCGGCTCGCCGCGAATGACGACGCAATCCCCAAAACGCTCAAGCTTTAGCCTCGATCCGCTGTCGAGAAGCTCGTAGGCGTCCCAATCGGACGAAAGCATTTCGAGTCTCTCCAATTCCATAAAACCTTCCCGCAAGGCCGCGCCGCCCGCCGCCGCATCAGCGCGCCGCAAGCCTTATTATGGACGCCAAATCGACGCGCCTTTCGTAGATCGCCTTGCCCACCACCGCGCCTTCGAGATTCGGAAATTCGAGCGAAAGCGATTTGAGCGCCTCTATGTCCGCCTCCGAGGCCACGCCTCCGCTGGCTATCAGCTTTGCCCCGCGCGCCGAAAGAACTTTCAGCATCGCGCGCTGCGCCGCAATGTTGGCGCCCGACAGCATTCCGTCGGTGGAAATGTCGGTATATATAAAAGTCTCCACGCCGCAGTCGGCAAGTTTTTCGGCGAGCTCCTCGGCCGAAACGTCGAGGACGTCAACCCAGCCTCTGACGGCCGCCCTGCCGTCTCTGGCGTCTATGCCCGCGGCTATTTTGCCGCCGAACTCCGCCGCGAGCTCGCGCGCAAACTCCGGCTCGCAGCAGGCGCGCGTGCCGACAATCGCCCTGTCCACCCCGGCCTCAAAAGCCGCAACCACGGACTCCCTGTCGCGCATTCCGCCTCCGAGTTCGACGAACATTCCCAACCCCGCGATTTTTTCAATCGCATTGAGATTCCTCATCTTCCCCGCAAACGCCCCGTCCAAATCGACTATATGAATATGTTTGCTTCCCGCATCAACAAACGATTTGGCCGCGTCCACCGGGTTTTCAAAATACACCACGCTGTCGTCCGCCGCCCCCTGCCTGAGGCGCACGCACTTGCCGTCCTTGATGTCAACCGCCGGATAAATCGTCATTTGGCCTGCGTTTTTTGAGGTTTGTCCGCAGGCCCCACCACTACGCGGAAGCCGCCCATGCGGTTGCGGTGCTTCTTATCGACCTTCCTTATGTCCAAATCCATTATGGCGTCGGACGAAGTCTGAGCCCCTCCGCCGACAAGAAGAAGCTCGTCGTCGGCCGCGGAGCTCGAGGCCTCCGGCGAAACGTATTCGGAGACGTTGCCCAACAGGTCGAAAAATCCCTTATCGTTGGGTTTTTTCGTCGCAACGCGGTGCGTCTTGCCGCCGCTGTTGAGGTTGCTCCAGGCAATGTCATTCAAATTCGTATAGCGCAGCGAGCCCACCGCGGCCTTGAACTCCGCCAGCGTCGGCAGGCGGACGTCCCGCGCAAGCACCCAGCCGAGCCTATTGCAGAAGCGCTGAATGTCCTCATAGGCGACCGAATCGACGGGCTTGTCCTTGTCCTCGGCGTCCCTGCTCGGATTCTCCTGCATGACCATCTTAAAGAGCGACTGCGGTATCTCCGTCTTGTACATCGACGCCCCCGCGCCGATGGGAACCAGATTGGAAGCCGCCGCCTTTTGAATGTTTTCTATTTCGGAGGAAATGTAGTTCAGATAGCGCAGGCGCATGGAGAAATCCGAATTTATGATTTCGTTGCGCGGATAATGCTCCACGAAAGACTCCGCCTTGCGAAGCAGCGAGTCCGAAAGCCTCGCCGCATCGGAGGCGCGCCCCTCCAGCAGAGCCTGCCTCAATAGGGCGTCCTGCGATATGATTTCGTCCGCGAGCTTTTTGCTGGCAAGCTCGACCTTCTTGCGCTCAAACTCCGAAACGCGCGAATCCGACGCATGGACGCTCTTGGGATATACGCGGTTTAATTCGCGCTGGAGATTTTCGGCCTCTCCGTACGCCTCCGCGGCGAGCGTGCTCGACCCCTCGCCCTCGAACTTGCGCGCCCGCTTTTCCTTTTCCAAAATCTGGGAGTTCAAATCGACCGACTTGAGCGAGTCCAATTCGCCCTCTATCCGCTGCGCCCGCAGGAAATCCGAATAGCCGGAATTGGGAAATTGCGTGTTCATCTTGAGTATGGATTCAAGCGTCTTTTCGTAATTCTTCCGGGCGTCCTCCCAACGCTTTTCGGAGGCGGCCTTGCGCGCGGCCTCCTCGAAGGCGAGAGTCTCCTCGTAAATCGGGCGCGCCAGCATCAGCCTCACCTGCCTGCCCAAATCCGTGCTCTTGGTGATGTTCTTGTAGTTGGAAAACGGATAATCGCCGTTCAGCAGCATCTGAATGTCGTAGGCCTTTTGGAAGAGGTCGGCGGCTTCCGCGTATTTGCCCTGCTGCCGCTTCAGCTTGGCCTCGTTTTCGAGTTCCAAAACCTTTTGGTACATCGGCTGCGCCTCTATGTTCTGAAGCCTTTTCTGAAGGCGCATGAGACGCTCGGAGGGCGAGCGGTCGAACGTGCGCGAGCGCGTGATGTAAAGCTCCTGAAGGCGCACCGCCTTGCGAAGTTTGTCGAGATCGGCCTGAGAAGGGGTGGAGGACGCCGTCGCGGAAGCTTCAAATTCGCGCTCAAGCTGCTCCGATTCCTTCAATATTGCCGCCGCGTCCGCATTGGGATCCAGATACGTATCAAACTCCTCCTCGTATGCCGAGGGGGAAAACAGCGTGAGCACGTAGAAGAATCCCAAAACCAGCGCGGAAACCAATATCGCGATAACTATTTTAAGAAATTGCATAATAATTCTAAGTTGCCAGACTAAAAATTCCTCCATAAAAAGTCAATCAGACATTTGTCCGGCCGCAAACAAAACGCTCAAAGCGACGTCCAAAGGCAAGAAGGCTCCCGCGCGAAAATTCCGGAAACGCATAACTTGTCCGCAAAAAAACACCCGCCACAGCAACGGCAGCAAGAGGCAACAAAAAAGTTCATCGAATATTTTTCTTCCACGCTTAATCCCCACCGGCTAAAAAGGAAAACTGCCGACAATTGAAACGCGCGCATGCGCAAAAAGAATCGCGCCCGCAAAAACCGTTGCGCGAATAGCCGGCGCGGAAAAATTGTCCCTAAAAAAATCGCGCAAAAAATCAAACGCACAAACCAGTACGCGAAACTGTACGCACAAATAAATAAAGACGCTTATCGAGCCACTCCCCTACCCTTCCACGCGACAATCCCCACCGGCCAAAAAAGGAAAACTGCCGACGGTTGAAACGCGCACATGCGCAAGAATCGCGCCCGCAAAAAAACGTTGCGCGAATAGCCCGCGCGGAAGAATTACTCCAAAACCGCGCGAAAAATCAAACGCGCAAAACCAGTACGAGAGAAAACTACACGTACAAAAAAATAACTAAAGACGCACAATCGCGCCGGAGTCCTACGCCGGAGCCCCTACGCCGAAGGCTTCCTCTACTCTCCCGCGCGCGACTTCGCGCGCTCAAACGCCCGCGATTCTCCCCACTGCTCTCTGTAAAGCTTGCGGGCGTCGAGATAGATTTTAGACGTCTTATCTTTTGCGCGCTTGAAATACTCCAGCAAAACCGCCGCGGCGTCGCGCCGTTCGCCCATCATCAGAAGCGTCGAGGCGTCGTAATAGTACGCCCGCGCGCCCCAATATTCAAATTTGAAAAACACGATATAAACGCGCTCGAAATACGGATGCGCCTTGCCCCAAGCCTTCTGTTCATACCAGCAGACTCCGCATTTGTAGAGGGATTCCGCAAGCGGCTCGCCGCGCAGGAGCTTGCTCATTGCCACCTTCAGGTAGCACTCGCGCGCGGCGTCGTACAGTTTGAGCATTCTCAAGGCGTCCCCGCGCAACATTACGGCCGGCCACGAAAGGCGCAAATCCGGAGGAGCCAGCAATACGGCCTCGCCGGAAAACTCCGCGGCTTTTTCGTAGTCGCCCGCCGCAAAGCGCTCGCGAGCGAGCGCGAACGCGGCGCGCCATGCAAACGGCGCGTGCCTGTCGTCCGAAGCCAGAGCCTTTTCCAGCCCTTCCAAATCCTTCGCGCTTCCGTCCTCGGCCGCCCTCACCTTCGCAAGAAAACCGGCGGAGGCAAACTCCGCCCCGATCTTTTCGCCCGCTGAACCGCCTCCGCCCAATCCGTCCGCGGAGCTTCCCGAAGGCCCGCCGGCTGCGCCGCCCGCCGACAAAAGCATCTTGGCGCGCGCGCGGGCTGCCGGAGACGAAGGCGACCGCGGCGAAAAGCCGTCGCCGGCAAACAATTCGTCGCCGGAGTTTCTCTCATAGACGTAGGCGTCGGCAAATGCCGAGTCCGCAAGTTCGAACTCGCGCTCAAGCCGCGCGTAGAAGTCAGACTTTCCGCGGGCGTCGGACTTGTCCGCCAGACGCGACTTTGCGATGTAATAGTCCAGCAGTTTCGGAGCCCCCGCCGCCTCCGCGCTCGGAGGCAGGTTGCGGAGAACCAGTCCGTAGTCTCCGTTCGCGTCGGCGAGTTTTGCGTACTGCAACGCCGCAAGCGCGCCTATCTGTTTCGGGGCATATTTTACGGCCTCCAAAAAGTTCGCGTACGCCTCGTCCTTCTTGCCGTCGTAGGCGTCCATCGAGGCGATATAATAGCGGGCGACGCCGAAATCCTCCGCGTCCTTTTTCGAGACGCTTTTAAACAGCTCCTGCGCCGCGGAATAGTCGCCGCGCATAAAGTAGCTCAAGCCGCCTTCAAGGAGTTTTGCCGATTCGGAAGGCGACAAGGCCGCCCCTCCGCGAGGCCTCTCCCCGTCCGTCCCCCTTTCGGGGGAAGCCGCACAGGCCGCCTGCGCGCACGCGCAAAGAAAGAAAAGCGAAAATATTTTTTTCAGCAAAACCGGCATATCAGACCTTTCAATTCGTCCAGCGTATCCGCCTCGCGCATCTGAACGCGAAGCTTTTTGAAACCTTCGCACCCCTTTATAAAGCGCATAATTTGGCTTTTTGCAAACGTCAAATTCTCCTTTGAAATTCCCGACCTTCCGGCGGAGCAGACCGCCTCGGCGTATTCCAGCGCGAGCGCGAGACGCTCGGCCGCAGACGCGGGCGCGGGAGGATTGGCTCCGTCGATGCGCGCCCTCATCTGGGCAAACACCCACGGATTCCCCAATGCCGCGCGCCCGACCATGAATCCCGCGCACGCCGACGCGCGAAGCGCGTCCGCCGAAAGCGACTCGGCCGATCCGTTTCCCACCAGCGGAATTCTCAGGCTCTCCGCGGTTTTTTCAATCAGCCCCCAATCCGCAGGCCCCTCGTATCCGGCGGATTTCGTGCGCCCGTGCAGGGTTATCATTTTTGCGCCGGCCTCCTCAAGCTCAAGCGCGGCGCGCGGGACAATTACGGAACCGCCGTCCCACCCCGTGCGCATTTTCGCGGTCACCGCAATCCGGACCGCCCCGGACACCGCCGACACAATCCTCTTCATCTGCGCGACATTCCTAAGCAGCGCCGCTCCTGCGCCCGCCCCGACCGCGCTGTGCGCCGGACAGCCGAAGTTGACATCTATGAAGTCCGGAGAAAATCTCTCCGCCGCGAACGCTGCGGCCTCCGACATCTCGCGCTCGTCGGAGCCGAAAATCTGTATCCCGAACGGACGTTCGCCCTCCTCGAACCGCATCTTCTCAAGCACCTTGTCCGCCCCCGACAAAACGGCGCGGGAATGGACGAACTCGCCCACGCATGCGTCCGCCCCATACCTGCGGCACATGCGGCGAAGGGGGGAGTCGCTGTACCCCGACATCGGAGCCAGCATGAGAAACTTCCGCCCGCAATTCAGAAAGTCCATTCGACAAATCCCTGAAAGGCCTTCGCCGCAAACACGCCCGCGTTGTAGGCAAGGTGCGCCGCAATGCACGGAAGCAAAGAACGGTCGCGATTCTGCGGCGCAAAGCGCAAATAGTAAAACAGAAGCGAACACTCGAACACACACAGCGTGCTGTAAAAAGACTTCACGGAAAAGTTCCAAATCCATTCTCCCGCCAGCCAAGACGCGCCCTCGGCGATTTTATAGTCCCACAAAAACGGGTGCGCCAAGGCGAATATCAGAGAGAAAAAAACCGCGCTCGCAACCAGCCGCGCGGTCCCCTTGCCGTCGATTACGAGGTATCCCCTGAATACAAGCTCCTCTATAAACGCCGCCGCTATCCACGAAAATATCGCAAAAACTCCCACGCGCGTCTGCTCGCCGACCACGCCCAGCGCGCTCTCGCCCGACATTTGGATACCCAGCAAAACAAGCGCGGCAACCGCCGCAAAAAACGCGAACTTCGCAGGCGCCGGACGCGCTCCGGGAAAGGCGCCCCTGCGGTCGAAGCCGCGCGAGACGTAGTGCGCGCAGTCGGAACACCACATGTAAAAGAGATATCCTCCGACACAAAATGCCGCCGCCGAATACGCCAAATTGTCCTGAAACATTCCGATTCCCTATTTTTTTTAAGCAAAAATCTACATAAAATACGCCCACACTATAAGGGCGGCCTGCAAGACCAGCATGGCGGCAACGAGCGCGTATGAGAACGCGACAAACCAGTCGGTTCTAAACTTCATCACGTACTCCGGCAGTTTTTTACGATTCGATTTGCCCATTTCGCAGCTCAAGTTGTGTGTTGAAAAAATATTTGGACGCCCCCCAAAAAAAGCTCAAGCAAAATCGCATAAAGCCCGAAACAAACAGTCCGGCTTTTTTTGGACGGGGACACTTATGCGCGCCGCGTCGACTTATGCGTCACTTCGACTTGCGCGGCCTGCGCTTGCGCAAGCCGACGCCGCGCAAAGCCAGAAACGCCGCAAGCAGCGTCGCAAACGCGGCAAGCGCGTATGACGATTTAAGGTCCATTCCGAACCCGACCGGCCCGCCGTGTTCCGGCGAAACCCACAAAATGTAGGAAAACACTATAAACGCCATGAACATTCCCGGAATCAGAGCCGGCAGGCAGGTCTTGCCCGCCTTCCTCAGCCACACGGCAGCCGCAATAAGCGTGGAGGCCGCCAATACCTGATTGCCCCACGCAAAATAGTTCCAAAGCTGGTTGAAAGACTCCTCGCTCGAATTAGACCACGCCAAAAGCCCCGCAATCACCAAAATCAGCGGCGCGATTATGCATATGCGCGACGATATTTTCTTCTGCCGCATTCCGAGCGTTTCCGCAATGCTCAGGCGCAGGCTGCGCATTGCGGTGTCTCCCGATGTGACGGCCAGAATCACAACCCCAATGACTGTCACGGCCCCTATCCACGAACCCAAAAAATACGTAGTTATCTTCGAGAGGACGAGCGGCGCCCTGTTGGAAAATTCCTCCGGGAACAAATTGTATATCGCCAAGGCTCCCGCGGCCCACACCATAGCTATAAAGCCCTCGGCCACCATCATTCCGTAGAATGTCTGCCTGGCCTGCCTCTCGGACTTCATCGTGCGCGCGACTATCGGCGACTGCGTGGCGTGGAATCCCGAAATTATTCCGCACGCTATCGTCACAAACAGCAGCGGAATTATCGGGTGCCCGTTTTCCGCCGTCCACATCTTCGCCGAAAACGCCTCGGACTGCGACAACAGCGCCGGATTCTCAAAACTTTCCCACATAAGAGCCGCGAAAATCGCAAGCGTGCCGACCAAGAGCAATCCGCCAAAAATCGGATATATCTTCCCTATGATTTTATCTATCGGAAAGAGCGTGGCCACAATGTAGTAGACGAATATGGCCGCCACCGCCAGCCAGAAAATGTCGGCTTGCGGAACGAGCGAATTTATCAAATCCGCAGGCACGTTTATGAACACCGCAACCACAAGGAACAAAAGCAGGCACATGAACGCGAAAAATACGGAGGAATACCAGCCGCCGAGATTGGATTTGACAATCGCCGGCAGATTCGCCCCGCGGCTGCGCATGGACATCATTCCGCCGAGAAAGTCGTGAGTGGCCCCCGCGATTATGTTGCCTATCGGTATGATCAGAAAAACAATCGCCCCGAACTTTACGCCGATTATCACGCCGATGACCGGCCCGACCCCGGCGATATTCAACAGCTGTATGAGCATGTTCTTCCAGTGCGGAAGCACGAGAAAGTCTACGCCGTCATAATCCTTTACGGCCGGAGTCTGGCGGTCGTCAGGAGCGACGAGGCGCTCTATGAATTTTCCGTAAGTAAAGTACCCGGCAACCAGTATGGCCAGTCCTATGATAAACAGTGTCATTTTCGATAAAAAGTCAAATTATCTCCCCTCGCGTCCCGCGCGCGGCGACGGCGCATTGCAATCTTTCCAACTGAACAAATTTTTACCCAAAAGTCAATATTTCTACTCTCCTTCGGCAAAATGCAAAGCCAAAAGGCCGCGCCGGATTTAACAATTTTATTAATAATTTTATTAACGATTTTTATAAGCAAAAAAACTAAAAGCCGCAAAGCATGACAAAAATTCCGCCGTCGCGCGCAAAAAACGCAGACGCAAAAGGCCGCACGCGCACACCGCCATGCGCCAATATTCCAAGAAGGACGCTTTCGCCAACGCCCGGAGCTTTGCGCATTGCGACAGTCGCGCGGCGCGCGGCAATTCCGAAAGTCCGGAGGGAATTGTTGCGGCGGAATTTTGGCGGAATCTTTCAAGCAAAACAACGCACATAAGGCGCGCTGCCGGCGCATGTTCCGAACATTGCCAATCGCCCGCAAGCTCTTTTATTTAATGCCGCAAAGCTGCAAAAATACCGCAATCCGTTTGGAATTGCGGCCTTTGAAATATCGGGGCGAGTGGATTCGAACCACCGGCCTCTACGTCCCGAACGTAGCGCTCTACCAGGCTAAGCTACGCCCCGCATTTCTTATAAAAGACCGTTATGCACTTTCCCGCGGCCGACTCAAGTATTTTTTTCATCAAAGGCGCAATTCTTTTCGCCGTCCGCGCCGGGTTTGAGCGGCGCGCCCCCGCGGTACTTTAACAGCGAGAGCGGCAATATCAAAATATTCGCCGCCACAAACGCGAAAAACCACTTCCAGCCGCCCTCCATAAATCCGTACGAATGCAGGCCCAATCCCATCAGATTCACTCCGAACCACGCCCAGGCCGCAACCACGTTTCCAAAGACCGCAAACGCCAAAAACGCCCTGTCGCTAACTAAGCGCAAGGCCTTGGCATGTATGGCGGCCGCGCACCACAAGACCAGCATGAGCGCGCCGTTCTCCTTCGGATCCCAGCCCCAGAAGCGACCCCAGCTCATGTCGGCCCAAATGCCGCCGAGCATCGTGCCCAGAAACGAAAACAGCATCGCAAAACAGAGTATCGCATACACGTTCTTTGCCGCCAATCCGGTCGCCTCCCCGAAGTCGCCCCTGTCGAACGCGTTGGCGACCAGCCTCATCGCCGCCGCGCTGCCCGCCAAAAACACGCCGCAATAGCCCATCATTATCGTCACCACGTGCATGGTCAGCCAGAAGTTGGAATTGAGAACCGCGCGCATCATGCCCATGGTGTCGCCGGAGTACGGAAGATTCATGGCAACCAATATGGAAAGTCCGCCGATAACCGCGCACGAAAACCCGAAAGTCGCCCCCCTGCCGCGGGCGAAAAACACCAGCGACACCAGCGACGCCAACGCCCCGGTAAACACGACCGAAGAATACATGTTTGTCACCGGAGGCCTCATCTGTATGTACATTCTCGCCAGTATCGCCGCGCACTGCGCGCCCGCCGCAAAAGCCAGAAGGATTTTCGCCGCCAGCCAAAACGCCTCGCGGCGGGAGGAAAACGCCGCGCCAAGCGCCAAAAACAGCCCGCCGAGAACATACAGAATAAACCCTCCGAAAAACAGATCCAGGCGGTTTATAAAATTCTCGAAGCCTATTTTAAAAAAGTCGATATCGGCGTTTTTTCTCAGGAGGGCGTCGAGAGTCCCAAGCTTTGCGCGCGCAGCAGAGTAGTCCCCGCTTTTGAAGCCGGACGACACGCTGTCGAGAAGCTCCGCATACGCCTTTGCGAACGCGGCCGCTCCCCCCTCGGCCTCCCAGTCCAAATCGCGGTTCAACACGACCTGCGTGGGCGTGGCAAAACCCTTCGGCGTCGGAATCGCGCGGACGATAGAATTGGGATATTGCCTCTCAAGCTCGTCGGCCGAGCGCAATTTCGAGAGATAGTCGGCTGCCGCCGCGAGCTTGCCTTCGTCCGGATTGCGCTTCTCTTTGCGCGAGGCGTCGTATTCGGCCATCGCCTCGCCGACAGCTTTTTTCCAGGCCGCCATCGACGCCGCAGACCCGCCGGCAAACGGCAGATCTATGCCGAACGTCCCCGCCAGCGCCACGTAAGACAGCGCGGCCGAAACCGCGTCGCCGCAGGCGCGCGCGTACGGAGTGCGCTCCCCCGAAGAGGCCGCGGCGTAGATTTCGTCGTAATGCTTTACAAAGTCGGCGTACGAATAGCTGCGCGACGACACCCCCAAGAGCTTTTGCAAATCCTTGTTGTCCGTTCTGAACGCGGGCTGCTCGGCCATTTTTTCCCGCGCGGCGTCCAGCAGCCACAGCCATTTTGTGGCCGAGATTTTCCTCCCGTCCAGCTTTGTGGCAGACTTCCCGCCCATGGATTTGAGCGAATCCGCCGCCGCGCTCGATACGGGCATCAGCCTCCCGGCCTTCGACACGGGCAACGACGAAAGGCTGCGCGAAAACACCGAATCGTAAAAGGGATCCCCTATAAACGCCTCCCAAAGCGCAAGCGGCCACGCGAGCGCAAACAGCGACAAAAACGCCGCAAAAATCGCAGTGTATCCTCTGAACCTCATTTTCCGCCCTCCGAAGACTTCCTGAACACGCGCGGCAAAAATATCGTCAGCATTCCCGCGAACGCCGCCCCGACCGAAATCCACGGAAGCAGCCTCGCGTGGTTTTTGACCGCGCTCAAAACGCTGACTTTCCCGCCCTCGGCAAACGACATTTGATAGAACGTCCACCCCCCGAACGAAGCCGGATTGTTCATCTCGATGACGGCCGGAGTCTTGGACTGCCCGCGCTCGAAATACACCCTGCTTGAAAAGCTCTTGGGAATGTCGCTTCCCTGCCATTTCTCCTCCTTGAACTCGGCGAGGCGGACGGAGAACGGAAGCCTCACCTCCCGCGCCTGCGACGGGGCCGCGTCGGCGCCGACGAACACCAGATTTGTCGGCATTCCTTCGTAGAGCGACATTCTCCCCTCGACCCGTACAAAGTACTGGAGCGCCCCCGAAATTATGAGCAGCGCAAGCGCCATATGCGTCACCGTCATTCCGAACCCCAACATTCCGCCGCGCGCAAATCTGACCGCACTGAACATTAAATTCGCCAGCGCAAGAACGCCGACCGCCGCCCCGCCGAAAAGCGGAAATCTCAGCGGTCCGAGCCTACCCAGGCAGAAGAAACTCTCAAAATATTCCCTCTGCGCCTGCATAATCCCGATTTCGCGCTGAGCGAGCGTCCCGACGAACACCAAGAACACCGAATACGCCAGCAGCCCCAGCGTGAGCCGGGGAGACGAAAGCCACCTAAAAAATTTTTTCATCATCTCCAGTCCAATTTTCAATCTCTTGAAGTCGCCCGGCAAAGCGGCAGGCTCCGCGCGAAGGCCCAACGCCCAAACGGCAATATGCCCACGCCGCGCCCTGCGCGCCGCGCGCCCTACACGTTGAAGCGAAACAGCGCGACGTCTCCGTCTTGAAAGCGGTAGTCCCTGCCCTCCAAGCGGTATTTTCCGGCCTCCCGCGCGCCCGCGAAACTTCCCGCCGCTATGAGGTCGCCGTACGAAACCACCTCGGCCTTGATAAACCCCCTCTCGAAATCTGAATGAATGACGCCCGCGCACTGCGGGGCCGTCATGCCGCGCTTGAACGTCCACGCGCGAACCTCCTTTTCGCCGGCGGTAAAAAAGCTCTCCAAACCGAGGAGTTCGTAGGTGCGGCGTATGAGCTCGCAGACTCCGCTGCCTTCGGCTCCAAGTTCGCGCAGATACGCCCGCGCCTCCTCGTCGGAAAGCTCCGAAAGCTCCTCCTCCAGCCGCGCGCAAATCCTGCAACAAGACGCCCCGTGCGCGCTCGCCGCGTATTCCGACACCGCCTTCTCGTACCCGTTCGGCTCCGGATTCGACAAATCCGCCTCCGACACGTTGCACGCGTATATTATCGGCTTGGACGTCAGCAGGAAAAACGACTTCGCCCTCTCCGCGTCCTCCTCCGACATCTCCATCGAAACGGCGGGCTTGCCGGAATTGAGATGCTCCAAAAGCCGCTCAAGCAGCGCGGCGTTCTTGACGGCCTCCTTGTCCATTCCCTTCGCGCGGCGCCGATTGTTCTCAAGCTGCTTCTCGCACGACTGCATGTCGCTCAAGACAAGTTCGGTCAGTATCACGTCCATGTCCCGGACCGGATCCACGCCGCCCATGCTGTGGAGAATGTCGCCGTCGTCGAAGCAGCGCACGGTCTCCACAATGGCGTCGACCTCCCTTATGTGTGACAGAAACTTGTTCCCAAGCCCCTCCCCCTTGCTCGCGCCCGCAACCAATCCCGCTATGTCCACAAACTCGATTGCCGCGGGTATTACGACATTCGTATTTACAATCGCCCGCAGAGGCTCCAAGCGGGCGTCGGGCACCTCCACGACGCCTATGTTCGGCTCTATCGTGCAAAACGGATAGTTTGCCGCCTCCGCCTTTCTGCTCTTTGTGAGCGCGTTAAAGAGCGTGCTCTTGCCCACGTTGGGAAGCCCGACTATTCCTGCTTTCAACATAAAATTTTCTCCCTGTATCCGCCGTTCCGCCGTCCGCGCGCCCCGCGAAAAATATCGCCGATCCTTTCCGCGCCGAACCGAATTTTAAACCCCTCTCAAATATTCCGCGGCATGCCCCGCGCCGGACGCCCCCGCAAGACGCCTTCAAACGCCCGCCGCCGCAAAGCGAAATCAGCCCCGCGGGCCGTATTCCAAAACGCGTCCGCCGAAGTCCAGCGTCACGTGGTTTCCGCCGTCTGGGCGCCTCGACTTCTCCGTCCGTCCCACCACCTGCGCGTCTATGCCGAACGACTTTGAAATCTTTATCACCGCCCCCGCGTCCGCCGGGTCGCAATAAATTTCCATGCGGTGCCCCATGTTGTAAACTTCAAACATCTCGCGCGCGTCCGTGCCGCTGGCGTCGGCTATGGCGGAAAAAATCGGCGGAACGTCCATCAGGTTGTCCTTCACAAAATGCACGCCCTTTCCGAAGCGCACGCACTTCGTCTGCCCCCCGCCGGAACAGTGCACTATGCCCTTCACAAGCCCCGGACGCCTCTTGAGAATCTTCGCAACAACCGGCGCGTATGTACGCGTAGGCGAAAGCAAAGCCTGCCCCACGGTCATCTTCGTCCCGGCAAGCTTGTCCTCCAGGCGGTACGGACCGCAGTACAACAGGCGCTTCGGAGTGGACGAGTCGCAGGTCTCCGGATAGGCCTTGCGGTAGTACGAACAGAGCATGTCGTGGCGCGCGCTGGTCAGGCCGTTGGAGCCTATTCCGCTGTTCTCGAAGTCCTCGTACACGGCCCGGCCCGACGACGAAAGCCCCACAATCGCAAGCCCCGGCGCGATTTTGTCGCCCGCAATCACGTCCGAACGCCTCATAACCGCGACCGCGCAGCTGTCGACGACGACCGATCCGGTCAAATCCCCCACGTCCGCGGTCTCGCCGCCGCCGGAAAAGGCCTTGATGCCGAGCCCGCGCAGCTTCCCCAAAAAATCCTCCGCCCCGCCGATTAGATTTGCAAGCGCGTCCGCGCCGAAATTTCTGGCGTTGCGGTTGACCGTGTTCGACAGCAGAATCCGGCCGACCGCCCCTATGCAGAGAAGGTCGTCTATGTTCATGACTATCGAATCCTGCGATATTCCCCTGAATACGGACGCGTCGCCGGTCTCCCTGTACCACAGGTAGGCTATTATGGATTTAGTGCCGCTACCGTCGGAGTGGATCACGTTGCAAAGCGAGGCGTCGCCCGTCAGAAAGTCCCGCGTAATTTTGCAGAAAGCCCCCGCGTACAATCCGCGGTCGAGCTTGTCGACCGCCGCGTGAACCTCCTCTTTTCCGGCCGAAACCCCGCGTGCGGCATATCGGCCCGTCGCAAATTTTTTTGCCATATTCGAATTGCGTTTGTTGTTTGAAAAACTATCCGCGCCACCCGTCCGCAAAGGACTCGATCGCCGCCTTCAGCTGGCGGTAGTCCCGCGCGACGGGAAGATCCGGATTCTCCGCGGCGAACGCGTCCGTCGGGCGATAGAGAATCCCGCCGTCCGCCGCGCGCAGCATCGACAAATCGTTGTACGAATCGCCCACTGAAACCACCTTGAAATTAAGCCCCTTAAACGCCTCGACCGACAGCCGCTTGTGGTCCGCCTTGCGGAGCCTGTACCCGTCAATCGAGCCGTCGGCTCCGATTTCAAGGGTGTGGCAGAACAGCGCCGGATAATCCAGCTTGCGCATCAGCGGCTCCACAAACTGCTCAAACGTGTCCGAGAGTATCACAACCCTCGTGCGCGACTTCAGCCAATAGAGAAATTCCCGCGCCCCGTCGACCGGCTCAAGCCCGTCTATGACTTTGCGCATGTCCGCAAGCTTTATGCCCCTGCGCGAGAGAATCTCAAGGCGGTAGCGCATCAGTTTGTCGTAGTCGGGTTCGTCGCGCGTGGTGCGGCGCAGTTCGGGCATTCCGGAGGCGTCCGCAAACGCGACCCACATCTCCGGAATCAAAACGCCTTCGAGATCGAGGGTGACAAGGTTCATAATCGGCGCAGGTAAAAGTTCGGTTTTTAAACTAATAACAAGAGGCTCAGTTTGCCTTGTAAACGAAGTCGGGCTCTTTCAGCGAGCCGTACTCCGCGCTGTGCAGCGGCTTTTGCGAGCCGGTCTCCGTGTCTATGACGTACAGGCGGCGCATCTTGCCGAAAGCCTTTGCGCATATCAGGTGGCGGCCGTCGTTGAGCCACACCGGCGACGACGTACTCGCCCCCGAACTGACGCACTTCGACTTGTGCGCGGCCATGTCGTAAACGAACACCTGAAAGCCCTTCCCACTGGCTCCTGTAAACGCTATGAGGTTCGGATTTACCTTGTTCCACGTAGGCTCGGAGCAATATCCGCTAACGTTTGTGGGCAGGCGCGTCATCTTTCCGCCCCCGACGGGGCACACGTATATTTGCGGCTTGGTCCTGTCGTCGCTGGCGAATATCAGCTTCGTTCCGTCGGGCGAAAAACTCGCTGAGCTTTCCACGGCGTTCGGCGTTCTGGTAATGCGCTTAAATCCCGTCCTGTCCGCGTTGGCGATCCAAACTTCAGGATTGCCGCTTGTCGAAAGTATCATGGCTACCTTCGAGCCGTCCGGAGAAAACGCCCCGCCCGTGTTGCTGCCCTTGAACGACGCAAATGTGCGGCGCGTGTTGGAGAGCAGGTTTATCTCATAGAGATCCATAAATCCCGAACGGTAGTATCCGGTGTACATGACCTTGTTGCCGCTGGGCGAAAAGTGGGGCATCAGAGAGGCCTTGTTGTCGCCGGTGAGCCTTCTGGTCTTTTGAAACACCATGTCGGAAACGCATATTTCGGTGTTGTCGCCGCCGTTTTTGGAATAGCTGAAAACGATTGTCCCGGCGAAGAAACCCGGAGTCCCTATCGTCTTTTGAACCGCGACGTCGCAGGCGCGCATCAGCGCGTCGAGGGACGACGAGCCCGACACCGTCTGCTCGTACACCCTGCCCCCCTTGATGGAAAGCTTGACGGAGTTTTCCCCCGCCGGCGCGAAGTCGAACACAAACTGGGCGTCGGCCGGGCGGTAGATTTTATAGCTGCCGTGAAGGTTGAAGGCGCGCTTGGCCAGCGTCTCCATCTCCTGCGAAGGGGAGGTCACCGCAATCCTGTACACGGGAACGTTCAGCTGTCCGGAATCCCCCGCGACGTAGCCCGCGTCGAGAATGTCGCTTTGGGCGTTTGCGCACACGGCGCAAGCCGTCGCAAAAAGAAGTGCAAATACTCTTCCTATCATAATTGTCGGACAATCCCACAAATCCGCCCGCTTTTCAACTCTTTTTTCCCGCTTCGCCCGCCGCCTAAGGAATTTCGCAAGACGCCGAAGGCGCAAAAAATTCCGCATTCGCACAATACATTCTGGAGGAATGCGGGAGGCGAAACGGATTTTCTGCAAAACGCCGCCGAAACGCCGCCATTTTTTCAACGCGAAAAATTCCGATTTTTGCTCCAAACGCAAAAAATCCGCGGCCGGCAAGGTGCGCGCCGGACATAATGCGCTAAACGGGTAAGATGCGCTTCGGGCAAGATGCGCTTCGAACAAAGTCTGCTTCGGGCAAATTGCGTTCCGGACAATGCGCGCGCCGCGGCGCCGTAGACTCCACAGATGCCCCCCCCCGCCGCCGAACTTCACCCTCCTATCCGCACCCTGCCGTCGAGGCTGCGAAGCTCGCGAATTATGAATGCGAACGTTAGCGCAAACGCGGCAAAATCCGCAATCGGGAAACTCGCCCAAACTCCGTCTAGCCCGACGAGATGCGGAAGGCAAAAGAGAAGCGGAGCCAGAAATATCAGCTGGCGCAGCGTGGTGACGAATATCGAAAATTTCGGCCGCTTGGTGGCCTGGAAGTATCCGGAAGTGACGATGTTTGCCCCAATCAGAGGAAACATGCACGCCAATATGCGCATGGCCCTCTCTCCCGTGGACATCAGCGGGGAGTCGCCGCCGAGAAAAAGCGAGAAAATTTCCCCGGCAAAAATTTCGACGAACGCGAATCCGACAACGCATATTCCCGTAGAGAGCAGCAAAATGTTTACGAACGCCTCCCTCACCCTTGAGAAATTGCCGGCGCCCCAGTTGTATCCGAATATCGGCTGCGCCCCCATGCTCAAACCGACCACCGGCAAATAGAGAAAGATGTTGACCGACGACGAAACCCCGATTATGGCTATCGCGCCCTCGGCCCCGAAATTGCGCGCCTGCATTACGAACAGCATTGTCGAAAATGCCGCCAAAATCTGTATTACAAACGACGGCGAGCCCGCCGACAGCATGTTCCGCAAAGCGTCCATGCGCACGCGGACGTTCTTCAGGCGCAACTTAAGATAGTTTCTTCCGGAAAAGAAATAGAAATGCGCCACCATCACAGACGCGCACGCCTGGGCAATCACCGTCGCCGCCGCCGCGCCGCGCACGCCCCAGCCGAAATGAAACAAAAACACGTAGTCCAAAACGGCGTTTACAACCCCTCCGACCAGAATTACGCCCATCGCAAACGCGGGCCTGCCCTCGGCACGAATCAGATTGCCCAAGCCGTAGGAAATCTTTTCAAACACTATGCCGCAGACAAGTATCGTGTAGTACTGCGACGCCATGGGAAGGATTTTTTCCGTCGCCCCGAAGAATCGCAAAACGGCCTCCATATTCGGCACGACAACCGCCGCAAGCATTACCGAAAAAGCCAGAAACAAAAACGCCGCCTGCCCCAAATACGCCTCCGCCGCGTCGCGCCGCTTCTCCCCCAGCATTATCGAGACCATCGTGGCGCTCCCATGCCCGACCGTCATTGCAAACGCCAAAAAAAAGAGCGTGGGCGAAAAGCACACCGTCACCGCCGCAAGAGCCTCCTCCCCGCACGCGCGCCCGACGAATATGCGGTCTATCAGATTGTACGCCGCATCGACCACCGTCGAAACTATCGACGGAGTCGAGTATCTCAGAATCAGGCGAAATATGTTCAATTCGCCCAGTTCCCGCACATGTTCGCCCCTGCCCATTTAAAGTCCAACTTCAGGTTAAAGCCCAACTCCCGGTTAAAAAACGCGCGCGTTCCCGCACCGCCGCCAAAACGCGCTTGAAAATCCAAACGCGCCGGCCTTCGCCGGACAATCCGGACGCTTCGCCTTCCCGCGCGCTTTTTTCGCCCAGCAAAAGCGCCGCAATCCCGCGCCTGCGCAAGGCGGCGACGCGCCGAAACGCCCACGGAACTAACTTCTCTTGATTCTAAAGAAAATCCGCTTCCCCGCCTGCAACACGGCGGGCGCGCCGCACGATTCAAGCTTGGCGAGGGGATCGGAAACCCTCTCGGAATCCATTTTCACCGCGCCCTGCTCGATCAGCCTGCGAACCTCCTTCTTGCTGGGAAACAGGCCCGTCGCCGACATCAGATTGACGAGCGAATCGGATTCGGCCTCGGACAACGCCGACCAATCGAACTCCGGCATGTCCGCGGGAATCTCGTTTTTGGAAAACACCCTCTCAAAATTTTCCAGCTCCGCGCGCCCGGCCTCAATGCCGTAAAAGCGCGTGACCATCAGGCACGCCAAGTCCTTCTTCGCCTTCATGGGGTGTTCGGCCTTCGCGCGGTCAATCTGGGCGGGCGAATAGAGCATGAGATAGCGGTAGTAGTTCCACATGGTGTCGTCGCTCACAGACATTATCTTGCCGAACATTTCGCGCGCCGGATCGTTGAACGCGATGTAGTTTCCGTAGCTTTTCGACATCTTTTTCACGCCGTCCAGACCCACCAAAAGGGGCATCGTTATCACCGCCTGACCGAACTCCATTCCCGCCTCCCGCTGGAGGTCTCGGCCGACCAGATTGTTGAAGAGCTGGTCGGTCCCCCCAAGCTCGACGTCGGACTCCACCATGACGGAATCGTAGCCCTGCACGAGCGGATAGAGAAATTCCACTATCGAAATCGGAGTCTTTTCGGCGTGCCGCTTGGCGAAGTCGTCGCGCTCCAGCATTCTTGCGACGGTCATTTTTCTGGCGAGTCCGAGGGCGTCGGCAAAGGACATCTTGGAAAACCACTCGCTGTTGTAGTGCACCTCCGTGCGCTCCCTGTCGAGAATCTTGAAGGCCTGATCCAGATAGGTCTCCGAGTTTGCGAGAACCTCCTCTTTGGAAAGGACCGGGCGAAGCGCGCTGCGGCCGCTTGGGTCGCCTATGCGCGCGGTGTAGTCGCCTATTATCAGAACGGCCTGATGCCCCAGATCCTGAAACTGGCGCAGCTTGTTGAACACGACCATGTGCCCGAACGTCAAATCGGGACGCGTGGGATCCACGCCGAGCTTTACGCGCAGCTTTTTGCCGCGCGCAAGCTTGGCCTTCAAATCTTCCGCGCCGATAAAAACCTCGGAGTTTTGGGCGAATATTTCAATTTGGTCCATACTGTAAAAAAAATTTCTCCCATTATCCTCAGGGGGCGCAAAAACGCAATTCTTTTTTGCCGCGCCGCGCGCGCGAAAGCGCCGCGCAAGGCCCCCCATGCCAAAGCGGACGCGCCGCGCGCAAAACCCGGCGGCATATGTAAAACGCCCCCCGCCCTCCTTCCTGCCGCCGCCGGCTTTCCGCTCCCGAAGCGCGGGATTTTCGGCGCTTTTTCATTAACGCACGCCCTCCCGCCTTGCCCTCCCGCTTTGCTCCGCTCCCTTGAGCGTCCAAAGCCGGCCGCCCGGACAATCTTTCGCGCAATTTGCCGCTTTCCGCACACATGCCCCTATAATATAAAAGCGGCAGGCCAACCTCCCGCGAAAAACTCCGCAAAAATCGCCCCGCCTTACGCCTTTTGCCGCCCGCGCGCTTTCGAAAGACATAATCGCGCCCTGTGCGCCAAACAACGTGGTTGAATCCTCAACGCGCGCAATTTAAAAAAGACTGGATTTTTGACAAAGCCGCGCTAAAACTGTCCGTAAAGATGAAGGGCGCGGCAAACGGCCGAACGTTTGATTGGGCCGAGTGTCCGGCGCCGAAAATCTCCCCAAAACAAAGTACAGCATGACCGACAAAGTAATAAGCATAATCATGGGCGGCGGACGGGGAACTCGCCTTTACCCCCTCACGAAATACCGCTGCAAGCCCGCCGTCCCGCTCGCCGGCAAGTACAGGCTGGTGGACATTCCAATCAGCAACTGCATAAATTCGGGCTGCGGCAGAATATACCTGCTGTCGCAATTCAACACCGCAAGTCTGCACAAGCACATTCAGCAGACGTACAAGTTCGACAATTTCGGAAAGGACTTTGTCGATATTCTGGCGGCCGAACAGACCGACAGCGGGGGCTCGTGGTACCAGGGAACGGCGGACGCGGTCCGCAAAAATATGCACCACTTTGAGCGCCAGGGCGAAAACTACTACTACCTGATTCTTTCCGGCGACCAGCTCTATCAAATGAATTTCGCCGAGATGATAAAGGCGCACATAGACTCCGGCTCCGACATCACCATAGCGGCGAAACCCATGCCGAAAAAGGAGGCTCCGAGCCTCGGCGTGATGCGCGTCGACTCCGACTTGAACATCGTCCAGTTCGCCGAAAAGCCGAAGGACGAAAATGTGATAAACTCGTTTCTCGTCGGCGACGACCTCAAAAAAAATCTCAAAAATCCCGGCGGAGACTACTGCCTGGCCTCAATGGGCATATACGTGTTCTCGCAAAAAGTTTTGGAGGAGGCCATGTCCGGCAGCGAAATGGACTTCGGCAAGGAAATCATACCGGGATTGCTCGGCAAGAAGAAGCTCAGCGCGTATATATTCGACGGATATTGGGAAGATATCGGCACGGTCGGCGCGTTTTTCGAGGCGAATCTGGCCCTGACCGACGAATCCCCCTCGTTCGACTTCTTCCGCCCGAACCACCCGATATACACCCATTGCCGCTTTCTGCCCGGCTCCAATATCAACAATAGCCGGGTTTCGCACTCGAACATCGCGGACGGCTGCATAATATCGAACGCGACTCTCGAAAGGTGCGTGATAGGAATACGCTCGTTTGTGGGCGACGGCACGCGGCTGAAAAACGTCGTCATGATGGGGGCCGACTACTACGAAATTGACGACCTAAACGTCGCCCGCAAGAGCGGGGACTTGAAAATCGGCATAGGCAAAAACTGCGAGATAACCAACGCAATCATAGACAAAAACGCGCGCATAGGCGACAACTGCGTGCTCTCTCCCGACGGGAAGCCCGACATGTGGGAGAACGAATTTGCCTTCGTGCGCGACGGCGTGCTCATAGTCACCAAGAACGCGCGCGTGCCCGATGGAACGCGCCTTTGACGCTTCCGAAAGTCCCCGGCGTCTAAGGCTTCGCCGCCGCGCGCGGCAAACGCCGCCGGTCTCACGCGGTCCCGGTGTGCTGCCTGCTTCGACGCCCTGCTTGCTTCGACGCGCTGCCTGCAACGCCTCTTTTTGCCGCGCCACTGAGTTAAAACCGCATACGACGCCGTATTAGACGTTTCCCCCTCACGCCGACATGCGCGCGGCCGCCGTCCGACAAACGCCGAAACAGCCGCGCGCGCCGTTGCAAAACCCGGCGATATTGCAAAACCTCCCTCCGCCTTCCTGCCGCCGCCGGCTTTACGCTCCCTCACTCGCCGCATTCCGCAAGCGCCGCGCGCATAACCGCCCGAAACCGGCAATACCTCTCGCCGACCGCATAAATTCCGAAATTTTCGCCGTTATTTTGCATCTTCCCGCGCCTGCCGGCAACGGTTGCGGCGGCGCGGTTGTTGCAACTTCGGCTCCGTCCGCAAAAAAGCCGGCGCCGGCGCGCGGAATTTAGCAGCTGCGTCGCGCGGCAAAAACTTTTCATCGCAAACCTAAAAAATCCGGAGGACATTCAACATGGACTTAAAAAAACTTTCCGACACCTTTCGGGCGCGCGGCTTCAAAGTCGATATTTTCGACGACGAACATGAAGCCTCCAAATTCATACTGGCCGAATGCGAAAATCTGAATGTTGGAATGGGAGGTTCCGTCACGCTGTCGGAAACCGGCATTGCCGATCTGCTCCTGAAGCGCGGCAACGCCCACTGGCACTTCAGAAACGGAGACCGGGGCGAAATCAGGGCGGCGGCCGAAGCCGAAGTATACATATCGGGGATCAACGCAATCAGCCAAACGGGGGAGATCGTGAACATAGACGGCGTGGGAAACCGCGTGTCGGCGGCCATATACGGGGCAAACCGCAAAAAAGTCATTTTCGTATGCGGCATAAACAAGATAACCGACACGCTTGAAAAAGCCCTGTGGCGCGCAAAGAACGTCGCCTCTCCGCTAAACGCCAAACGCCTAAAACGCGCCACCCCGTACGCGGCGAAGGCCGACAAATGCTACAACTGCAACTCCCCGGAAAGAATCTGCAAAGTGACGGCGATATTCACCCGCCCGACGGGCGACAATGTGCAAACGCATATCGTAATTATTAAGAAAACGCTGGGATTTTAAGGGGAGCACAAACTCGGTAAATAGTTTGTCTTTAAAATAATATTGACACAAAATCTCCGCATTTTAAAAATTAAATCAACATGAAATCAATATTCGCACATTCGCTTTTGTTGTCCGCCCTGCTATCGCCGCTGGCGTTGACCTCGCACGCGGCAACGTGGTACTACGATGCCGACAACGCGGCATCTAGCGCAAACTTCAGCCAGACCGGCGGCGACGCCGACACGGACGGGCTTTGGTACACCTATGAGGGCGACACAAAAGTATATATCCGCAACGCCCTTCCCGGCGAAGGCGACGACATTATTCTCGGCGAAGGCACAAACACCGATTCCAAAATCCTGACTATGGATTCCGACGCCGTTTTCGCCTCTATCACTTACAATTCGGGAGTGCGGCTGATCGGACAAGGCTCCACAAAACTTACGATAGAAGGCAATGTCACGCAACTGCGCCAGGCCGTCCTTACCCTCAGTAAATTTGACCTGCACATAATGGGGGATTTCATCGGGCACAGCAACGGATTCGCTGCTGATCTTACCGGAGGGACTTCGGTGAGAATCGACGGGGACGTCGACGGCGCAACTTTTATGGATCTTTCCGCAACCGGAGAGTCGTCGCTTGACAATCCGAATATCGTCATAAGCGGGGCAGTTCTCCACAAAGACGCGCGCATATTTTTGAGAACGGTCGGAGCGGATTCCTATTA
>QALA01000066.1 GCA_003343565.1 Verrucomicrobiota bacterium | reverse complement strand
AACTCGTCCGAAAGAAAATCCGGCCGGAAGCGGAATATTGCAATCCGCTTCCGGTTTTTTTTGGAAAAGTTTTTGTAAAACTACCCCCCTACCCGACGGTTTTAATATACTATAACTTTTGCACTTTGCGGCCTTTGCACCCGGCGGTTTTTGCACAGGACAACTTTTACTCCTCGGCTTTTAGAACCCGGCTCAACTTTCCGCGAAAGTTTGCAATGAAACCGCTAAAACTTACAGCGGTCGCGGGATTGCGCGCCCGCCAATCCATTTTTACCCATGCTCCAGCCCGTCCGCCGCAACATTTCTAATTCCCGCAATTCAACCTAAACACTCCCGAAAGCCCGCCGCAACTTTTGACGGCGCGGTCTGTGCCCAAACACAGGCGGCAAGCGCTGGCGCAAACGCAGGCGCAGGCATACGGTCAAATAACTCTTTATAAATACAAAATTAGAATAATTTTTCAAATAGGCAATCAACCCATATTGATTTGCCCTTATTATAAAGAACCCCTCCCCCGCAGACTTTTTGCTGAAGGCCCTTTTAGCATTTGCGCGATTTATTTCTTGGCGTCTCCAACTTTTCTACGAGTTCGGCCACGTTAATCCCGTCCATAAGGGCGTGATGGGCGGAAATGGAAACCGGAAGCATATACTTGCCGTTCTCTTTCAGCAGTTTTCCGGTAGAAATACGCGGCACCGAATCTCCCCTGCCGAAAGAAACGGCGTGCTTCATCTCCGAAAAGGCAAACCAGGGCAAGGCGGAATAACGGATCAAATCCTCGCGTTCCGTATGTTCGGAAAAAGAGAGTCCGCCGCTGTTTTTCACCCTCTCTATCTCTTTTTCGGCATTTTGTATAAACGCGTCGATGTCTGCATGGTATTCAAAGAAACCGAAACCGAACGTTCCGTCTTCTCGTCCTATGGTGGGCGACACATGGATTGTGTCGTATTTCACGACCCGCCCGTCTTCGATGCGCAACTTGAAAGCCTCCGTTTCATTTGCGCATTGCAACAGGAAATGCACCGAGTATAAAAAGAACGGCTTATGCCCCTCCTTGCATCGGCGATAGGCGTCTGTAAAATCGACCAAGACAGTGACGCCGAAGAATGGGTCGTCAAAGGCGGAAAAGAACTTGAAATGCTCTTTTCTATTCCAATTTTCCAAATCAATAAATTGTTTCATTCGGCATATTTTTTATGATGGGACGCCATCGTATCCGCATTGCAACTCCTCTATTCGTTCGGCATCGCATTTGATATTGCGGAAATCGAATGCGTCCATGTTCGCGAAAGGAAACCGTTTGTCGAGTACATAAAGGGCAATGCAACTTTCGCGGCCTTGCGGTTTGAAATTCCGGCAAACCCGCATTTTTTCGCCCAAGCCGCATGCGGCGGCCGGGGAAGCGTCTCCCGCCCGAACGCCCGGCAAAAGTCAAAATAACGACATCTGATCTCCGGAATCTTCGGCGCGCTTCCGCGAAGCTTCCGCCTTTGGGCCCCCGCCTTCCGGCGAGAGGCGGGGCGGATTCAACGCCTCCAGATTTTCGGGCGCAGACGCGGTGTCGGGACGGACGCCGCCCTCCTCCAACATCTGCAAAAACCGCGCCTCGTCCACAATTTCCACGCCGAGTTTGCGGGCCTTCTCCAGCTTGCTTCCCGCGGAGTCCGGAGAGGCAATCAGATAGTCCGTCTTTGAGGAAACCGCCGACTGGATTCTGCCGCCCAAACTCTCTATCAGGGCCTGCGCGCGCATTCTGTCCATAGACTCCAGCCTGCCGGTGATTGCGAACGCCCTGCCCGCGAAAATCCCGCCCGAAGCGCCGGAGCCGCCCGGCATGCCGGCCCCTCCGAAATCGGCGTCGGCAAAGTTCAGCCCGCAGACGCGCAGACGCTCGATTGTATCGCGGTTGCGCGAGTCGTCGAAAAACGCCCGAATCGACAGCGCGCGGACCGACTGCGCGTCCTTGGCCGCCTTGGAGCCGAAATTTTCAATCGCCATAATCTCGGAGAGCGGAGCGTTTGCAATGGCGTCGAGAGAGCCGAATCTGCGCGAGAGCTCCTTTGCGAACTGCGCGCCTATTTCCAAAATTCCCAATCCGAAAATCAGCCGCCAAAGCGGGCGCCGCTTCGAGTCCTCCAGCGCGGCGAGCAGATTCGCGCCGGTCTTGGAGAGTCCGCCCTTGTCGTCGCGGAATTTTTCGTTCTCAAGGAGTCTTTCCGCTGTGAGGCCGTAGAGGTCTGCGGGGGAGGCGACGCTGAAATTGTCCACTAAAAACGCCGTCATTTTGTCGCCCAGCCCCTCTATGTCCATGCAGCCGCGGGAGGCGAAGTGCGCGAGCCTGCCGCGCACCTGCGGGGGACAGCTGAAGTTGGGGCAGCGGTAAAGCATCTTTTCGCCGAAACGCGCCAGCTTTGCCCCGCACTCCGGGCAGTTCTGCGGAAATTCGTACGGCCGCGAATCCGCCGGGCGCGCCGATTTGTCAACCTCCACGACGGCGGGAATTATCTCGCCGGCCTTCTCCACGACGACCAAGTCTCCCACGCGTATGTCCTTTTGCGCTATGTACCCGGCATTGTGAAGCGTCGCGCGGGAAACTTTGGAGTCCGGAAATTCCGTTTCCTCCAGCTCCGCCACGGGCGTCACTACGCCCGTCCTGCCGACCTGCAATGTCACCGCCTTCAGGCGGGTCTTTCTGCGTTCGGGCGGATATTTCCACGCTATCGCCCAGCGGGGAGCCTTGTCCGTCGCGCCTGCGAGCGAATGAAGCGACACGTCGTCCAACTTCAAAACGGCTCCGTCGGTATTGTACGGCAAAGCGCGGCGGACGGTGTCGAACTGCGCGATTTTTTCAAGGGCCGAATCCACGCCGTCGGCCGCGCAAAACCAGTCCACGCACGGCAACCCCCAACGCTTGAACGTCGCGGGCAAATCGCTTTGCCTGCGCAGTCGGAAGCCCTCGCACGCGCCCACGGAATAGAACACCGCCAACAGCTCCCGATTCTTAAGCTCCGGATTCTCCTCAAAGGTCTTTGGCAACAGCTTCATCGTTCCCGCGGCAAGATTGCGCGGATTCGCATAGCCGGACACCTTTCCCGAATTACTGGAATTGCCCGAATTGCCGGATTTCGCCGGAATTATCGAGTCGCCCGAACTTGCCGAAGCCGCCGAACTTTCCAAAACGCCTAATTCGCCCGGATTACTGGAATCGTCCGAATTGCCCGAATTTTCGACGGGGGCGGCGGCTGCGCCGCCAAAGAGAGCTGAGGGTTTTGCGGCGGAATCTTCGAAATTGGGCAGTTCGCTCTGGCTTTTGGATTTGCCTTTGCGCAGTTTCGCCCGCTCCTTCTCACGCCTTTGCTCAAGTTTTTTTTGCTCCCGCTCAAACCTCTCCGCGCGAATGCGCTCAAATTCCCCGACGGTCATGTAGCATTCTCCGCGGACCTCCAACAGAGCCGGGAAATCCCCTTTGAGCTCAAGCGGCAAATTGCGAATTAAAAAGGCGTTCGTGGAGATGTCGTTGCCCTCGCGACCGTTGCCCCTCGTGAGCAGGCGCATGAGCCTGCCGTTCTCGTACACCGCCGAAATTCCCGCGCCGTCGATTTTCGGCTCCACACAATAGACCAGCGGTTGAGGCTCCGCCGATTCGGAGCTTTTCCCGGAATCTTCTTCCGAGCTTTCCCCCGCGTTTTCCGCGCCTTTTCCGCCTGCCGCTCCGCCGTCTCCATTGGCGGACGCGCCGTCATTTGCCGCGTTTGCGGCTTCGGCGGCTTCATCTTTGCGAATATTAGCGGGCGCGGGCGCAAGCCCCAAAACGCGGCGGAGGCGGGCGTCGAAATCGCGCAGCTGGTCCGCGTCGAAAACATTGTCGAGGCTCTGCATGGGCGTCAGGTGCTCCACTTCCTCGAACGAGCCGTCCAAGTCGCTGCCCACGCGCTCAGTGGGAGAGTCGGGAGACTTGAACTGGGGAAAAGATTCCTCCAATTCGCGCAGCCTGCGCATCATTCTGTCAAACTCTGCGTCGGAAATTTCCGGCGCATTTTGCAGGCGATACAATTTTTCATGCCGCCGAATTTGGGCGGTCAAATTTGAAATTTCCCGTTTAGCGTCGTGCGGTTCCATTTGTCTGCGAACCATTTTTCACCGCGGCGCCAATCGCGCAAGATTAAAAAAGCAAGCGCGCAACGCCGCGCGGGAAAAGCAATCGAAAAATGCCCGCCGGATTTCGGCCCCTCCGCCGAGCGGGTTTAAAAATTTTTCCCGCGCGCAAACTATGAGCAAAAGTGCGCAAAAAAATTTTTAAGTCCGCTTGGCGAGCATGGGGGCAAAACGGGGCGAATGCCGAATGCCTTTCCCATGCGCGAGAAATTCAAAACCGCAAAGGGAAAGGCGACATTCCGCTTCCGAAAAAATCAAGCAAATCGACCGGTCGGACAAATTCCGATTTTGGCTCCTCCCACGCCCGGCGCGCAAGAGGCGCCTTCCATTTGCCCAAGGCCTGACAAATTCCGACGTCGCCTTCTTCCACGCCTCCCCGTCTTTTTTGGTCTTGACGCGCGCCCGCATAAGCGATTGTCTGATTGCGCTTCCGAAGAGCCGGAGATTTTTATTGCGGCAAGCGGAAGGCAATCAACTCAAACGGCGCGCGAAAGAACGCATTTTTTTCGGACGCTTTTCGTTTCTGCGATGCCGCACTTTCGGAAAGTCCGCCTTGAATGCCGCAGGGAAATCCGCCGCCGCGCCTTTTGAGCCGCGCGGGCGAATTTTCGGAGGCGCCGGCCGGCCGCAAAGCGAAAACGGAAGGCTCAAGGCTCGAAAAGATCTTTTAATTGCAAACGGGGGAGTCCCGAAAGATGCGTTCTGCTGAAGCGGGAAGAATCCTAAGAAGAACTGTCGGGCAAAAGACAAAGCCCTTCGGCGGTTTTGCAAAATTGCCGCGCGGGCGCTTTGCGCAGGCTCTTCCGGCGGACAATCCCGCAGGAGGAGCGCAAAAAAATTTTTCAAATAAAAAAACAGGGTAGGAAAAATGAATATTAAAAAGACAATGCTTGCGGTTACCGGAATGCTAATCGCCGTCTCGTGCTTGGCTGCGAAAGACGACGTTGCCGCCCGCGACTTGGTTGAATGCAATCCGCGCAAAGGGCTGCCCAACTTCTTCGCAAAGGCGGAGAGGGGCTCGGACATAAAAGTCGGATATCTGGGCGGCAGCATCACCGCCCAGCACGGCTGGCGCGTGCGCAGCTTGGATCTGTTCCGCAAGCTCTATCCCAAATCGAACTTCTCGGAAGTCAACGCGGCAATCGGCGGAACGGGCTCCAACTTCGGAGTTATGCGCGTGCAAAAGGACATAATCGAATCCAAGCCCGATTTGGTGTTCGTCGAATTCGCCGTCAACGACCACGGCGGCGGAAAGGAATACATCGAGAAGAACATGGAAGGCATAGTCCGCCAGATTTGGGCCGACAATCCAAACGCCGACATATGCTTCGTATATACGATAGTCGAACGCGACGTCGACGCCATGAAGGACGGCAAAATGAAGCGCACGTCCTCGATAATGGAGGGCTTGGCGGACCGCTACGGCATTCCCTCCATCGACTTCGGCAAGGCGGTTGTGGATTTGGTCAAGGCCGGCAAGCTGGTGATGAAAACCGACAACAAGCCGATGAGCGCGGTGGCGGGCGACTCGCTCAACACCACGGCCGCCATCGGAAGCGACGGGAAAATCCCCTTCGCAAAAGACGGCGTGCACCCGCACACCAACACCGGCCACGTAATTTACGCCGAAGCCATTGAACGCTCGATTCCGGCGATGAGAAAGGCCTCCGGCGCCCCCGCGCCGCACGTCTTGGGGCCGAAGATGTCGCCGAATGCGCCCGACAAAATCTCGGCGGTCAAAACCGTGGAGCTCGATTCGCTAAAGGGCTTCCCGCGCGACGAAAAAGACAAGTCCGCCTGGAGCCAATATCTGCGCCTGGAGCCCGGAGACGAAATAACCCTCAAATTCAGGGGAACCGAGGCTGCCGCGTGCGTCAGGCTTGGCACGGACAGCGGCTACATGGAATTTTCCGTCGACGGCGGAAAGTTCAGAAAAGTGCGCAATTTCGACCCGTACTGCGGCTGGAACCGCCGCTCCATGACTACGCTCTGTTCGGGGCTCAAGGACGGCGCGCACACCGTCGTAATTCGCGCCCTCGGCGACAAATTCGACAAAAAGGCGATTCTGTTCAAGCAGCACCACGCGGACTTCGAAAAGAATCCGCAAAAGTTTGCCCCGACGCGCACGTACATATCCGCCTTCTTCATCAACGGGGATTTCATTTCCGCGGAGAAAACGGCGTCGGCAAAATAGCCGTCGCGAATGCCAACCCAAATAATTTCGAAAGACACGCACAATGAAAAAGACATTCCTGAATCTGACGCTCCTGCTGGCCGCATTTGCCCCGTGCGCATTCGCGCAGAACGGAGACGAAAACGCCTACGAACCGCGCGACATGGCAGAATGCCACCCGCGCGGCGGCATTCCGAACTTCCTCAAAAAGTGCGAGCGCGGCGACCAAGGGTTGAAAATCGCCTACTTGGGCGGCAGCATCACCGCCCAGCACGGCTGGCGCCCGCAGAGCCTGCAACTGTTCAGAAAGCTCTTTCCGAAGGCGCAGATTGACGAAATACATGCGGCAATCGGCGGAACGGGCTCCGACTTCGGCGTCTGCCGGCTGAAAAAGGACGTGTTGGAGGGCAACCCGGACCTCGTGTTCATAGAATTCGCAGTCAACGACGGCGGAAGGGCCCCCGTGGAAATTCGCAAAAACATCGAGGGCATAATCCGCCAAATATGGGCGCAGGACAAAAATACCGACATCTGCTTCGTGTACACGCTGACAAACGGCATGGAAAAGCAGATTATCAACACGGGGAAAATGACCCGCGCAGCCTCCGTGATGGAGGAGCTTGCCGACTACTATTCCATTCCCTCAATCAACTTCGGAAAGCGCGTGGCCGAACTCGCCGGCGAGGGAAAAATCGACATGAAAAGTTCGGAGCCCGTCGTCAAGGGCAAGGCGGCCGACCCCTCCATGAACACCCGCGCGGCGGTCGACAAGAACGGAAAAATTCCCTTTGCAAAGGACGGAGTCCACCCCGACGCCGCCACCGGACACGTCCTCTACACCGAGGCGATAGAGCGTTCCCTGCCGGCGATTTTCGCAGCTTCAAAAGAGAACTCTAAACCCAGAAGCGTCCCGCCGGCAAAGCGCGCCGACTGCATAGAGAAGGTCGGCACCATCATGATAGACGAGCTGCCGCAGACAAAGGGATTCGCCCGCGCGCCGTTCGGAAACAGCGCGTGGGGACGCTTCGTAAAGCTGGCTCCGGGACAGGAGTTTGAATTCAAGTTCAAGGGAGCCCGCGCCATAGCCTGCGTGCGCTTCGGCACAGACGGCGGAATCATGGAACTGACGCTCGACGGCAAGACGACCGAAGTAAAGTGTTTCGACCGCCACTGCTCATGGAACCGCAGAACCATCATCGTCTTGGGCGACAACCTTGAAGACAAAGTCCACACCGTCAAAATACGCGCGTCCGGCAAAAAATTTGACAAACGCTCCATTTTGACAGACGAGCACAAGGCGAAATATGATTTGGACCCGTCAAAATTTGACGATAACTACGTATACATATCCGCGGTGTTTTTCTTGGAAAATCAAGCCAAGTAAAAAAATTGCGGTTTCTTAAACGGCGCGCCGGAATTTCCGGCGCGCTCTCTTTATGCCCGTTTTCTTTATATTTTTATATTTAGATTGACTTTTGACGATAGACGATATTATTTCTTTCATTGCTATCGCGGCATAATTGCCGCGCGCAATTCCCCCACGATTCTGAGAACTCCCGCCATGAGAAACATACTTTGCGCACTGTTTTTAGCGTTGTTTTGCGCCCGAATTTTCGCCGCCGACTACACGATAACCGGCAGCGGCACCGGCACCTCCAAATTTAGCGGACTGACGAGCGGCACAATATCGCCCACTCCGCCAGCGGGGGGAATCACCGCGCAGGACAACGTCGATATCTTCAATTTTTACGACATTAACAATATAAACGTGGCGGTAAACAAGTTCAACTACACCAGCAGCGGCGAATACGGAAACGGCCTTTCGATGTACGGCACGAACGCACTGACCGCGCAAGAGGCGCGCTTTTACGTTGAATACGCCAAATCCGAAACCGACATAAGGGCCTGCGAATTTATAAACCTCAACAACGGGGCGACATTCACGATGAACGGCGCCATCAATTCGCTCACAAACATACGCTTCGGACAATCCACAACCATGTACGGCAATCCCGTCATGAATTTCAATCCGTACCAGGCCGGCCAAACCAGCACGTCAAGAATCAACAACTTCGTAATCTACTACGGGGTAAACGGCAACACCAGCGCGACGCTCAACATAAACGAAGGCGCAATAGTCTATGCAAACGGAGTGACCACATTCACCAGACAGGAAACGCACGCATATACGTACTCCACCACCTTCAATATCAACGGAGGCGCGCTCTATCTCGGCGGATTCTCATACTCCTTTGAAAACGACAACTTCACAATAAACCACAATTCCGGAACTTTCGGCTCGAAAAGCGGAGTGTACATCACAAAGGGCGGGCTTGCGGGGTCGCTGAAATATGTCGTAGGCGAAAACGTCACATTCGACACCGCGGGGGGCACTCTCGAAATCGGGGACTTCTCCGACCCGGAAGACGTGGTCTTGGCCCGCTCTGCAGAAGTCACAAACTTCACCGTCAAGGGCGGCATGGAATTCAACATTTATACCAATATTGACGTAATCAACGGCGATGTCCGCGTCACGGACGGCACGATCATGCACGTCGGCAGCGGCTGGCTGTATAACGCCAAATCCGTAAGGGTTGACGCCGGTTCCATATTGGGATTCGACGGCGACATGGTTCTCAACGCGAACTCGCACATAATAATAGGCGTTGACGGCCAATATTCCTTCGGGCAGGTCGGCAATGCGTCCGCCATTTCCACTTCGGACGGCGAGTTCGGCGCGCTCCAGTTCGTGATAGACTCAAACGCGTTCGCCAATGACGATCAAATCACCCTGTATTTTTCCGACATAATAGGCGACAGCAGCTTCACCGAGTGGGACAGCTTCGACATTCAAGCCAATTATTCATACACTGTGGATATTGCGAACGGCTCAATCACATTCGCGGTTCCGGAACCTGCGGCAATTGCCGCGGTGTTCGGCGGATTCGCGCTGGCATTCTCGTTCATTCGCCGGCGCAAACGTTTGTAAAATGCGGGCGGATTTTATCCGCGTTTAAAACTTGTTGCGGCCAAATTTTTCACAAGGGCGCGCCCCGCGCCGGGCTGCGGGGAAAGCGATATTTTGCAAACAGCTTTTTTATTGTTAGCAAGCAAATTGCCAAAAATATTCCGGCCTCCGCCCGCGGGATCTGCATTGGCAAAAATCTGCAATTGCCGATTGTATTGCAACGCCGATATACAAATGCGGCAACGCGGATACGGCATGTCATGCGCCGCAACCATTAACCGCAAGCGCAAGCTCATCAAGGCGAAAATTTCCGCACAAACGGGAGATAAATTGACGAAACAACACACCCGCCCAAATGTTCTCCCGATACGCCCGAATCGCAACCTGCCGTCTAAAGAATCGCACAAGTTGCTCGCTGTAGGACCGATAAAAAACAACCTATTATGTAAATTTATATAACTTACTGGACCGCAACGAAAAATTCCGCACGCCTAATGGGAGCCTTCGGCGGTCGGCGGTTCTTTGGGGAGGATTTGGCAGTCTTTCAACGGCGTCTTTCGATGCCTTTCGTCGCCTTCCGCGCGCGAAGAAAAAAACGCCTTATCTGCCGGAAAGAGTCGTCGAAAAGCACCCCTCCCCAGCGGGAAACTCGCGCGAGCTGTGTCGGCTCAAAATTGGTGTCGCAAGATTTACGGCAAGACTTGCATATTCCAAAGAATGCGCTCCATGCAAAAAAACCGCAAGACGCGCCGCAGACAAAGCGAAACCGCAAAAATAAAGCGTTTTTATTCTGCGAAAAATATTCCGATAAATACGAAATAAATATTTGACAATTAATCTTTAACTCAAAATTATTATTTAACTCAAACGATTAACTCGGCTTTATCATGAAAAGAGGACTCATTTTATCCCTCCTGTTGTCCGTTTCCGCAGCGCTCGCCGAAACTTGGACGCTGGATACTTCCCAACACACCACATCGGGCAATTACAGCATAAAACTCTCCGAATCCTTCGGCGGCGAAGGCCAGACGAGCTGGTGGCTCGACTCCTCCGGCTCCAGCATGTCCGGACAGGGATTTTCCGCCTCGGATAATGTAGTAATCAACAATCCCTTCTCCAGCGACAGGTTGGACGGCTTGGTAATCGATGTTTCCGAAGTCGAAATCAACAATCTCACAGCCGGCGGAGCGACCTGGGTATTCATAAAGGCGCCGTCGTTCGGAAATAACAAGTTTACCATAAACGGAGATTTGACCAATACGGGAAACCTTCAAATCTACCAGCTTGACCTGCACATCAAGGGCAATATTAACACTGGAGGTAAAAGTCTGGCTCTCGGCAGGGGAAACAACACCGGGCAAGCCAATTACAGGGTTCTCATTGACGGCAATGTTTCCGGCGGTTCCACATTATACGTGAACTCGAACGGTTTGATACGCGCCAGAAGCGCGGAGGAAAACACTTTTGAAAACGGATTGGCAAATCCGGACACAATTATAAAAGGCCAAGTCATAGACACGGTATTGTATTCGATGGTCGATCCCACTTATGACGCCTATATACAGGTCGGCGGGCTCTCCGGCTCCGCGAGCGCAATGCGCGAAAATACCAAAAACGTCACAAACTCAAAGACCTCTTACATAATACTGGCCAATACTCAAGATTGCACGACCTCCGGATACGTTCGCGAATACGCCAGTGGCTTGATATACACGCCAGAATACGGAAAGACGACTTTCGTAATGAACGGGACGGCCTCGCAGGAATTTACCAGCAACAACCTCCTGTTCTTCGGCGGGGTCAAGGCGATAAGCGGCACAATAAAGATGAACTTCAATCAGGGGGTCTCCAACTATACCTACAATACTACGGACGGTCTGGCCGTGAAGTTTTACTCCGATGCCGCCGGACAAAATCTGACCACATTTTCCCACGGAGACTTGGAGCTTTCAGGCGGCACGTTTGCCTCCGCGTCCGGCAGTTCCACCTACGGGTCCTTCCGCTTTACCAACATAAAGTACGAATCCGGAACGATAACTCTCCGCCTCGAATCCGCCACGCAAATGGATTCGCTGGACATTTCCGGCTACTATTCGCAAGCGGGAGACGAAGCTCTCGTCCGTATCGACGGCGGCACGCTGACAAGAGAGGGTAGCTCGAAAATCACATTCCAATTTGAAGGCGACCTCACATGGCTCATAGACGACGGTACCGGAAGCTTCGACATTAACGACGGCAACGGCGCAAAAATCGTATCGTGGGATTCCGGCAAAGGCTCGGCTTTAGTCTCGGACGATTTCGCGGCAAACAATTTTGAATCGAGCGGCGACATGTACAAGGCGTATTTTGAAGTTTTGGACGACGGCTTGTATGTGAAGTACGTCGCAGTTCCCGAACCTGCAGAAATCGCGGCAATGCTGGGCGCAATCGCATTGGGATTTGCGGCCTATCGACGCAGGAAATAAAGAATTAAATTTATTCAAAAAGCGGTCGGAGTTCCGGCCGCTTTTTTTGGCAGTATTTGGCAGTAAACCCTAAAACTACATCACCGCCATTGCGCTCATCGCTGCCGCCGTCAATAAGTTGGAGAAACCGCCGCCCCGCCTCCCATCGGAAAGCCATATACTCTGGCCAAATTGCCGACCTATCCCAACTAAAATATACCTGCGCCGCTCCAAGTAAAATGCGCAACATCGGTTAAAAATAACGCGTCACTTAGAGCCGAAACGCTTGTTCGCCCCTTTCCCCGCCTCCACCTGCCCTGCCGCACCCGATGCCAATAGATAAAAAATCCTTCCGGAGACTTTAGGGAAAACTGCGCGCGAAACGCAAAAGACACAAACAATTTTGCCCAAACTGCCCGAAAGGCCCATGTCTACGCTTGAAAACAAACTTGGAAACGGAAACTGCGGGATTTTTAAAGGAGTCGGAGCCGCTTGGAGCCTCAGATTTGACTTTGTAAAAATTTTTCGCCGATGCGCTTGCCGAAAAGATGAGGCTGGGACCGGGAAATGCCGGGAAATAATGGAAAATTACGGAAATTTAAAGGCCTTGGGGGAGTTGGCGGTCGGATTTGAGTTTAGAAACTTTTTGTGCCTAACCCCAAAAAATGAAGTAAGTTTTGGAAAGATTTTCGCCCTGCTCCGCGCTTCTGCGTCCAGCCCGCGATCACGCCGCCGGGTTGAAAAAAAGGGCCCCTGCAACGAACTTACAAGGGTTTTGAAAAGAAGTTGCATCATCATCTTTTATTCAGCTAGTGGCCGCCAAAGCAGGCGCCGCTTCGAGTCCTCCAGCACAGCGAGCAGATTCGCACCGGTCTTGGAGGGTCCGCCCTTGTCGTCGCGAAACTTTTCGGACACCGTAGGCGGTCTCATAGGGAAGTTTTGGTTCTGCATAGATGAAACATTTGCCAGGCGTCAGTTTGGCCTTTTTTTGCGCGGGCGCAATTGCCGGCTTACGCGAGACATCTTTATATTCCGCGCCAGTCTGATGTTGCAAGACGGCTATTTCACAAGGGGTTAAATAGCCCGTCATTTCCGGCGCTGGCATTATTATTACTTTCAAATTCCATTTTTAAACATCACATACGGGATTTGTGGCGTGGGATATGCGGCTATCGAAAGTTTGCAAGTTTCCCGAAGGCATTTTGCCTGCCCGTTGGGAAAACCTCCGGCATTAGGACGCTTACCTAAAGCGTTTGATTTTATCCCCTAAGCTTTGCGATACGATACTATCTCTTGTCGCGAGGATTAGCATACGGGTTGGGAGAACACAAAAAGGAAGGGGCGCAGACTGATATAAATCAATCTGCGCCCCACTATACTGGCAACGACCTACTCTCGCACGGCAGCGGGGCCGTACTACCATCGGCGGCCGAGAGCTTAACGAGCGTGTTCGAGATGGATACGTGTGTTTCCTCTCGCCTATGATCACCAGAGTCTTTTACCTCTCGTTGCCTGCTCTATCTCCCGTCCGGTAAATTTTTCAGGCTTGATTGTAGTCGGAGCTCCAAGAGCTTTGCTTAGACTTTTATTTAAAACCTTCTTCCCAGCCCGCCTTTTAAAAAAAGGCGCCGGTGCGAAATATACAAACTTTTCGGGTCATTAGTAACAGTTAGCTCAATACATTGCTGCACTTACACTCCTGTCCTATCAACCAGGTCGTCTACCTGGCCCCTCATGGAAATCTTATCTTGGGACGAGCTTGGCGCTTAGATGCTTTCAGCGCTTATCTCTTCCGTACTTAGCTAC
>QALA01000034.1 GCA_003343565.1 Verrucomicrobiota bacterium | reverse complement strand
TAGGGACTCGAACCCCAACAAAAGGTGCCAGAAACCTTTGTGCTACCATTACACCATCGGTCAATTTTTAAACGGATATTTTTTTCGTATTATTTTGCATGTTTGTCAATATTTATTTGTCGGGCAGGGCGGTATGTGCGGCGGCGATATTTTTGTCTTGCCCGACTGCCAAAAGAGGGCTTTTTTATTTTCGATAAAAGTAATTCGTTGTAATGATGAGGGCGGTTTGCGCATATGCGGCTGGGATTTTGGGATTGGCGTTTGCCGCGCATGTTCTTTCGGCGCTTCCGCGCGGATTCATACCTCCGCCGCGAATAACCTTGCCCGGACAGCCTGCGGACAATTCCGACGGCGCAACTAAGGATAAAAAAGGCGCTTCCGCCGCTGCAAAATCGCCCCTGGACATATTGGGCTTTTGGACGATTCCCGACAAAGACAGGAACAATGCTCCGGAGAGCGTCGTGTATTTTTACGTCAATAAAGATGACGGCCGCGTCTATTGTAAAATGATAGCCATTTACGACGGCGGCAAGATTGTCGACACTATCGAAAAGCCCGTCGAGCGCGCCAAGGGCATAAGCGGCGCCCCCTTTTTGTGCGGATTGGATTTCATTTTCGGCTTGGAGAAAAACGGGCCGAACAGATATTCGGGGCATGTCGTCAATCCGGACGACGGTTCAATTTACCGCTGCCACGTTTGGGTTGACACTTCTTCCGGCCGCCTTGTGGTGCGCGGGGAATTGTTGGTGTTCGGCGTGAACGAGTATTGGGACGCCTTCGACAAAAAGGGATTGCCGTTCAACTTCAAGGCGGAAAATCTTATTCCGAACACGCCGTTCAAAGAGTAGGGTATCGGTCGGCCGAATGTCTGTGCGTCTGCGCGGGCCGGGCGAAATAAATTTATCGGATTGGGCGGCTCAAGCTCAATCCAGTCTGAGCAGTTCGTTGGCGGCCAGCCTCGCGTATATTCCGTTGCCCGGATTTTTCGCTATTTCTTCCAACACCTTGCGGGCGTCGGCGGATTTGCCCGCCGAAATTTGAGCCTGGGCCAGATTCAGCCCGGCCTGCGCGCGGAACGAGGCGTCCACGGAGGCGTTTGCGAACACGTCGCCAAGCTTTCCGATTCCGGCGTCGGGCGATGTCATATATTCGCTCATGGCCTCGCCGAGCAGGGCGCGTCCGAAAAGCACGGTGGATTTGAGCGCCTTCGCGCTTTGGGCGTACATTTGTTTGGCTTCGGCGTACTTTTTTTCCGAATAGAGCCTGTCGGCCGATTCGAGCATGGCCAGCGCGCCGAGCTTGGTGCCGGCATTCGACTTTGCGAAGTTGTGCAGGTCGTTGGTCGAGTGCGCGATTTCATAGCCGGAAGCCATGGACGAGGCGCGGTTTGCCGTGTACATCTTCCAGCCCTGCACGCCGACAATTATTGCGAGCGCGGCGGAGACGGTGAGTATTATGAAATTGCGGTTTCTCTTCCAGTACAACCAAACCTTGTCGTCAAAATCGACATTTTCGAGGTCTTCGTCGAGTACGACGGTTTTGCGTTCGTCCACGGCGGAAATCTTCCCGTCGAGTATGTCCTCCGGGATTTTGTTTTTCGCCGCATGCGGCCCTCTTTTGAAATTGTTGTCGCTCATAGATAATTGCGGATTACGAAACCATATTTCCCAATTTCAATCAAGACAAAAAAATCCTATGTTTGCTTTGGCCGGCCGGCGCTTTCGGCTTCAGGCGCAACGGTCGCGCCGCAGGGCATGCGCGCGGCGCCGATAGGCGGCACGGGAAATCTGTGCGCGATAAATTTTACCGGCAAGTTTTCGGCGTCTTGTAAGATGCGTTCCGGCGCGGCGGCGGAGGGGAAAATGGCGCGCGAAAGAGGCCGTTTTTGCGCAATGCCGCAACGCGCGCGTTGCGCGCCAAAAGGTTTGATGTGGTGTGCCAAACGTTTGACCTTTTTTATATGCAACGGCCGACATTTAGGATTTTCTTGGGGGAAATCCGTCAAACCTAAAAATATGGACTAAGCAGCCGCAACTTCCGCTCCACGTCCACAATAGTCCATAATTTACCCAAATCGTCCATTGTTCAAACCATCTGTCAGTGGTTAGCGCGCCGCGCGCCTTTCGTTTTGCTCCGGGGGGGCCGCCGCGGTTTTTTAGTTTGTTTTTTTGTTTTTTTGAATCATTATGCGTGTCGTAAACTGCGTTATGAAACGGATTGTGGAAATATGCATATTGCAGGTTTGCCTTGTTGCGGCGGCCAATTTTGTTTCGGCGCAGACCGTTGCCGCGCAGTCCGGAGGGAGCGCGGCGCATATGTCGAAGGCGGGATTGCCCGCGCCCGCCGCTTCGGCCCGCGCGTCCGATGCGGAGTTTCGGGAGGAGAAACTTCGGGAGGGGGAGTTTCGCGCTTCGCGCGGAGATGTCGGGACGGAGCCGGAGCCCGACCGCGAAGAGCGGGGAGCCGAGGCTCTTTTGGAGGCGGTAAGATCGGTGTCGCCCGGTTTTGCGGACGCATTGGAGATGTCGTTTTTCGGGATCAGAGCCGCGTCGATTGCGGGGGCGTTCCTGATTTTGGCGGCCGCGTGGATTGTGCAGTTCGTCGCGATTGCGGCGGTTTTCGGATTGGCGTCCAAGCTTTTCGAGGCGGTAGGCTACTCTGCCGTCAAGGCCTTGCTTGAGCGACTCAAGAGGCCCATGCGGGCGATTATCTTGTGCGCGGGGCTGAATGCGGCCTGCCTGATGTTCCCGCTCTCGCATCAAATTGCGTCGCTTGTCGGCCGCGCTTTCGGGTGTGCGTATTATGTTTTGCTGTTTTGGGCGGCCGGCTTGGTCTCCGACTTTTTCTTCGACAGGCTGCTGGAGCGCGCCAGTGCGCATTACAAGGCCGCCTCGAATTTGTGTGATGTCGGGCGCAGGCTTTTTAGGGCGCTTTGGATATTGTTTGGAATGCTCGCGGTTTTGGATTTTTTCGGCGTGAACATAAGCGCGGTGGTTGCGAGCCTCGGCATAGGCGGGGCGGCGCTGGCTTTCGCCTCCAAAGATACCATAGCAAACTTCTTCGGTTCGGTTTCGCTCGTGGCCGACAGGCCGTTCGCGCTCGGCGATTGGATTGTGGCAGGGGACGTCGAGGGAACGGTGGAATCCATAGGAATGCGCTCGACGAGAATCCGCACTTTTGCGCGGACGCTTGTCACCATTCCGAATTTCGTGCTGGCGAACAGGTCGGTAAACAACATGTCGAGAATGCCGATGCGCCGGGAGAAGTTTTCGTTCGGGGTGTCGTATTCGGCGACGCCGGAGCAGATGGAGAATTTGGTGCGCGACGTTGCCGCGGCGCTGCGGGCGAACGGGCTGATAGATTCCGGTTCGGTGCGCGTGAATTTTTCGGGTTTTGGGGATTCGTCGCTCGACGTGTCCGTCACGTATTATTGTCTGCGGGTTGACGGGGAGGGATTTGCCGAAGTCCGCCAGCAGGCGAATCTGGACATCATGCGCGCCGTTTACGGTTTGGGATTGAGCTTTGTCGTTCCGGTGCGCTCGCTGCATTTGGAGCAGTCGCAGGGGTCGGCTGAGCGCGCCGGCGGGGAAAACTTTGGAGTCGGAGAACAAGATGGAGAATAAAAAGGCTATTGTAATAGGCGCGGGAGTCAGCGGACTCTGCGCGGCGGTTGAGTTTAAAATGCGCGGCTTCGACGTGACCGTGCTTGAGAGGGCGGAGCGTCCCGGCGGCGTGATAGGCACGCATTCGGAGGGGGGATTCAGGGCGGAGAGCGGCTCGAATACCGTGATGGTGCAGTCGCGCAAAACGATGGATTTCCTCGATAAAATAGGTCTTGCCGACAAGGTTGAAAATCCCCTTCCGGCGGCCAAGAAGCGTTATTTTGCGCGCTACGGCAAGCCGCGGGCCGTTCCGATGGGGCCGTTGCAGCTTCTGTTCACGCGCCTGTTTACGTTTTTCGGGAAGATCAGGCTGTTTTTCGAGCCGTTTGTCAAACCGGAAGATCCGGACAGCGATCCGTCGATTGCCGAGTTTACCGTGCGCCGCCTGGGGCGCGACGCGCTGGACTACGCGATGAATCCCTTTATGGGCGGCGTCTACGGCGGCGATCCGGAGCGCCTTTCGACGCGGCATGCGTTTCCTCCGTTTTGGAATTTCGTCCAGAAGTACGGCTCCATATTCCGCGGAGCGGCGAAGTCGAGGGCGGACAAGATGGCGGTGGGCAACTACTTCAAGCCCGTTATGATTTCCTTCAAGGGCGGCATGGCGACGCTAACCGGCAGGCTCGCCGAGATTCTCGGAGACGACCTCAAAAAGGGCGTGAAGATACTGTCGATAGACAGCGATAACGAGGGCGGCTGGGCCGTGGGCTGGGGCACGAAGATAGAGGACTGCTGCGAGCAGGCGGATCTGCTGGTCTTGGCGGTGCCGGCTCCGGAGATAGGGGGGCTGCCGCTGTGCGGGTCGCTCGATGCGGCCTTGAAGCCGCTGTCGAGAATAGAGTACGCTCCCGTGGCCACTCTCACGCTGGGCTTTGCCAGAAAGGACGTCGCTCACAAGTTGGACGGGTTCGGATTGCTGCTGCCGCAGAAGGAGGGCTTTTCGATATTGGGATCCCTGTTTGTGTCGAGCCTGTTTCCCGGACGCGCTCCGGAGGGCTTTGTCACGCTGACGAACTATGTCGGCGGAATGAGGAATCCGGAATTGGCCTTTCTGCCGCAGGACGAGATGGAGAAAGTCGTCATGGCCGATCTGCGAAAACTCTTGGGAGTGCGCGGCGAGCCTGCGTTCAGAAAGCTGTTTGTCTGGCGGCATGCGATAGCGCAGTACAACGTCGGCTATCAGGAATTTCTCGACGCCATTGACGAGGCCGAAAAATCGCTTGGCAACATTGCCGTAATCGGCGCGTTTCGCGGGGGCGTCGGCGTGAGTTCGTGCATAGACAACACGGTCGCCGCGGCGGACAGGCTGGCCGACGGAATTTTGTCGGATTTGGAACGGAAGAATTGAAGGCGGCTCTGATATTGATAAATCTCGGCGCGCCGGAGAGCCCCACTCCGGAGGCGGCGCGCTCGTTTCTTTACCCGTTTTTGTCGGACGCGGAGGTGATGCCTTTGAACTTTCTGCTGCGCCGCGCGCTGGCCGCCGCCATCGCGCGCGGGAAGGCGGCGGGCTACTCGTCGAGGATAGCTCCGATTTTCATCGGCGGCGAACACCCTCTGCGGCTTTACACGCGCGGGCTTGCCGAAAAGGTCGGGAAGCTTTTGCCGGAGGTGTCGGTGAGGGCGGCCTTTCGCTACGGCTCGCCTTCGATTGCCGACGCGGTCGGCGCGGAGCGCGAGCGCGGGGCGCGGGATTTTTTCTTTTTGCCGCTCTATCCGCAAAATGCGTCCAGCACAACCGTGTCCGCCAAGCTTGAGTCGCGGCGTCAGATGAGGGGGGGCGAAAATTTCAGGTTTTTGGATTCGTACTGCGCGCACCCGGCGTATATTCGCGCGCTTGCCGAAAGCCTGAAGCCGGCGTTGGAGCGCGGGGTCGACGCGGCTGTGGCGTCGTTTCACTCGGTTCCGCTGTCCCATCTTGAAAAGACTCCCTACCGCGCCGAGTGCGAGACGACGGCGAAACTGCTTGCGCGCGCGTGCGGATTGGAGTCGTTTCCCGTGGCGTGGCAGTCGAAGATGGGGCGCGGCAGGTGGTTGGAGCCTTCGGCGAAGGAGGTCTGCGGCAGGCTCTTGGAGGGCGGGGCGCGGCGCGTTGCGGTGATATGCCCCGGCTTTTCGGCGGATTGCGGCGAGACTCTTGTGGAAATAGGGTCGGAACTTGCGGAATGGTTTGCGCGCAGGGGCGGGGAGAGCCTGGAGCTTGTCCCGTCGCTGAACGATTCCGACGCGCATGCGGAGGCGGTCTTGGAAATTTTCAAATCCATGGGTTGAGTATGGACATTTTCGGAGCGGTTGTATTTTTTCTCGCGCTGACGTCGGGGCTTTACGCGTCGAGCTTCGCCCTGCTTTGTTTCGGCCGGAATGCGGAGCGGCTGCGGCGCCTTGCGCGGGGAGCCGCGCGGCTGGGGTTTGCGTCGCACACGTTCATGTTGTGCTGGTATGCGTTTGCGGTGTCGCGGCTTCCGGTGGGGAATCCCTACGAAATTTTGGTTAGCTTGGTGTGGGCGTTCGTATTTGTCCAGCTTGCGGGGGTTGCGGCGTTCAAGACGAGCGCGCTGCTTTTTTTCTCGATGCCCGCGGCGGCGCTTTTGCTCGCGTTGCCCGCGGGGTGTCCGCTGTTCTTTTCAAATCTCGGCATAGCGGCGGCGGATTTGGGAAGGGTGTCGTCGGCGCACGCGGCGCTGGCGATATTTTCGTATGCGGCGTTCGCGCTGGCGGCGGCGGTGTCGGCGCTGTACGCTGCGCAGGCGCGCGCGCTGCGCAGGAAATGCGCGGATTCGGCGTTTCCGGACGCGCCGTCGCTCAAGAGGCTGCTGTCGTTTTGCAAGTGGTCGCTTACTGTTTCTTCCGCGCTGATGTTTGCGGCGATGGTTCTCGGCGCGATTGGCGCCAGAAGCTTCGTTTCCGAAGGCTCCGCGCCGCCGCTGTACATGCTGAAGTTCGCCCTCGGCACGCTCGTGTTCGCCGTTCAGATACTGTTGACGTCGCTTTTGTGGGCGGAGAAATTGCGGCCTTCCCGCCTCTGCGCGGCCGTCGCGTTTTCGGCTTTGTTTTCCTTCCTCCTCCTGATTCCGATGGAGCTTAAAAATTTTTTATGACACGCTACCTTGCGCACTATGGACTTCGATGAACTCTCCCAAAAACTGCTTCTGCTTTTGAGAAGCAAAGACTACGTTCCCCAAACCGCCGCGCAGCTGGCCGAAAGCTTGGGGCTGAAAAAGGGCGACGTCCCCGCGCTGCGGCGGACGCTCGCAAGGCTTTTGAGCGACGGCTGCATCGCGCGCGTCAAGGGCGACAAATTCGGAGCCAGCTCCGACCTCGATCTCGTGCCCGGCGTAATGGAGTTTCGCGGCGGCGGCTGGGCCGACCTCTACGTCGAGGGCCAGCCTCCCGTGACGATACGCCCCGAAGACACCGGAATCGCGCTCAATAAGGACAAGGTTTTGGTTCGCATACTGTCCTCCGCGCACGACCGCCGCCGCGGCAGGGGGGAGCGGGCGCGCTTTTCCAAGGGCAAGTCGTTCGCGTCTCCGGAGGGGAAAAAGTACGGCAAAGTAATAAGGATACTTGAGCGCGGCAACAGCAGGGTGACGGGCACGCTTACGCGCTCCTACAACTTCTGGCACGTCGTGCCGGACGACCCGCATTTTTTCTACGACATCATAGTTCCGGCTCCGGAGACCTCCGGGGTGTTTCCCGTCCCGCGCGAGAACAGCAAGGTCGTCGTCCGCCTGAACGAGTGGCGCCAGCGGCACATCAATCCGTCGGGCGAAATAGTTGAGAATCTCGGCGAGAGCCATACGCCGATGTCCGAATACAAGGCCATACTCTTAAAGTACGGCCTTGAGGACTCGTTTCCGGAGAGCGTCGGCCGCGAGGCGGAGAGGATTCCCGCCGAAGTTTCGGCGCGCGACATTAAAAACAGGGTGGATTTGCGCGGCGAATACACCATAACCATAGACCCGCAGGACGCTAAGGATTTCGACGACGCGATCTCGCTGAGGAAACACCCGCAGGGCGGCATGGAGGTGGGCGTCCACATAGCGGACGTGTCGTACTATGTCCGGCCGGGGAGCGCGCTCGACCGCGAGGCTCGCCGCCGCGGAAACTCGACCTATCTTGTGGGCACCGTGATTCCGATGCTCCCGTTTGAATTGTCCAACGGGATATGCAGCCTTGTAGAGGGCAGCGACAGGCTCGTAAAGAGCGTGTTTTTGCGCTTTGCCGCTTCGGGAGACTGCCTCGGCGTGAGGTTTGCCGACAGCGTTATACGCAGCGTGAAGCGCCTCAGCTACGAGCAGGCCAACGCGCTTTTGAAATTGGATTCGCTGGACGAAATCCGCAAAATCGGCAATCCGGGCGAACGCCGGACGGGATTTGCCGGACGGCCGCTGGGCGACTGCGACGACGCGTTTTTGCTGCGGCTGCGCACGATGGTTCGCCACCTGTGGAGCGTCGCCTCCCACCTGCGCAAGCGCAGAATGAAGCGCGGGAGCCTTGAGCTTGAAATACCGGAAGTCAAGATATACTGCGACGCCGAGGGATACGCCGACAGAATCGAAAAGATAGTCCACGACGAGAGCCACCAGCTTGTCGAGGAGTTTATGCTCGCCGCCAACGAGGCCGTTGCGCGCGAATTGTTTTCGCGCCGCATTCCGTTCATCTCGCGCGTGCATGACGAGCCCGACGCCGAAAAGCTCTCCGAATTGCGCGACGAGCTTGCCGCGTACGGCATAGTCTGCGGCGACCTCACTTCCCGCCGCGAAGTCATGCGCGTTTTGGCCGAGATAAACGCCCACCCGCAGGGGTACATATTGAAAACCCGCTTTCTGCGAAGCCTCAAACGCGCCGTTTACCGCGAGACTCCCGACGGCCACTACGGGCTGAACAAGGTTTATTACGCGCATTTCACGTCTCCCATACGCCGCTTTGCCGACCTCACCGTCCACCGCGCGTTCGACTTCATTTCCGAGAACGGACAGTCGAGGCGCGCGGCGATCGCCTCTGTCGCTTCGCTTGCGCAGACTGCGGCGCACATATCGCGCACCGAGCAGAACAGCGCGGAGGCCGAGCGCGACTCGCGCAAGATAAAGCTCATGGAATTTTTCGAGCGCAAGCTGAATTCCGGAGAGTCGTTCGAGGCGTTGATAACGTCGGTTTCCAACCACGGATTTTTCGTGGAGCTGACGGAGTCTATGGCGTACGGCTTTGTGCACGTGCACAGCCTGATGGACGACATATACCGCCTGGACGAAAGCGGAACGCAGCTCTGCGGCCGGCGCACGGGCACGGCGTTTAAGGTCGGCGGCAAGGTATTGGTGGAGGTGGAGTCTGTGGACAGGTACAAGCGCCAGATAGACTTCATGCTCTCCAGGGGCGACAGGCACAACGACGTTAGGGCCGCCAGGCGCAACCGCCGCGCAAATTCCGCGCGGGCGCTGCCGGGCTCCAACAGGGGGCCGCGCGACAAGCGCGGAAGGAGGCGCGGCCGATAGGCGGCGGAGCGCGCTATGGAAGATTCTCGTCATTCCGGCGCCGCCGGCGGGGCGTTCGGGGCAGTCGCGCCGCTGGTGGACATGGGGGAGTTTCCGTCCTGGATAATTTTTGAGGACGAAAATTTTTTGGTGTTGAATAAGCCCGGCTGGCTGGTGTGCCACCCGTCGAAAAACGGCCCGCTTTCCAGCCTCGTGGGGGCGGCGCGCGAATATTTGAAGGCGGACACGCTGCACCTTGTAAACAGGCTCGACAGGGAGACGAGCGGGGTCGTGGCGCTCGCCAAGAACCGCGCCGCCGCAAGCGTTGCGCAAAAGTCCGTGGACGCGGGCGGCGGGGCGAAGAAAAAGTATCTGGCAATTTTGCGCGGCAGTCTCAAGTGGCGCGTCACGGTCGCGCAGCCTTTGGCCGACGACAAAGATTCGCTCGTCGCCATAAAGACGCGCTGCGCGGTGCGCAAACCCTCCGCGCGGTATGCGGTCACCGCCTTTGTTCCGCTCGCGCACTCGCGCAATCCCGATTTCGAGCCGTGCACGCTGGCGGAGGCGGAGTTGCTGACGGGGCGCAAGCACCAGATAAGGGCGCACGCGCAGTGGGCGGGCCATCAGGTTGTCGGCGATAAAATCTACGGGCCGGACGAAACTTTGTATCTCGATTTTATAGAGAAGGGCTATACTCCGGAAATGGCGGAGATTCTGCCAATGCCGCGGCAGGCTCTGCACGCCTATGAGCTTGATTTGTCGTGCGCGTTTGCGAATGCGCGCTTTCGCGCGCCCCTGAATGCCGACATGCTCGACTTTGCCGAATCCAGAGGCCTCGACATTCCCGCGCGCTTTCGCGCCTGAGCGCGCGAAAAAGTCGCCACCGCTTTCTTCCCGCGTTTTTTAAGGCGAAATTTCTGCGGGTGAGGCGGGATTCTTTCGGGCAATCCGCATGGGCGGCGAAGTTTGCCCAGACGGCCGCAAGGCGTCCGCGTTGCAAGGCGTACTGTGTGTTGCGCGGACGCGCTTGCGTTGCAAGGCGCGCGGCGGGGGGGGGAACGGCTTAATGCGCGCACTTTGGGCGCGTTTCGGCGAATATGCGTCCGCCGCGCGTTCGTCCTTCGGCGGGAGATGCTGCGCATCGTAGCGCATCGGCGTTTCCTCGCACTTTTTTGCGCGCGGAATTTGCGGGCATGAGGGCGTTAGTTTGGACGGTTGGCAGCTTTTTTGTTCGCGCGCGCCGAATCGCGTGTCTTGATTTTTCAAAAATGGAAGCGGCATTTGGGAAAACTTTGCGCCTTTCAAAGATGTTGGGCTCGGAGATTTTCGATGCGGCGATTGCAATGAAGCCGCGTCGGGAAGGGAGGGGGAGGTCTTGCGTTTTTTCGGCATTTTTTTGCGCCCTCCGCATTTGGGCGCGTTGGACGCGCGTTAATACTTTCGGAATGTCCCGTCTGCGGAACGAGGCTAAACGGCGAAATTTTTACGCACCCGCAGAAGCGTTCCGAATCCCGCTTTATTTTTTGAGAAGCCAACAAAAAAATGTCTTCAAAGCCGGAGTTGAATCCCGAATCGGCCGCAATTTCTTTAATCGGCAGTTTCTCCTATATTCCGGAAATTCTTGCTGCCCCTTTGCGCATGTTCGACTTGCGAACCCGCGCTTCAAGTTTCAGCATTGCGGAGGCGAAAATCGGCATGTGCTTTAATCCGATTTTTTTATTGACGATTTTTACGTGAAGAATTGTAATTTTGAAATCCACTCTACTTACTGCCAATGTAAAAAAGAAAGGAAAATATGATGGACAGAAGGAGTTTTGTTAAGATCGGTTCCCTCGCGGGGACAGCGGCGCTGTTGCCGAAATTTTCGTTCGCGGCCGTAAAGGGCAGCGATACGATTAAAGTGGGACTTGTCGGCTGCGGCGGGCGCGGCACGGGCGCTTTTGCGAATATGGCCACGGCCGATAAAAACATAAAGCTTGTCGCGGTTGCGGATCTGTTCGGGGACCGCTCCGAGAACGCCTTTAAGCGCATTCAGAACAACATGAAAAAGGCGAAAATCGACGACGCGGACGCCGCCAAAATCGTCGAGCCCGACAAGGTCAAAAAGTTCAGCGGATTCGACGCCATTGACGGACTCCTCAAGGAGGACGTGGACGTGGTTATAGACGCCACTCCGCCGATATTCCGCACTCCGCACTTTGAAAAGATAGTCGCCGCCGGCAAGCACGCCTTTCTTGAAAAGCCCGCAGCCGTCGACATAACGCAGGCGCGCAAGATGTACAAGCTCGCCGACGAGGCCGACAAGAAGGGGCTGACCGTCGTCTGCGGCAATCAGCGCAGGTATGCCGACCGCTATGCCGACATGGTAAAGCGAATCCAGGACGGAGAATTCGGCGAGCCGATCTCCATGGAGTGCTATTGGAACGCGGGCTACTATGTCGGCGGGGCGAATATCGACAAGCTCAATTTGGACATCAGCTCCATAGAGTACCAAATCCGCAAGTGGGGCGCGTTCATATGGACTTCCGGAGACCACATTGTCGAACAGCATGTCCACAATATAGACGTGCTCATGTGGGTGCTCGGCGACAACCGTTTCCCGGAGGATCTTCGCGGGCTCGGCGGCCGCTCCAACGAGCTTGAGGCTCCCAAGCACGGCGACCGCTTCAGCCACTTCCAGATTGACTACAACATGGGCCAGGGCTTGAGAATGCAGAGCTACTGCCAGCAGGATCCGGGCGCTTCCGGCGATGTCAGCGAGAGAGTGACGCTCTCGAAGGGCGTAATCGCAAACATGGGCAGGAATTTTGTCGACGCAAAGACCGGCAAGGAAATTATGCGCGCAAAAAGCGGCGGTCTCGACCCGTATATCAACGAACACGTCGTGCTGCTTAAGTCCATTCGCAACGGACAGCGCGTCAATGCGCTGCGCCCGCTGTTGAACACGAATCTTGTCGCCATTGCCGGCCGCGAAAGCGCCTTCTCCGGACAGAAGTTCAAGTATCAGGCGTATGTCGCAAAGGCGAATCAGGATTTGATGCCCAAGGATATGAATCTGAAGGCTCTCAATCCCGTCAAGGTTCCGGTTCCCGGAAAGTACAAGTGGGCCTAAAGGCCGGCTTGCCCATCTTGAAATCCCGGTCGCAAAGACCGGGATTTTTTTTTGCGCGTTGAAAAATTTTGCAACGCGTATGTCGCGCAAAATTTTGTCTGCGGCGTATTGCGGAGTTTGTTTTTTTAAGGCAATGTCGCAGGGGGCGCTTTCGGAAATTTTCGGCGGGCTGTTGCGCGCGCGGGGCGCGCATTAAAAGGGGGAGTCTTTCGGATTTGCGGCGTGTTTGCGGAATTTAGCGAGTTTGCGCAATTTATTTTCATAGGGCGCGGGGATTTTTTTTCGGTATCCGAACCGCGGGGCGGCGCGCTCCGATGAAAAAATTTTCCTCTTGCGAAAAATCCTTCAATATCTTGTCCGTTAAGGCGGCGTTGCCCGTTTGAAATTCGGTCGGATATTTTCGGGTTGGGATTCGCCTGAAATATCGGCGGCAAACCTTTCGGTTTATTTGCGGACGATGTTTTTTTTGTTAGTATATCCGTCTTTTAGGCGCCGGCGCGAAAAAAATTTTGCCTTATTTGTAAAAATGAAAAAAAATGCGGCCAATATGAAATTGACTTTCATGGGAACCGGAACGTCGCAGGGCGTTCCGGTGATAGGCTTTGACAACAGCGGCTTGGATCTCTCCAACAAGAAAAATTGGAGAATGCGCTCGAACGTCCATGTCGAGGCGGGAGGCAGGCGCATACAGGTGGACGCCGGGCCGGAGTTTAGAATTCAGTGCCTTCAAAACAGCATAGATTGGATAGATCTTTTCATTCTCACCCACGGACACGCCGACCACATCGCGGGAATGGACGATTTGCGCCGCTTTTGCGACAAGCTTCCGTCAAACCGCCTTCCGGTATATTCAAACGAATACGGGCTGGAGCGGATAAGGGCGATGTTCCCGTATGCGCTTGGCGATGCGCCCGCGCAGAGGGGGTATCCGTGTTTCAAACTTGCGCCCATGCCGGAAATGCTGGAAATTGCGCCGGATTGCCGCGTGCGCAGCGCGCCGCTTCCCCACGGCGACATAGAGACGCTCGGCTTGGTATTTGAGGAGGGCGAAAAAAAGCTGGCGTATTTTTGCGACTGCAAACTGCTGACGCGCGAGGCTGTCGAATTGGCGCGCGGAGCGGATTTGCTCGTTTTGGGGGCGCTTCGCCTCACTCCGCACCCCTCGCACATGTCGCTTGAGGAGGCCGTGAAATCCGCCGATATAATTGGGGCGAAAACGACCTACTTTACGCACATGACTTCCCACATAGATTACGGCGTATGGGAGGGCAGGCTTCCGAAGGGCTGCCATTTGGCCTATGACGGTCTCGCGCTGGAAGTGTGAGGGGGCCGAAGAACGCCTTTGCCAGTTTGCGCGCCGGTGTTGCGGCGATTGCGCTTTTTGCCGGGCGGTTTTGCGCGGCGTTCTTTGCCGGAGGTTTCCGGCGTCGGCGGAATGCGGCTCATTTATGGCTTGCCGACCGGGGAAAAAAGTTGAGACTTGCAATATGGATTTCATTCGCCGGAATGCCCGGCTGTTTGCCGTTCCGGTTTCGGGTCGAATTGCAAAATGTAAAGAGGGATAGCTTATGAAAGACGGTTTGAATGCAAAGAGCGTTGCGGTGGTTTTGTCGGGTTGCGGAGTGTATGACGGATCGGAAATACACGAGTCGGTCTGCGTGTTGCTCAATCTGGCAAAGCGCGGCGCGCGCGTGGCGTTCTTCGCGCCGGACATAGAGCAGTCCGACGTCGTAAACCACATGACCGGCGCGTGCGAGGGCGGCGTCAGGAGGGTTATGGAGGAGTCCGCGAGAATCGCGCGCGGGAACGTCCTTCCGCTTTCCGGCTTCAATGCGGCGGAGTTTGACGCGCTTGTATTTCCCGGCGGATTCGGCGCGGCGAAAAATCTTTCGACATTTGCGCGCGACGGCGCCGGCTGTTCCGTGAACGCCGACGTCGAACGGGCGATAAAGGCGATGGCGGCCGCCGGCAAGAAAACGGCGTTTGTCTGCATTTCGCCCGTCATAGCGGCGAAGGTTATCGGCGGCGGCGTGCGCCTGACGATAGGCTCCGACAAGGATACGGCCGCGGCGCTCGCCGCAATGGGAGCCGAACATGTGGAGTGCTCGCCCAAAGATTTCGTGTGCGACGAAAAGTTCGGAGTTTATTCCACGCCTGCGTACATGAGCGCGGCAGACATCTCCGAGGTTGACGAGGGCGTGGGAAAAATGATTGCGGAAATGTTGAAATAGCATGCGGCAAACGCAGATGTCGAAATCGAGTTTTGAAGTTTTTTGGCGCGTTCTGGCGCGAATTTTCGCGGCGCCGGCGGCTTGCGCACTGGCGCTTTCGGCGGTTTCAGCGGTCTCCGCGGAGGCCGCGCGGCGCCAGACGACGATGCTTGTGGGCGACATGACAAACTTCGAGCTTCCGAGTTTTGACGACAAGAGCGGCCGCAAAGAGTGGGAGCTTTTCGGCGACAAGGCCACTTATGTGGACGAGTCCCGCATAGACATAGACGGAATGCGCCTGCGCCTTTACGATGCCGACGCCAAGTCGCGCATGAGGGCCGAGATAACCAGTCCGCTGGCGCGGGTGAATCCGTCCACCAAAGCGGTGACCGGGCAGTCTCCGATAGGCGTGAAGGCGGACGAATTTTCGCTGTCCGGCTCGCGTTGGGATTGGGACGGCGCAAAAAAAATCGTGCGCGTGTTCGGCGACGTAAAGATAAATTTTTTCGGACGCCCAAAGGCTTCCCCGCCGTCCGGGACGTCCCATTCCGCTGCGCCCGCTCCGGGGGATTCCTCCGCCGCGCCTTCCGTCCCGGAAACTTCCGCATCTCCCGTGGGCGGCGTTCCCGCGGAGGGCGCGAAGGACATTCCGCAAAAGGGGGACTCTTCCAAAAAGTCCGATTCAATCCGGCTGTTTTCCGACTTTGCCTCGCTGGATCATTCCGCCGAAAACAACGTTTTCGGCCTCGAAAAAAACGTGCGCGTCGATTCCGGCGACATGAAGATAGCCTGCGATGAAATGGTCGTGACGGCTCCGAAGTCCGGCGGCGGCGTGCGCGACATTTCGGCAAAGGGCAACGTGAAAATCGAGCGCGACAAACTTTCGGCCTCGTCGGGTTCGGCGTTTGTCGTTCCGTCGAAATCCACGGCGCTCTTGGGAGATTCGCCAAGCATATACGACGCCTCCAGCAAGGCTACGCTTTCGGGCGACAAGATTTTTTTGGACAAATCCGGCAAGAAGGTGATCTCCCGCTCCTCCGACAGCGCGCGCGCGCGCGCCGTTCTTTTGCATGTCGACGACAAGGGGCGCAAGCAGACGATAGTCATTTCCGCGGACAATATCGAGATGAGGGACGCCGACGCCAGGCACGAGTTCGATTTTAAGGGAAACGTCAAAGTGTCCGCTCCGGACTTCACCGCCGCGTGCGACGAAATGACAGCGTTTTCCAAAGGCGGCGGAGATTCAAAGGCGGAAATAGACTCCATTAAGGGCAAGGGAAGGGTCAAGTTCTCCAACGACGACGGCGACGCGGTTGCCGACAATATAGAAATACTCCCGAAGAAGTCCGAGGTGTGGCTGACCGGCAGGGCCAGCCTGCGCGATTCAAAGCGCGGAACGACGCTCAAGAGCGCGGTGATAATTTTTCAAAGGGAAAAGAACAGCGGCGTCGCCCTTTCGGAGCCGATGTCGGAAAAAACGGGAGAGGGGAGGAAGGATTCCCGCGTTCGCCTAGAAATAAGCGGCGAGCTGGCGTCGGCCGAATACAGGCGCGCTCTCTCCGCGCCCGCCGCAAAAAAGGCGCCCGCCCGCGCCCGCCCGGCCGCTTCCCGAAAGCGGAGCGCGCCGACGGTGGTAAGCTCCAAAATCCTCCAGTTTAGCAGAAATGGCGAAAACATGTTTTTCACATTCCTGAACGACGTGCGCATAGACTCGGATTCCGCCGTGGCGACCTGCGAAAAGATGGAGGTTTTCGCAAAGTCCGACGGCAAGGGAAGCGCGCGCGTAAATAAGATTGTGGCGTCGAACAATGTGCGCCTAAGGCAGCGCGGATACGAGGCCGATTCGGAGATTGCGACGATTTATCCGAGGCTTGAAACTGACGGCGCGGACAAGTCGGAACACAGGTATGTCGAGCTCTCGGTTTCCCCGGACAATCCCGGCAAACGTCCGTCCGTCACCCTCCCGCCCACCGGAAATTTGGGTCTGGATTCCTCGCTGGCCTCCGGCAAAAAGCCCTCCAACACCGTCATAAAAAGCGACAGGCAATGGCTGATGTCGTCTCCGGACGGCGCAGACAAATATTTCTTCGAGGGAAATGTCTCTATTACGGGAACTGATCTCGACGGAGAATGCGACAGGATTGAGGTCGTCATGAAGCCTCCGCGCGCGGGCGCGCAGAAAGAGATTGTGCAGATAATCATGCGCGGCAACGTCAAGATGTCGCAGGCGCTTAAGGAGGTCGAATGCGGGCGCGCGGATTTGTATGTGGACGAGGAGATGATAGTGCTTTCCGAAAATCCCACGGTGGTTAACACGCAGGACAACACCCGCGTTAACGCTCCGCGCATAATTTATAACAAGGGCCGCAGAAAGATAATATTCGAGCAGGACGAATCCTCAAGGCGCGCCGATTCGGACGCGGATTCGGATTCCGGCGACTCGGCCGGACGTGCGGATACCCGTCCGACGATGACGCTTCCCCCGCTCGACAGCGCGCGGCGTGGCGGAGGCAATCCGCCTTCCGAATCGCCGTCTCTGCCCAAGTCAAATTAGCCGCCAGTTTTTCGGTTGTTAACCGAACGCTCCGGCTTTGTTTGCGGCGTTCGAGCGATGCGGGTTGTTTTGCGCGCGAAAGCGAAATTCTTGCCGTTTTGCGGACGCAATTTGCGCGGTGTTTTTTACGGCGCATTTTGCGCTATGCGAGCGGCGCGTTGCGGTGTCCATGGGAATCGACCTCACTCCGGCTTCCGAATCGCCGTCTCTGCCAAGTCAAATTGGCCGCCAGTTTTTCGGTTGTTAACCGAACGCTCCGACTTTGTTTGCGGCGTTCGCGCAATGCCGGTTGTTTCGCGCGCGAAAGCGAAATTCTTGCCGTTTTACGCATGCCATTTGCGCGGTGTTTTTTTTGCGACGCGTTTTTGCGCTATGCGAGCGGCGCGTTGCGGTGTGCATGGGAATCAACCTCATCTCTCCCCCGCCTTCCGAATCGCCGTCTCCGTCCAAGTCAAATTGGCCGCCAGTTTTTCGGTTGTTAACCGAACGCTCCGACTTTGTTTGCGGCGTTCGCGCAATGCCGGTTGTTTCGCGCGCGAAAGCGAAATTCTTGCCGTTTTACGCATGCCATTTGCGCGGTGTTTTTTTTGCGACGCGTTTTTGCGCTATGCGAGCGGCGCGTTGCGGTGTGCATGGGAATCAACCTCATCTTCCCCCGCCTTCCGAATCGCCGTCTCCGTCCAAGTCAAATTAGCCGCCGATTTTTCGGTTGTTAACCGAACGCTTCAGCTTTGTTTGCGGCGTTCGAGCAATGCCAGTTGTTCCGCGCGCGAAAGCGGAGTTCTTGCCGTTTTGTGCGCGCCGTTTGCGCGGTGTTTTTGCGGCGCATTTTTACGATATGCGAGCGGCACATTGCGGCGTGCGTTTCTTTATCGCAACGGAATTTCGATTGCGCCCAAGTCCCGTGCGGGCGTTTGCGGATTCGCAGAGTTTGGAGTTCTTTTCTCGCGCGCGAAAAAATGGCGTTTCGCGAAAACGCCGAACGTTGCAAAACCGATATATCTATGCGCCGCACGTAGGGTGCGAAAAATTCTGCGACGCATTTGTCTGCTACATTCTCGCCGTTCCGTCTGCGAGTTCGCGCAGAAAGTCTTGATAGGCGGAACGCACGCCGGAGCGAATGTCGTATTTGGGTTTCCAGCCGAGGGAGCGCAGCAAAGAGGTGTCGCAAAGTTTGCGCGGCGTTCCGTCGGGCTTTGAGGGGTCCAAAACGATTTTGCCTTCATATCCCACGGTTTCGGCGATTATTTCGGCAAGCTCGCGTATGCTTACCTCCTCGCCGCTGCCGAGGTTTACCAAGTCCGGAGGATTCTCAAGATCGAGCAGGTATTTGCATGCGCTTGCGAGGTCGTCCACATGCAAAAATTCCCGCAGCGGAGTTCCCGTGCCCCATAAGACCACCTCTTTGAGGCCGTTTTTTTTGGCCTCGTGAAACCTGCGCATCAGGGCGGGCAGGACGTGCGAATTTTTTTCATGGTAGTTGTCGCCCGGTCCGTAAAGGTTTGTCGGCATTGCGCTGTGGTATAGCAATCCGTATTGGCGACGGAAAAATTCGCACAGCTTCAGGCCCGCTATCTTTGCGATTGCGTAGGCTTCGTTTGTCTTTTCCAGTTCGCCCGTAAGCAGCGCGCCCTCCGGTATCGGCTGGGGCGCCATGCGCGGGTATATGCATGTGCTTCCGAGGTACAACAGCCGCTTTACGCCGGCCTTCCGCGCGGCGCGAATCGAGTTCAGGGCGATTGCCAGATTTATTTCGATAAAGTCGGCCGGGTATTGGCTGTTGGCAAAAATCCCTCCGACTTTTGCGGCGGCTATTATGGCGACGTCCGGCCTCTCGGAGGCGAAGAAATCCTCGACGGCGCGCTGGTCGCAGAGATCCAGCTCGGAATGCGCGCGCGTGACAAAGTTTTCGAATCCCGATTTGCGCAGGTGTCTCAATATTGCCGCTCCCACCATTCCGCGGTGTCCGGCCAGATAGATTTTGTCGGATTTTTTCATTCGTGTGGTAAACTTTATTGTGCGAGTTTAAAATCTGCGGCGGACGGAAAAACTGCCGCCGCGTTTGTTTTTTTATTGCGGTCGAATCCGAATTGCTCTTTCGCGCTTGGAGCGGTTTGCCGGAGCGTTTTCGGATTTTTTGCGGGCGTCGCTTCGGGGCGTTTCGGAGATTGCAAAGCTGGCTCTTGCGCGCGTTTTAGCCTCCGGCCTTCCGCATTGCGCGCGCCGCTTGTGCGGCGGATTCGCCAATGCCGCAACACAGGTGAAATCGAAGCGGCATGCGGGCGCTGTTTTCTTTCGGAATCCATAGTGCGGACTGCGCGGGAAACGTCTGCGCCCGGCACGCCCGGCGCGCCCGGTATGCGCGCCAAGCAATGCGTCGGAACCGGAAGCGCGGAAGAAACGCAGAGGTTTGGCATGTCCGATTGCACCGATGGCGCGTTTTTCATTTTCGGCAATTATCTATATTCGTCCGGAAGTTTGCCGACGAGCCGTTTTAGCTTTTCCGCGCACGAGCGGTGGCAGACGAGCGTAGCGTCTCCGGCGTGGACGACTATGAGATCCTTGACGCCGAGCAGGGCGGTGGCGCGTCCTGCGGCGTCGAATATTATGCAGTCTGAGGCGTCCTCCGAAAAGACGCGTCCGACCGCCGCGTTTCCGTGCCCGTCGCGCTTGCGGTGGCGCTCCACCGCGCTCCATGAGCCGACGTCGTCCCACTTGAAGCGCGCCGGAACGACGCACGCGTTGCGCGCCTTTTCCATCACCGAAAAGTCTATGCTGATTTTTTCGATTTTCGGATATGCGCGTTTCAAAACCGGGTCGAGAGAAGCGCCGCGGTCAAGCTTGCCGCGCACCCCGCGCAGGATTGCAAAAGTTTGCGGGGCGTTTTTCTCTATGGCTTTTAGTATCGAATCCGTCCGCCATACGAACATTCCGGCGTTCCAGTAGAAGTCTCCGCTTTTCAGGTATCTCGCCGCGCGTTTGGCGTCGGGCTTCTCGCAAAATTTGCGCGCGAAATAGGCGTCGCCGAAAGACGTGCTTATCTTTTCGCCGCGGCGGATATATCCGTATCCCGTGGCGGGAAAGAGCGGCTTTATTCCTATCGTCACCAGTCTGTCTCCGCCTTCGGCGACTTCAAAGGCCTGCAAAAGCGTGGTCTTGAAGTCCCTTTCTCCCTCGACGATATGGTCTGACGGGAACACCGCGAACGACGATTCCGCGCCGCATGCTGCGCGCTCTACGAGAACCGCCGCCAGTCCTATCGCGGCCGTCGTGTCGCGCCCGCAGGGTTCGGCTATCATCTGCGACGCCGGAATTTCCGGGCATGCTTTGCGGGCGGCCTCAAGCTGTTCGGCCCCGGAAATTACGATTACGTTTTTCTTGGCAACGATCTTCGACACCCTTGCGAACGTTTGCGACAGCAGGCACTTTTTGTCGCCCGTGACGTTCCAGAGATGCTTCGGTTTCGAGATTCTGCTTATCGGCCAGAATCTCTCTCCCGCGCCTCCGGCCATTATGACGGCGTATCTTTTCATCGGCATGATTAAGCTCCAAATGCCTCCTTCTGTAAAGTCTATATTGCGCGTTTGCGCGTTGGCATGCGGGCGGCGCGCGCCGCTTCATGGCGGCCGTTTTTTCGGCCGGGTTTGGAGGCGGTCTGCCGCGTGCGGCGCATGCGGCTTCTGCAAAAAAGCGCGTCCAACGGTTTTTTTTAAGGCGGAAGGAAAATCGCTTTTAGTCCGATTGTTTTCGCATTTTTTTCGAAGCGTTTTGAATAACGGCGCGGATTTTGTTTTGGGGGGGCGTTAATGGGAAAAGATTTGCGCCTATATTTAGAAAGCGAAAAAAATTAAAAAGCGGAAAAATTGGATACTCCGCATTGCGCCGTCGCATGTGTGCGCGGCTGCGCGCAAAGCAAGGCGACGCGCATGACGCAAGCGCGTTTTTTGTTTTTTTAATATGGCGTCGTCTGTTCGGATTTTGCCAATACTTGGCATTGCGCAAACACATTCCATTTTTTTGGAAAAATTTTTTCGGGCGGGATTGAATCTGGAGAAATTCGGGGTTCGGTGCGCATTTGAGCGGGCGTAGGCGCGAAAGTTCTGTCTGAAAATATGCGTTAGGCGGCTTTGTTGGAGCGCGTCTGCCGGGTTATTTAAGTTCGGGTCGGCCGTTTTGGAAAGGTTCAAAACGTCTTTGGCGCGGCGCGCCTTCGGGGGGCGAATTGCTTGCGATGCGGCGCGCGCGGTTTGCCGCGAAAGCCGCTTTTTAATTCGCGCGGCTACTGCGGGCAGAATGCGCATGCAAAAAAAGCCGCAATCATGCGGCTTTCTGTGACCCTTGCGCAACGCGGCAAATTACGAGAACAGTTTTGTCCTTTTTAACGCGTCCGCATTGTATTTCAAAAGCTCCACGCGCGACATGTTCTTGGGCTTGGCCTGAAATTCCAGCACGAGCCAGCCGCTGTAATCGCTGTCGAGCAGTTCGTCCCAGATCTGTTCCATGTTTTTCGGCATTTCGGTCTCCTTGTCCAGAAGTCCGCCCTTAGTCTTTATGTGCACCTGTCCGATATATCCGCTTTTAAGTTTTTTTAGCGCGTCCACGGTGTCGAAGCCGTAGTGCTCGACGTTGTATATGTCGAAGTACACCTTGACCGCCGGGCTTGCAACGGCGTCTATGACTTTGATGTTGTCGTCCGCCGATATGCTGTTTTCCAGGCACAATACAACCCCCTTGCTCTCGGCGTACGGGGCCACAACCTTCAGCTTTTCCACAACCGCTTTTTGAAATTCCGGCACTATCTCCCCGCCGATTTTTATATCGCCGTCAACTTCGCGCCTGTTCATTGCGGATTTCTTTCCGAAGAACGGAATGAGCATGTTGTCCGCCCCCAAAGCGACCGTCGCGTCAACCGCGCTGCATAGGTATTCGTAGCTTTTCGGATCCTCCCAGAACGTAAATCTGTGGGAATAGGGCGTGCACACCGACACGCAGGCCAATCCCGTTTCGGCGAGCCGCTTTTTGTTGCGGGCGACGTTTGCGTCGGACATTGCCGAGATGTCGTTCAAGTCCTTGCGCGAGGCCGAGAGCTGGATTCCCTCAAGCCCTGCGAGCTTCGCCGTTTCAAAAACGTCCGGATTGGGATGCCCTTTCACTGCGGCGTCCCAATCGGTGACGGCCAGCTTGTAGCGCGGCGGCTTCGAGGCTTTGGCGCATGCTGCGCCGTTGTCTGAACCGCAGCAGCCGAAAAGCGTGCCGAGCGCGGGCGCGCATACCGCGGCGAGCGCGCCCTTAGTCAGAAAAGTTCTCCTTGAAATATTGTCCATTGCGTTTCCTTTTTTGCGGGTTGACAGGTTTGAAATTCAAGCGTTGCGCGCCGCCGCGAAGAGGAAGAGCACGCGGCGGTCTTTGCCGCCTTGTGCCCTTTTTGCCTCTTTCGCGCCGCCGCTTTTTGTTTTAACGCGGCTTTAGAGTATTTTGTAATCCACGGGATTCGGCACGGGCGCGACGGCTTTCTTCCCGTCAAGAGACAGCGTTTCCGGAACGAGGCTCTGGTTGGATTTCTGGCGGAAGTATTCGCACTTGACGCGCTTTCCCGCGTAGGAGGTCTCCCTAATCGCCACGGCGACATAGCACGAATCCGCGCATGCCTTCAGCGTGTTAAAGGCAGTTCCGTTGCGGATTGCGCCGAATAAAGCTTCGTGCTCGCAGACGAGTTCGGGTTTTCTGTCGCCGCTGGAGGCCCACACCTGATTGCCCTTTGTGTCGTAGAAATACTGCTTGCCGAAAGTGAGGCTCGCCATTCCCTTCGTGCCGTAGATGTGCAGCGCGGAGAACGGGCTGGTTCCCTTGTCCTGCCGGCATTCCGCGTTCATGGTAAAGCCGTTTTTGAACGTGAGATAGGCGTGGACGTTCGAAAACCTGTCGCCCTCCTCCGGGAATTTGAGGTTTGTGCTGCGCCCGCCGGAGCCTATCGATTCGTAGGGAAGTTCCCCCAACGCCCACAGCGCCATGTCGAGATTGTGGACGTATTGTTCCACCACTTGGTCGCCGGAGGTCCAGATGAATCCCAGCCAGTTTATCAGCTGGTACTTCACGTCGTCGGGCGACATGTCCGAATTCGGTATGGCGCGGAAGGTGCCGCGGGTAAGGTAGTAGCCCTCGTATCTGAAGCAGTTTGTGGCGAGTATGTCGCCGATGTCGCCGCTCCTTATTTTATCGACGGCTTCGGCTATCCACTTGTGGTAGCGCATTTGCGTTCCGCAGAGGACCTTCAGGCCCTTCTTGTCCGCCAGCGGAATCAGCTCGTCGTATATTTTGCGCAGCTGCACGGGGTCGATTGCTATGGGCTTTTCGGCAAAGACGTGCTTGCCGGCCTTGAGGCACTTTTCAATCTGCGACGTCCTGAAGCACGGGGGCGTGACGAGCGCTATCACCTGCGCGTCGGTTTTGAGAACTTTGTCGATGGAATCCAGGCCTATGAAGGTCGTTTCCGGCGTCACTTTCCAATAGTCCTTCCAGAATGCGTCGGCCTTGGCTCCTTTGGATTTGCCCACGTATTCGCGCGCGGATTTTGCGAAGTCTTCAGTCTGCTTTTCGAATATGTCCGCAAGGGCGACAATCTGTATGTTTTCGTCGGCGGCCGTCATGTTTTGGATTGCGCCGCGCGCCCTCCCGCCGCAGCCGACGAAGGCTACTTTAATTTTTTCGCCGCCCAGCCCCGCGCCGAGCGAAAACTTCGGCAGCGCAATTGCGCCCAATCCGGCTGCCGATGCGGTTTTTAAGAAATCTTTTCTGTTCATGAGTCGCTCCTCCCGCGTCCGTTTAGTTCTTTCTTATAAAGTCCATGTCTCTGGATATTATGTCGCGCTTGGCTTCTATGGGATCGTTGCCGTGCTCGATGATCAGGTAGCCGTCGAATCCCTGTTTGTCCAGCTGCTTGAGGAAGGCCGCCACGTCCACTTCGCCCGTGCCGTAGACGACGGCGGGAGAGTTGCGGACGTTGAACTTCTTTTGGTCCTTCAGATGAACGATGAATATCTTGTCCGCGAGAACCTTCGCCCCTTCGACGCTGTTGAGGCCGGAGCATTCCCACGCGCCGTTGTCCGCGCATACGCCTATATTTTTGTAGGGGGCGATTTCCTTTGCCACCCAGTTGTAGTCCCAGAACTTGTAGTCGGGGTTTTTGTCGCGCCGGGCGTGGTTGTGTATGCACATTTTTATGCCGTATTCTCCGCAGTACTTTTCCCAGATTGGGAACGTCTTGGGATCGCATTCGGTCGAGACGAATTTAAGGCCGAGCGACTTGGCAAATTCGCATACCGCCTTTATCCCCTTTTCGTCTTTGGGGTTGCAGACTCCGTAGGAAATCAGGGTGATGCCGTTTTTCTTTGCGATGTCCTTGAGATATTGCAGGTGTTCGGGCTTCATGTTGGGCCCGACGCCGACGTTCGGATAGTCTCCGCCGAGTTTGCCCCCGCATATTTCGACGTTCTTTACGCCGAGCTCCTTGAACATTTTGAACATGTCCGTTAGGTTCATTTTGTAGCAGGTGTAGCTTTGCACCGCTATTTGTTTTTCGCGGTCGGGCTTTTTTGCCTTTGCGTCAACCCCCGAACACGCGCAGAGCGCAAACGCGGCCGCTGCGGCCATTGCGTATGTAAGCGTTTTCATATTCATATTTTTTTCCTTATCGTTTTTTTAAAAGGTTTGCCAGACTAATTTTCCCCCTCTTTTCATGGGGATTTTAGCATTGCCGGCGTCCGAATGCAAATACGCTTTTGATAAAAAACCGATACTTTTTTGACTGCCGATTTGCGCGGGCAAACTTGGGCGCTGTATGCCGCCGTGCGGCGTCTTGCGGGAGTTTTGTTTCCGCCCTCCAAAGGGGCGTTTTCGTCGAAAAAAATTGTCGCGGCCGAAAAAACTGTCGCGGCAAAAGGAATTTTTCGGGGCGCTTTCGGGGCGTTATATTATGATTATTTATGAAAGTATAATCGCCTCTCTCCTTTTGCCGTGTCGCAGTATCGGAAGGTTGTTTGGCGCATTTCGGAAATTGCGCGCCTCGCCGGTTTGGACGCGCGCATTTGCGCGGCCTTTCATATTGTCGCAACCCTATCCGTTCGCGTCGGGGCGGCCGATTGCGTCGAAAATCTGCGGCAGGCGCGCGATGCGGAAATGCTCCGTTATGCCGTCCAGATATTCGTTGCCGGCATGTATTGCGCCTTCTCTCAATATTCTGGCGGTTGTGATCGGTATTTTGGCCGACATGGCAAAATCCTTTGCGGGATTGTCGCCGACGTAGAGCGTCTCGTCGAACGGTATGCCGAAGTTGTCGCGCAGAAGTTCGAACGGCTTGACGGAGGGTTTTGCCCAATCGGGGCCGAAGTCGGAGGTGACGATTGCCGCGTCGAAGTCGCGCTCGGCTCCCACGGCGTCGAGCTTGTTATGCTGCGTCTCGGACAGCCCGTCGGTGACTATTGCAAGCTTCATTCCCCTTGCGCGCGCGCCGGACAAAAATTCGCGCACGTCGGGCCTATAGGCGATGCGGGGTTTGTGCAGTCTGTAGATTTGTATCAGTTTCTCGGCCAATTCCGACGGCGCGCCCGGAAGGAAATTTTTTGCGAACCTGTCAAACACGTTCTTCGGCGACTTTGAAAATTCGCGCCAAAGCGCGCTTTCGGCCTCCTCCGCGTTTTCTGCGAATCCCTCTTCGGCCAGAAATTCCGCGGCGCGCGCGTATCCGCTTTTAATGAAGTCGCGTTCGAGAACGAGCGTGTCGTCAAAGTCGCAGACTGCGAGTTTTATCATTGCCTGGGAAGATTGAATGCGACGGAGTCGTCAAAGCGCGCAAATTCCACGCCGTCCTTCCAAGTCTCGTCGTAGGCCGGCTTTTCGCCGCGCTTGAGCCTTATGAGGTTTAAAATCGAGTTTGCCCCCGCCGCCATCGACATCGGCGCGCCGCCCCCGAAGCGCGGGTTTATCTCTATGAAGAAAATTCCGCCGCCGTTTTTCCTGCATTGAAGCGTAATTTGCCCGAACGGCTTGAGCTTGGCTATGAGAGCGCGCGCGGCGGATATGAGAGACTCGTCGCGCACGGTGCGCCCGCGCGAAATCTCGCCCGAACGCACGCCCATTCGCAGGCGCGGGACTATTGTGACGGGCGCGGAGTCTTCGTCGCAGAACGCGTCGATTGTGTATTCGTCCCCCTCTATGAACTCCGTCAGTATCGGGTTGGGAACGCGCCGGAGGAACACGCGCAGCTCGTCGGCGTCCTCCACTTTGAAGGCGTTTATGCTTGAGGAGCCGTCGGCGGGCTTGATGAAGATTGGATAGGGCAGGCCTTCGGCGCCCGCGGAGGCGTCGAGCACTCTGGGGGCCGGAATCGCGTTTTCTTCAAAGAACTTGTGCGTCGAAAATTTGTCGCGGCAGATTCTTACGACCTCCGGCCTCGATATGTTTACGAGCGTTCCGAACTTGCGCAACTCGTCGGCGTTGTCGCTTATGAGCTGCAGTTCGGTGTCTATCGTGGGTATGAGAATGTCGGCGTTTGTCTGGCGGCAGATTTGCAGTATGCGCGGCAGGTATTCGGGATCGGAGATTTTGGGAACGCGGAAAAATTTGTCGCAAAAGCGCGCCGTGGGGGCGTTTGAATTGGCGTCCGCGGCTATCACGTCGCCTCCGCCGCAGTATTCGCAAAGCGTCGCCTTCGCCTGTTTGAGCAGTTCGACCCGCCTTCCGGCAGATGTGAAAAGAATATTCATCAATATAAAAGTTTTTCTATTCGAATAAAAAACGCAAGTTTTAAATAAGTCGGGATATTGCAGCTCCGCGTCTTGCCGCGGCTTTTGCGGGCTTTGCGCGCTCCGTTTGCATTGTCCGGATTTGTCCGGATTTTCGCAATTTGTTGCGGCGTTTCGGCGCGCGGCAACGGCGGAGCCTTCCGCGTTGGACTGCGCAGACGGCCGGCATTGCCGCGGCGCGAAAATCGAGGGGCCGGCGCGGCCGCCAAAAAGACGGTGAAGCGGCGCGCGGCAATCGGGCCGCGGGGCAGATTAACCGGAATTGCAATCGGCGCAGGCTTTAACCGCCTCGCAAATGCAAGCGGGCGGGATTGCTATTACTTTAAGCAGCGCACGAGCATGAAGGCCTCGGCCTCGCACATTCCCATCACCGCGCCGCGGAATACGGCGAGCGCCTCGATTGCCTCGACCGAACGAACGTCGGGATAGAATTTAAGCTGGCTCTTGTACGCGCGAACCGCCTCCGATTTGAGTTTCAGAAATCCTGTGACGTCGTTAAAGACGTTCGGAAGAAATCCGCCCTCCACGTGGTCCATGTTCCAGTGGGTTTCGGAGAGCGTTTCGTACATGTATATTTCCCTTATGTTGCGCCCCGTCTCGGTGACCGTGCGCGCGGCGACCATCGCGGCGTCGACAGTGGCGCGGTGGTCCTTGTGGAGGTCGTTCATGAACGGAATGTACATCACGTTGGGGCGGACTTGAAATATCACGTCATGCACGGCGGCGTTTAGCTCGTACATCGGAATGTCCGAAAGCATGACGTTTGGCAGATCCTTGAAGATGACGTTTTCCATTGGAACGCCGAGCACCTTCATGGCGGCCGCAGTCTCGGCGCGTATCTCGGCCTTGTTGGAGGCCATTACGGGGTGGTCCTGGCCGATGGAGGTGAGTATGGCTATGAATACTTCGTCGCCGTTTTTTACGTGTTTGGCTATCGACGCGCCGCAACCCAAAGTTTCGTCGTCGTTGTGGGGAGCGAGCACCAGCACCCGTTTTTTCGAGGGATTTGTCATTTGCGTCCTTGCGTGTTTGGCTACTTCCAGCTGTCCTTGAGCCACTGCGGAGTGCGCACGTGGCGTATGAATCTCTTTAGCGTTCCGCGCGTGCGTCCGGACATGGCCTGGTCCGGCGTCGGGTTTCCGTGGAATATCACCATTTTCGCCCCTTTCGGGAGCGCGGGAGGCAGAAAGTAATTTAACGGGAAGGGGTGCATGCAGTTGTACTTGAAGCTCGGCATCCATTCGGAGGGCCAGAAAGACAGCCTTCCACGCTTCGCCATGACGTCGGTGACGTACGCCTGTTCGTGGCGGTAGGCCTTCTTTGCGGCGGAAATGTCCCCCATGAAATCGTCGTAGAGAAACGCCATCGTTCCGGAATCGTACCTGAATACGCCCGTCTCGCCTATTCCGTGCATTTTCGACGGCTTCCAATGCCTTATGACTATCAGATTGTCTCCCGCCTCCATGGTGAAATAGGCGTCGATATTGTCCACGATTACGGTGTCCAAGTCCAGAAAGAGTATGCGCCCCTGAACGGGGAAGTCGGCCTTGAAGCAGGAGAGTTTTCTCCAGCCGCGCTCCCTGTCGGGCGGCAGGGCCATTTCCGGAAGGGGGCGCGCGTCGATCTCTTTAGACAACCCGCGCGGGTCGTCCGTAAAGCAGTGGAAGTCAAAGGGAAGGGTGAGATTGCGCGCGGCCATGTTGTAAAGCCGGTTGACGTATTCGGCTCCGTACTTGTCCCCCCACTTCATGCACACGACATTGTATTTCATAGGCGCGTATTGTTTGTTAAATTTTTAAAAGTGTCTCAAAGCTGCGCCGATGTCAACGCGAAAAACGGGTACTGCGGGCTTCCAAAAATGTGTTGCAATGCGGGCGCGGCGGTGTTTGACTGCCTTTCCAATTTACGGACATATACCGATGAGGGAATTTTATGCGGCGATTATTTTTGCCGTTTCGCTTTTGGCGGTGACGGTTGTCGTGCTCGTGTTCAAGTACGGGCAGCAGCATGCGTACACGAAGGCTCTTGAGGCCGAATCCGCGGCCGTGCACACCCGCGCGAATATCGAGATGGAGGCCGCCCGCCGCGCGGACGCCGTCAGGCGCTCCGTGGAGGAGAATCTCGAAAAGGCGCGCCAGGCCAGGGAAATGCTCGAAAAGGCGAAGGCCAGCAGCGCGATGACCCAAAAGCAGATTATCGACGCGATGAACGCGCAGCTCGAACGCGAGGCCGAGGCGAGGGAAGCCGCCCAAAAGGCTTCAGTGGAGCTCATAGAGCAGCGCGACGAACTCGCCAGAGCCGTCGGCAGGACGCGCGCGGAGCTTCAGCGTCTGCGCGATGTCAAAAAGGACACGCCCGTTCCGTCGCTTGAGATAACCAGGTTGCAGAAGCTGCTCAGGGAGCGCGAGGCCGAAATCGAGCGCCTAAAGGTGCGGCAGGCGGAGCTTGAGCGGTTGCACCTTCAGGCAGTCGAGGCGCAGAAGCGCACGGAGCTTGAAATCGAGGCGCGCGGCGGCAAGGTCACTCTCGCAAAGTCAAGAAGGGTAATTTCGCCGAATTTGAGGTCGGGAAAATAGGCGGGGGGATTGCGGACGAAACGCCGCATGCGCCGCCGCCCGCAAAAGCGCAAATTTCGAAGCGTAAATTGCGGCGGGAAGGGTAGGCTCCGGGCGATTTCTCCCGCTTCCGGACGCCGCGCGAAAAGCGGCGCAAAATAATGGCAGAAAATACTTGCAAAAGCGGCGCGCAAAATAGAAACTTTTTCCGACAAATAGTCAAATTCCAGCATATAAAAAACAAAAATATGAAAAAGATTATAAACATCGCCTTGGTTTCCCTTTTCGCCTTCGCGCTTGCGGCGTGCGATTCGCTTGACGCGCCGTCGCCGCTCGATACGAAATCGTCCAACGCCGCCGGCGAATTTAACGGCGACATGCCCGGAGATTCCAGCGGCCTCGGAGCCGACCAGGGTTTGCAGGAGCGCGGAGTCGACGGCATGGGCGGCTTCAATCCCGAAAACATCAGGCCTGAAGACGTAGTTTGCACGGTTTATTTTGGATTTGACAAGTACGCCGTAGAGAGCGGAGAGCGCGGCAAGGTAAAGCAGGCCGTGGACTTTTTTGCGGCGAATCCGAACTTTAAGATTATTCTCGTCGGACACACGGACTGGTGGGGAACCGAGGAGTATAACATGCTTCTTTCCGACAAGCGCTGCAAGGCCGTTGCCGACTACATGGCCGGCATCGGCGCGGACGCCTCGCAGATGGAGTCCATTCCCCGCGGGGAGCTCGGAGCGGTTGTCGACGTTGCAAAAAATTCCCCGGAGGCCAAGCACGACCGCCGCGTGGAGATTGTCAAATTTGCGAAGTAATATTTTATAGCCAAGTTGGCGTTTTGCGGATTTTCCATTTGCGGAAAGTCCGCTTTTTTTATGCCGCCCAAAAATAGTCCGTTTGAATCCGTTGTAATCCGTTGTTTGCGGCTGCGTTTTAACGTAGGACGCGCATGCGTTTGCAAGCGGCGGGCGAAAAAATTTTGTCCCGTTTTATTTTTGCCAGTTTTCAAAGCGGGCGCATAGGAATTTTGATTTTTTTTAAAGCTGTTAATATTTTAGTATTGCCGGGAGAAAATCGCGCGGGCGGGCGTTGGGAAACGGAAAAATTTTTGTACGCTCAGAATCGTATTTATTTTGGCGTTGCCATTCTTGCGTTGCCGGTTGGAATCCGCGCTTTAACATAAAACGCATTGGCCGCTTGCCGCGTCGGAGAGCGCGTTGGCGCATTGTTCGGGCGCAGTCGCGGGAGTATCGCGGCATTTTTTAGTTCGCTTTTTCGGCATTTTTTGCGCGTTTTTTGCGCGTTGCCTTTCCGAATGCCGCTTTGCGCTTTCGCGCGCGGAAGCGAAAAAATGTCTCGCAAAAATCGCGCTTCGGACTTTTAATTTCAGTCTGTTTTATGTCTGGAAGCGAATCTATAATAAGGGTCAGAAACCTCTTTCACAGCTATCGCGAGGGAGACGGCACGAAAGAAGTGTTGCACGGGGTAAATCTGGATTTGTCGCGCGGGGAGATTGTGATAATAATGGGGCCGTCGGGTTCGGGGAAGTCCACGCTCCTGAAGCTGATGGGCGCGCAGCTGACTTTGCAGAAGGGGGAAATAGTCGTTGACGGACACAGTTTGCACGGCGCAAACCAGTCGCAGCTTCGCAGGATACGCAGGCGAATGGGATTCATATTTCAGAGCCACCACTTGATAAACTCGTTGAAGGTCGTCCAGAACGTGCAGCTGCCGCTTGCCTTCGACCCGCGCGAGACGGGCGCGAGTTCGTTCGCGCGCGCGATGGAGGTTTTGGAGACGGTCGGGATAGCGGAGCAGGCGATGAAAAGGCCGTCGCACCTTTCGGGCGGCCAGCGGCAGAGGGTGGCGATAGCGCGCGCGCTGGTGCGCAAGCCGCGCATAGTTTTGGCCGACGAACCCACAGCGTCGCTCGACCAAAAGAGCGGGCGCGAGGTCGTGGAGACTATACGCAAAATGGCGAGGGAACTCGGCGTGACCGTCGTGCTCGTCACGCACGACAACCGCATATTGGATATTGCCGACAGAATTGTCTCGCTGGTGGACGGAAACATAGAGTAAAAATGCCGGGCGAATTTGGAAGCATGGGGCGGATTTTCCGGTTTTTATCCGCGCGCCCCGCGCGTCCCGTTTTCCATTTTTGCCGCGGTCTGCGCCTGAAGAGCGCGCAAAGCGCAAAACGAAACTTGCGCAATTTTTTTTGATGTGTTCCGCGCCTTTGGCCGCGTTTCTTGTTGCTGCGCCTTTTGGCGTGCTTCTTGCCGCTGTGCGCTAAAAATTATTTTTCGTTGTCGTCTGCGCGCGAGACAGTCATGCGGGTTGCAAAAGGCGTCCGTTTGAGGCGTCGGAATCCGGACGGAATCCGAAACGGGCATTTAGTTTGCCGTCTGCCGTCGCGTCCCGTTTTCCCGCGGAAAATGCGGGTTGCGGGCGGGATTCGCCTTGCCGGGACAAAATGCGGCATTGTTCGCGCAGTTATCCGTTAATCGGCCGGGTTATCCATTTTCATTATTTATTACCCGCGCGGACGCGCGCGCGGGGGCGGCAATAATTATTGCTCGCGCCTTCAGTAGAGTTTCCGCGCGTTTTTTTTCGGTGCGAATGCGCCTTGAGTTTTCTTTCTGCCATTTGCTCCTCAAAAAGGCGCAAATCGCAGGTTGAGTTCGCATGCGGGTTGGGAAATGCGAATAACATTTCTTCGCAAACTTGGCGCAAAAAACGCAAAAAACGCGGGAAGGCGCGAGAAAGCGTTTGGCGAAATCCGGGTTATAAAATGCTTGTGTTCGGGCGTTCAAACTCCACTATTTAAGGCTTAAATTTCCCGAAAATATGAAAACGACAAGACAATTCCAATATTCCAACGAGGAAAAGAAGGTCATATCCGACTCCAATGCATGCCCGTTTTACGTCGGCGAAACGGCCGAGGGCATGAAGAAGGCGATACTGTGGCACTTGGAATGTTCGCTGGCGACTTCCGAAGTTTCGGCAAAAAAGCGCGACTGGTGGGTGGCGACCGCGCTCGCCGTGCGCGACCACACGATGAACCGCTTTATCAGCACAATGAAGCGCTTTCACGACGGCGACGTGCGCAGGGTGAACTACTTTTCGCTCGAATATCTGGTCGGGCGCCTGACCGCCGACACGCTCGTGAACACAAACCTGATGGGCGTCACCAGACAGGCGCTGAGCGAGCTCGGAAAGGACCTCGACGAGATAATGGACGAGGAGGTCGACATGGGTTTGGGCAACGGCGGTCTCGGCCGCCTTGCGGCGTGCTTTCAGGATTCGCTGGCCACGCTGAACTATCCGGCGATCGGGTACGGGATACATTACGAATTCGGGCTTTTCACGCAGTCGTTCGAGGACGGAAAGCAGGTGGAGTCGCCCGACAACTGGCTGAAGTACGGCACTCCGTGGGAGATTGTCCGCCCGCAGAACACAGTCAGGGTGCCTCTGGGCGGAACCGTCGAAAACCGCATGACCGACACCGGAGACTGGGCTCCCCTCTGGAAGCCGCAGACCGACATTGTCGGCATTCCGTGGGACATTCCGGTCGTAGGGTACGGCGCGGAGACGGTAAATTTCCTCCGCCTGTGGGAGTCGAGGGCGTCGAACGAATTTGACCTCGACGCGTTCAACGCTGGCGGATATGCGCAGGCCGTCCACCAGAAGGCCATGAGCGAGACGGTCTCGAAGGTGCTCTATCCGAACGACAAGACCGAAAACGGAAAATATTTGCGCCTCATACAGCAGTATTTCTTCGTCTCGTGCTCCCTGCAGGACATCATACGCCGCTATCTTGCCGCGCATAAGGATTGGAGCGCCTTTACGCGCAAGAATGTGATACAGCTCAACGACACCCACCCGGCGATAGCCGTCCCCGAACTCATGAGGCTTTTGATGGACGTTCACGGCCTGGGCTGGGACGAGTCGTGGGCGATGTGCGTAAAGATTTTTGCCTACACCAACCACACGCTTCTGCCTGAGGCGCTTGAGAAGTGGTCGCTGGACTTGTTCCAGAAGGCGCTGCCGCGCCACCTGCAAATCATTTATGAAATCAACGCGCGCTGGCTGAGAGAGGTTGCGCGCCGCTATCCGAACGACCCGAAGCGTCTGGAGCGCCTTTCGATAATAGAGGAGGGCCAGCCCAAGATGATACGCATGGCGTATTTGGCGGTTGTCGGCAGCTTCAGCGTAAACGGCGTTGCCGCCCTCCATACGGACTTGCTGAAAAACAGCGTTCTGCGCGACTTCTACGAAATAGATCCCGCGAAGTTCAACAACAAGACGAACGGCATAACCCCGCGCCGCTGGCTGAAGGCGGCAAACGAGGGGCTGTCCGCCCTGATAGACACGAAGATAGGCGGCAAGTGCTGGCCGAAGGATTTGGACCTTCTGCGCGGCTTGGAAAAATACGCCGACGATCCGCAATTTCAGGAGGACTTCATGCGCGTCAAGCTCGAAAACAAGAAGAACATGGCGCGTATAATCCGCCAAAAGTGCGGCGTGGAGGTAAATCCGGAGGCCATGTTCGACGTGCAGATAAAGCGTTTGCACGAGTACAAGCGGCAGCACCTGAATCTCCTTCACATAATGACGCTGTACAAGATGCTGTTGCACAATCCCGACTTGGACATCGCCCCGCGCGTGTTCATATTCGGCGCAAAGGCCGCGCCGGGATACGATTTGGCAAAGAACATCATCTATGCGATAAACAAGGTCGGCGAAAGGATAAATTCCGACAAGCGCATAAACGACAAGCTCAAGGTCGTGTTCATACCCAACTACAACGTGTCGTTGGCCATGAATATAATTCCGGCGGCGGATTTGTCCGAGCAGATATCGACCGCGGGCAAGGAGGCCTCCGGAACCGGAAACATGAAGCTTGCCCTCAACGGGGCGGTCACCATGGGCACGCTGGACGGGGCGAATGTGGAGATTCTCGAAGCGGTGGGAAGCGAAAATATCTTCATATTCGGCAATACGGTCGAGCAGGTGCAGTCGCTCAAGGGGCACGGGTACAATCCGTGGAACTACTATTCGCAGAACAAGAATCTCAAGGACGTTTTGGACTGGCTGGTTTCGGACTATTTCATGCCGTCGAATCCGTCGGCGTTCATGCCGCTTCGCAAGTCGGTTTTGGACTGGGGCGACGCGTTCATGGTGTGCGCCGACTATCAGGCGTATTGCGACGAGCAGCAGAAGGCGGACGCCGCCTTCCGCGACAAGCCGCGCTGGGCGAAGATGGCAATCATGAACACCGCCCGCATAGGAAAATTCTCCTCCGACCGCACGATACGCGAGTACGCCAGGGACATCTGGAAACTTTGATTGCGCGCGCGCATGCGCCTGTTGCCTGCGGCATAGAGCATTAAGCACAATAGAAGACACTTATGGAAGGCGGACAAGAAAACAAGCCCATGAATTTCATCAGGCAGGCGATTGCGGACGACATAGCTGCCGGGTTGCCCCCCGACGCCGTGCGCACGCGGTTTCCTCCGGAGCCCAACGGCTGCCTTCACATAGGGCATGCGAAGGCCTTTTGCATAGATTTCGGCATGGCCCTCGAAAACGGCGGCAAGTGCAACCTGCGCTTTGACGACACCAACCCCGACAAGGAGGAGACGCGCTTTGTGGATTCGATTCGCGAGGACGTGCGCTGGATTGGATTCGACTGGGGAGACCGCGAGTTCTACGCCTCGGACTATTTCGACAGGCTTTACGAGCTTGCCGAGGCGCTTATCGTCGCGGGGAAGGCCTACGTTTGCACGCTTTCTCCGGAGGAGTTCAAGGAGTATCGCGGCGTGCCGGGGCGTCCGGGAAAGCCGAGTCCGTGGCGCGACAGGCCGCCTTCGGAAAGTCTCGACATATTCCGCCGCATGAGGGCCGGCGAGTTTGAGGAGGGCAGCTACGTCCTGCGCGCGAAGATAGACATGTCCTCCCCGAATCTCCTGATGCGCGACCCGGCCATATACCGGATAAAAAAGCAGGGCCACCACCGCACGGGGGACAAGTGGTGCATCTATCCGATGTACGATTTCGCCCACTGTTTGAGCGACGCCATAGAGGGAATCACCCATTCGCTTTGCACTTTGGAGTTCGACGTCCACCGCGCTCTCTACGATTGGTTCATAGAAAACACCGGCATACTGAAGACGCTGAAGGTTCGGCCGCGCCAGTACGAGTTTGCGAGGCTGAACCTTACCTATACGATGATGAGCAAGCGCAAGCTCCAGCAGCTTGTGTCGGAGGGCATAGTCGAGGGGTGGGACGATCCCCGCATGCCGACGCTTTCGGGAATGCGCCGCCGCGGCTACACTCCGGCGGCCATACGCAATTTTTGCGAGGCAGTCGGGGTGACGAAATTCAACAGCCTCACGGAACTCGCGCTTCTCGAACACTGCCTGCGGCAGGATTTGAATAAGACCGCGCTTCGCAGAATGGCGGTGTTCGACCCGCTTGAAGTGGAAATAGAAAACTGGCCGGCCGGAACGTTCGACGAGCTCGACGCGGTGAACAATCCGGAGGACGCGTCCGCCGGGGTCAGGAAGGTGAAGTTCGGCAGGAGGATATTCATAGAGCGCTCCGATTTTTGCGAGAATCCGCCGAAAAAGTATTTTCGCCTCTCTCCGGGCGGCGAGGTGCGCCTGCGCTACGCCTATTTCCTAAGGTGCAAAGACGTCGTGAAGGATTCGGACGGAAACATATTGAAACTCGTATGCGCGATAGATCCGGACTCGCGCGGCGGAAACTCTCCGGACGGCAGGAAGGTAAAGGGGACGATACACTGGGTCGACGCCGAGAATTGCGCCCGCGCGAAGGTTCGCCTGTATGAAAACCTCTTTACGCGCGAGGACATGGGAAATCTTCCGGAGGGCGCGGACTTCAAGGACTTTCTCAATCCGAATTCCGTGTCGGAGACGGAGGCGCTTGTGGAGCCCGCCCTCTTGGAGGCCGCTGCGGGAACGCCGTTGCAGTTTGAGCGCAACGCATACTTCATGGCGGATTCAAAGCTTTCGAAACCCGGCATGCCGGTATTCAACCGCACGGTCGCGCTCAAGGATTCCTACGGCAAATAGATTTTCGGTTGACGCGCCCGGCGGATTGGGTGTAAGTAGTCGGCAAGAAACAAAACCGAAGGCGTCCGGATATTCGGAAGCCGTGCGGGGTTGCGCGGAATTTCAAACTGCAAAGACTATGAAAGTATATATAAACGGAAAGTATTACGACAAGGACGAGGCGAAGGTCTCGGTGTTCGACCACGGTTTTCTTTACGGAGACGGAATATTCGAGGGAATCCGCCTGTACAGCGGAAACGTTTTCAAGCTGGACAAGCACATAGACCGCCTGTTTCGTTCCGCGCGCGCGATTCTTTTGGACATGCCGTGGAGCAAGCAGGAAATCATCGACGCCGTGTGCGACGCGTGCCGCACGAACGGGCTTACGGACGGCTATATTCGCCTGGTTGTGTCGCGCGGGAAGGGCAAGCTGGGGCTTTCGCCGTTTACCTGCGAGGATCCCCAGCTGATAATTATCGCCGACCAAATTCAGCTCTACCCCAACGAGCTTTACGAAAACGGGCTGAAGGCCATAACGGTTCCGACCAGGCGCAATTCCCATGCGGCTCTGCCTCCGATGGTCAAGAGCCTGAACTATCTCAACAACATTCTTGCCAAAATCGAGGCGCAGAAGCTCGGCTATCAGGAGTGCCTGCTTTTGAATAGCGAGGGATATGTGGCCGAATGCAGCGGGGACAACGTGTTTGTCGTGTTTGAGGGAAGACTTATCACGCCGCCTGTGAGCTGCGGATCGCTCGGCGGCATGACCCGCGCCACCGTTTTGGATTTGGCCAAGCAGCTCGGCATTGAAGTTTGCGAAAAGCCGCTGGCGCGCTTCGACGTGTGGACCGCCGACGAGTGCTTCCTGACGGGAACGGCGGCGAAGCTCATACCGCTTGTCGAGCTTGACTCGCGCCCGATAGGGACCGGCAAGCCGGGACCCGTGACGAAGCGCCTGATTGCGGCGTTTAACGAGGTCGCCCCGAAGCTTGGCGTGAGGATATGATTTTTGCCCGGACGAAAGCGCGGGCGTAAAGCCTTGCGCTTTTTCGCATCGGGCTTGGAGTTTTTTTGCCGCATGCCGAATACGGATTTCGACAGATTGGCCGAGACGCTCGGATTTGAGAAGATTGAGTCCGCCGACGGGAGCGTCCGCGTGCGCGCATTTGCGCGGGACGAGTTTTTAAACGGCGTTGGAATAGCGCACGGAGGATTTCTCTTTTCGCTGGCCGATTACGCCGCAGCTCTCGCGGTCAACACCGGCGACGTGACGGCCGTCAGCTCCAATTCCGCGATAAACTATCTGCGCCCGTGTCCCCGCGGGGCCGAGGTTTGGGCCTCGGCGCGCGTGCCGTTTCGCAACGAAAAGACCGCCGTGTGCGACGTGTCTTTGCACTCTCCGGACGGGGGCGATGTGTACGCGATTTTCCAGTCGCGCTTCATAGTGAAGAAATAGTTTTTTTGATATTTTTCATATCGGTCGGCGCAAAAGGCCGGTTTTTTCGAAAAGGGAAAGGCCGCCAAAACAGCAACTTCTTCCCGATGGGCGGCGTGCGCGGGCGATGGCAATCCGGCGTGCGCGCGCCGAATTTTTCGGGCGGTCGCGTTTCGTTTTCGGCGGGCGCGCACATCGCGCCCGATGCCGCGCGAAACGCGGGAACAAACTTGAAAATGAGCCCTTGCGCAATGTTATCGCTTAGCCGCGGAGATTTTGTTCCCGTGCGCCAAATCGGCGACGGCGGATTTTTTTGCGCCCCGTTCCGAAAGCGGCTGTCAATACAACAAGGAGAACGGCGCGCGTAAATGTCCGATCTGTCAAAAAAAATCTGCGATTTTTTTCGCAAGAATGTCTATGGGGAATTTAGGGCGAATATGGGAAATCCGCGCTATTTGGCCCTGAGTTTGGGAATGGGCGTGTTCTTTGCCCTCTTGCCGATACCGATACAGAGCACGCTGTGCTTCGGAATATGGCTGCTGCTACGCAGGTGGAGATTCTCGAACTTCAACATCGTCATGGCGCTGGCTGTCACTATGGCGTCGAATCCGCTGACGGATCCGTTCCTGTTTTACGCGTACTATCTGTTGGGCGTAAAGGCTCTGGGAATGGAGGCGTATTCGTTTTCGGAATTTGCGGGCAAGCTTGATTCCTTCGCGCATTTGCACACGCCGTTTTGGGAGAGAATAGGGACGTTTTCGGATTTTATTTGCGGGGACGTCGGGTATCCGGTTGCAGTGGGAAGTTTGATTTTGGCGGTTGTGTGTTCGTTCGCCTTCTATCTGTTGACGTACGTTTTCGCGTCGGTTTTCGGACATCGGCGGACAGGCACGCCGGGTGCGCATTTTTTTGGAAAAAAGAAAAGCGCGGCGTCAAAAACTTTCCGATGACGCGCGGCGGAATTTCTCCGCTCCCTTCTTGTGGCGCAATTCGCATCGCATTTGTCCGCCTTTTGCGCTTTGCAAAGCCGACACCTTCCGCCTCCGTAGACGGCTGCGGGAAATTGCGATTTTTTGCGGTGCGCGTCCGCCCGCGCCGCGTTCATTGGCGAGCGTTGGCGAGTCGGCGTTAGCGGGCGTTTGGCGTGCTTGGTTCACCCGGCGGCGCAGGCGATGATAATTTCGTTTTCGAATATTGGGGGAAGGGTACAAATGGGGAAGGGCGCAGATTCTTCCACAGTCGGAAAGGGGCGGAGGAGAGCTTTAGGAGATTTTTAATTGCGCCGCGATTTAAGCGGCTGTCTGGGACTTTCGCAGACGGGGACATTCTTGCGGTCGGCTTTGCGCGCAATTTTTCCACAGTCGGTGCGCAAGCCGCCTTTTAATTGCGGCCTGCGCGGCTGAAGGAAAGCGTCGACTAAACGAAAACGTCGACAGAATGGAAACGGCGGCCAATCGGAGGCCGCGTCAAACGTGAGAGCGCGCCAAACGAAAAGCGCGGCTAAGCGGGAAGCCGCGCTAAAACTTAAACTCAACGCCCGCGCGCACGCTGCGTCCGGGAGCGGGATACCAGCTGTTGCCCCACGCGCTGTAAACGGCGCAGGTGGCGTAGGTTTCGTCGGTGACATTATTGAGGGCGAGAAACGCGCGGACGTTTTCGCAAACGAAGAAATTGGCGACGACGTTTACGGTCCAATATGCCGGCATTTCGCCGCCTGAGTTGGAGAAGTCGCTGCCCATGTACTGTTCGCTCGCCCATTCGTATTCCACCGCCAGCTGGCAGAACGAGACGGGCTTTACCCACACCCTTGTGGTGGAGACTATGGCGGGCACGAGCGGCACGTCGTTTCCGTTGAACGGTCCGCCGTCGAACTTTGCGCAGACGAACGTCCATGAGGTCGACGCTCCTATCATTTCAAGCTCGCAGGCAAAGCTTACGTTTGCCCCGTAGCGGTCGGTGCTGCCGATGTTTTCATTGGCGTAGGTCAGCGGGTTGTACATTATCTCCTCGTCGAGATGGATGAAGAACGCGCCGGCGTTTGCGCGCCATATGCCTTTTGAAAAGTTTACGCCTATTTCATAGTTTTGTCCGCGTTCCGGTTTTAGATTCGGGTTGAAGGAATCCGAGCCGTAGCCCCAGTATGACGCCATTTCGTCGATTGCCGGATAGCGGTAAACTTGGTCGAAGCGAAAGTACGCGTTCCACGACTCCTCGATTTTTATGTTGATTCCGAACTGCGCGGCGAGGCCGTTGAAAGTTTTGTTTTCATCGTAGTTTTGGGTCGCGCTGTTGTGGTCGATGTCGTTTATGGCGGCCTCGTACCTGCCGGCCGCGCTCAGGGAGACCGTTTCGTTTACGGCGTATCTGCCGCCGAGCCACGGGGCGACGGTCGCGCGCTGTATGTCAGTGGAGGCGATTCTGTTCGAGTAATTTCCGTCGGAATAGCGCTTCGACTGCATGTTGTCGTAGTAAAAGTCCACTCCGGCTTCGACGTATGAGAATCTTTCCTCTCCGAAATACAGGCGGTAGCGCGGGGTAAACGACGCGGTCCAGAGGGTGACGGAGTTGGAGGTGTCGCCCCATGACGAGGGAAATAGGGTGTCAATGTCGCGCATGTTTGCGCCCATCTGAATCGACCCCTCGCCGAAGTCGGTCCTGTTGTCGAGCGACGCGGAGACTGTGGCAAAGTTGAGGTTGCTCTCGCTGGAGACTCCGGAATTTCCGGTCGGATTTTCCATCATTTGTTCGTATGACGAAAGCGGATTGGCCCAGCGCAAAAATTCGTCTCCCCCGGAGGCCGACAGCGTAAATTCGTTCTTGGAGTCGAGCTTGGCCCCCGCGCTTATTCCGGCCGTTTTGTTCCAGTTCAGGGAGTTGTCTATGTATCCGCTGTTGTGGTAGTAGTTGAGGTTGGCCGACACGTAGTAGTCGTCCGTCGAATGCGCGGCTCGCCCGTAGGCCGAGTACTCTCCGTACGTTCCGAAGAATCCGCCGATTTTTACGGAGTCCGGCTGCCCCCATCGCTTTGTGGAAATTTTTACCACTCCGCTTTCGGCGTAGTTTCCGTATGTCGCAGTCTGCGGGCCGCGCATGACCTCTATGTTTTCGATTTCCTCAAGCGGAAGCTGCGCCCAGTTTATGAAGGACAAATCCAGCGTGTTCAGCCTCTGGCCGTCCACGAGGACGAGCACGCGCTGGCCGCTGTTTTCCCCGAATCCCATCATGGACAGTTCGGCCGTGAAGGGGGAGCCGCCGGTGTTTCTGGTGTTCACGCCCGCGTAGCGGCGCAGTACGTCGGGGACGCTGACGAGTCCGCTTTGCTCTATCGTTTCGGAGGATATGTTTTGGGCGTTTACGGGAATGTCGAATATGGAGTCTCCAAAGCGCATGGCGGTGACTTCGAAGGCGTCGAGCGTGCCGGCGGAGGCTTCAACCGGAACTTTTTGTTCGGCCGGAGCTTCCGTCTGCGCGGCGGAGCCGGGCTTGGCGCCGTCTGCGAACATTCCGGCCGAATGCAGTGCGGCCGCGGCGAACAGTGCGAGTTTTACAAAGCGGATCTTTTTCATTTTTTTATTTGGAAGGTGCGTTTCGTCCCGCAGCGCGCGAGACGCGGGGACAAATTTAAAGTCTGAAAGTAGGCGCTCAAATTCGATTTATCCCAAAGATGGAAGGGAGGCGGGGGGAGTAAGAAATTTTCCCGCCGAACGGCGAGTTCGTCGGCAAGCCAAACGCGGGCGAAGGGGTCCGGCGCGCGGCGGGAACCGCGCGGGTTTTTGCATGCGGAACAAGAAATGGTGGCGGGTTTTTGCGAACGCCTTTTGGCGTTGCGAAAACGCGGGCGCAATGCGCAAAAAAAATGGGATAATTCCGCCGTTTATGCGGCAGATTTCGTAAAAATTTTTATCTGTGCGCACATGCGTCGGACGCCTTCGCCGGGACGCTTTGCCCCCGCTTTTTTAAATTGAAAAAGAGCGTCTTAATCCAACCGAAACGCATGCGGCCGGTCAAGCGTTTTCCGGAAATTTGCAACGTTTGCCGATACGGTTTTTTATTTGCGAATTTGGCGGCGGTTTTCTTACGGGAACGCGCCCATTGGCGGAAATGCCCGAACTTTGCGATATGTTTGCTTTCTGCGCTTTAAGTTCGCGCGCGGCTGCCTCCTGTGGCGCGCCGCTTTTTATGCGCGCCGCCGTGCGACGCTCGCCGGGAAAGATTTTAATAATTGAAAAATTTTGTTTCAAAGCGTCTAATTTGGCGAATGACGACTTTCAGCCGAACGCCGGTTCCATTTTCTCCGCTGGCCGAGCCGCGCTTTGTGTCCGGCGGCGCGAATGCGGCGCGCGCGGCGGCCGCGGTTGCGGAGGATTGCGAATTTCTCTCCTGCGGGCGCGACGCCCTCTTTAGAATATCGTCCCTTTTGGAGGGGCGGCGCGCGCTGTGGCTGCCGACGTATTTTTGTCCGGCCGTCGTTCGCGGGCTTTCCGAATTTTTCGACTTGAAGTTTTTTTCCGATTTTCCGTCGGAGGCGTCGCCGCGCTTTGAGACTCTGAAGCCCCGCGCGGGGGAACTTGTCTTGGCGGTAAATTTCTTCGGGCTTCGCGACCGCCGCTTGTGGGAGGCATGGCGCGCGCAAAATCCCGGAGTCTTGCTGGCGGAGGACCACACGCACGCGCCGTTTTCGGATTGGGCGAAAGATTCCGTGGCCGACTATGCGTTTGCCTCGCTCAGAAAGTATCTTCCCATTCCCGACGGCGCGTATCTGCGCGGCGTTGCCGTGTCGCCGGCGCCGCTTTTTAGGCGGGGCGGGGGAATGGCGGATTTTGCCGCGGACGCGCTTGCGGCGGCGGCCCTTCTTGCTCTGCGCGGCGAATGGTCGCAGGAGGCGGAGGAGCTGTATTACCGCGCCGAGGCGAAACTCAACGCGCGCAAATCCGCCTCGCGCATAAGTTCCTATTCGCTTGCGGTATTGCGCCGGCTGGACGTCGGGGCGCTGGAGTCGGCAAGAAGCGCGAATATGTCCGCATTTTTGTCCGCATGGAGGGATTGCGCCGGGCGCAGGCTCGTCGGGGCGAAGTTCTGCCCGCTCGTAAAGTTTGACGACAGGCGCGCGTGCGCGTCGGCCTGCGCAAAGCTATCCGAGGCGGGGGTGCGCCTTCCGGTCTATTGGGGAGGGTTCGGACGAGACTCCGGCGCCGAACTGCTTGAGGAGGCGCAGACGCTCGTCAGCGTTCCGCTCGACTTCCGCCATTCGCAGTCCGACGCCGCAAAGCTCGCAGCCTTGCTGTCATAAGTCGCGCTTGAGAAATTCCCCCGCAGCTTCGGGCGAGTTCCTTATGAGCATGCTTTCCGCGCGGCATTCGCGCATGGAGGATTTCGACATTTTTTTCCCGTCCGCGTCCCTCATAAGCCGACAGTGGAAAAATTCCGGAGGGTTCAGTCCGAGCGCGCGGTACAGCAACAGCTGTCTGGCGGTGGAAAGCAGCAGGTCTGCGCCGCGCACGACTTCGGTTATTTTCATTGCGGCGTCGTCCGCGCAGACGGCCAACTCGTAGGACGGCGCGCCGCACTTGCGCCAGACGAGGAAGTCTCCGAAGTCCTTTTGGGCCTCAAAAATCATTTCGCCGAAATTGCCGTCGCAAAAGCGCACGCGCTCGCCCTCGCGCGCGGCGAATCTCCAGTTGAACGAAAACGGATTTTGCGCGGCGCGGCGCGCCAGGCGTTCGCCTCCGGCATTGCGCAGGCGCAGCGGAAATAGGGGTTCGCATTCGGCGTCGTCAAATGGCTTTGGGCGCGCCGCATGCGCGGCTTCTTCCGCGGCGGACTCCTCCCTTATCCGCGAGCGGGAAACCTCGCACGGATAGACGCGTCCGCCGCGAATCAGATTCAGCAGTGCGCGCCTGTACAGCTCAAAGCGCAGGCTTTGGACGTATGGGCCGAAATCTCCCCCGACGTCCGGCCCTTCGTCCCACGAAAATCCGGCGGCGCGCAGGTCGTCGATTGCGGCTTTCGCGTATTCGGACTTGCAGCGTTCGCGGTCGATGTCCTCGATGCGCAGTATAATTTTTCCGCCGCGCTCCCTTGCGCGCCGAACGGCGCGCGCGAATGTCCGCGCGTGGCCGAGATGCAAAAAACCCGACGGCGTGGGCGCGAGCCTCCCGCGGTATTGGCGGGCGGTTTCGTCAGTCGGCGTCCCCATGCGCCCCCTCCCCGGCGCGTTCGCCGTTTTCCGGTTTGTCCGCCGGAGCCGAGCCCGGAAAGTTCGCGTCCAAAAAGTTTCTCAGCGCGGCGGCGGTCTCGAATCCGATGCCGTCTACCTCGCGCAGCTGCGCTATCGTGGCGGATTTTACCTTAGCTATCGAGCCGAAATGCGCAAGGAGCGCCGCCTTTCTCTTTTCTCCCAGCGACGGGAAGTCGTCGAGAATGCTCTCGCGGATTTTTCTGCTTCGCAGCTGGCGGCTGAACGAGTTGGCGAATCTGTGCGCCTCGTCGCGTATTCTTTGCAGAAGCTTCAGGCCTTCGTTGGCCCGCGGGAGGACGATTTCCTCAAAGTCCTCCGTCACGACCGTCTCCTCGCGCTTTGCAAGGCCGATTATCTTCGGGGCGGCAAGCCCGGCCTCGTCGAAGGCTTTGAGCGCGGAGAACACCTGTCCCTTTCCGCCGTCGATCACTATTATGTCGGGGAAGGGAGAGCCTTCGGCGGCAAGCCTCGAATACCGCCTGCCGACAACCTCGCGCATGGCGCGGAAGTCGTCGTTGCCCAGAAAGCTCTTTATTTTGAACCTCCTGTATTTTTGCCTTGCCGGCTCCCCGTTTTCAAAGCGCACCATCGAGGCGACGGCGAAGCTTCCGGATATGTGGGATATGTCGAAGCATTCGAGAGTCTTGGGCGCGGATTTCATTGAGAGAATCCGCTTCAGTTCCCCCGCGGCCTCCCGCGCAACCGACTGCGGCGTTCGGGATATGTCGGCGGCGAGCCTGGCGCGGGCGTTGGAGCGTTGCGTTTCGCGGATTGCCGAAAGCAGGTCGCGGTACTTTGCGGCGGTCTCGTAGTCCGTGTTTTCGGCGGCGGCGCGCATCTTGGCCTCGGCGGATTCCGCCAGCTCCGAGTTCCTGCCGCGCAGAAAATCCAGCGCGGCCTCCACGCGCTCTGCGTATTCGCGTTTTGTGACGACGTTCGGGTGTTTTGATATTTCCCCGCGCGCGTCGTCGTACAGCTGCCAGCGGCCGTCCGCGAGCCTCTTGGGGCGGGCGTCGGAAAGCAGTATGCCGAATTCCTTTTTTATCTCCGAAAGCGCCTTCCTGAGCGCGGCCGTGCCGAGGTACGGGCCGAAGTACTGCGAGTTGTCGTCCTTTCTGTGGCGCGCAAAGGCGAACCGCGGAAGTTCCGCAAAGCTTTCGACGCGCAGAAGCAGGAAGTTCTTGTTGTCCTTTTCAAGAGTGTTGTAGCGCGGTTTCCACTGCTTTATGAGCTTGCTTTCAAGAATTATGGCCTCGGCGTCGCTGCGGGCATCCACGTATTCGAAGTCGGCTATCGACGCGCGCAATGCGGCGCGCTTTGGGCCCTCCCTGTCGGCGCGCGCCGACGCGCAAAAATATTGGCCGACCCTCCTCTTGAGGTTCGACGCCTTGCCGATGTAGATGACATTTCCCAGCGCGTCCTTCATCACATAGACGCCGCTGGTCGACGGAAGCCGCCTCACCTTTTCCTTTAGGCGCGAGATTCTGTCGCTATCCTTCATCTTTGCATGCGGGCTTTAAATATTTCTTTTGGCCGCCGCGCGCGCGGCGGCTCGGCGTCAGAAAAACGAGAGCTGCTTGAAGTTGCTTTCCCCGGAGTTTCCGCGCCCGGCGCGCTTGCGCGCCGCCTTCGCGGCGATCGCGTCTCCAAGATTGCCGGCCATGGACTTTCCCTCGCTCTCCAGCTCGGCGAGCACCTCTTTGGCGCGCTCTATCACCTCGCCCGGCAGCCCCGCAAGCCGCGCGACCTGTATCCCGTAGGACCTGTCCGCCGCCCCGCGCTCTATGCGCCTGACGAATATTATTTCGTCCTTGAACTCCTTTACGCACACGCGGTAGTTTGCGAGCCTCGGAAGGGTCTGTTCGAGTTTCGTCATCTCGTGGTAATGCGTTGCAAAGAGCGTCTTTGGGCCGCGCGCCCCGCTGCCGTGTATGAACTCCGCGACCGCCCACGCTATGCTCAGGCCGTCGTAGGTGCTCGTGCCGCGCCCGATCTCGTCCAGAATTATGAGCGATCTGTCCGTGGCGTTGTTGAGTATGTTCGCAGTCTCGTTCATCTCGACCATGAAAGTCGAGTTCCCGCGCCCGATTTCGTCGTTCGCCCCGACCCTGCTGAAAATCCTGTCCACCACGCCGAGCGAACATTTCTTCGCCGGCACAAAGCAGCCTATCTGCGCCATGAGCGCAATGAGGGCGACCTGCCTTATGTAGGTCGACTTCCCCGCCATGTTAGGCCCCGTTATCAGCGCAATTTGCTGGCGCGACGACGACAGTATCGCGTCGTTCGGCACGAACCTCCCCGATTCCGCCCCGCCGCGCGCTCCGCGGCGCAGCATCTGCTCCACCACGGGGTGTCTGCCCTCGAATATCTCGATTTCGTCCCCGTCGCCGACCTTCGGCTTGCAGTAGTTCCACTCGCGCGACAGCTGCGCCCAGCCGCGGAACACGTCGACCTGCGCGGCAATCTCGGCCGCGCGCGCAAGTTCGGGCGCGCGTTCGAGCACTTTGGATACGACCTCATCGAAAAGCGCGAGCTCGCGGTCTTTTGCCATGTCTTCGGCGTGGAGTATCTCGCGCTCCTTCCGGCGAAGCTCCTCCGTAGTGAAGCGTTCGGCGTTGGTCATCGTCTGGCGGCGTATGTAGTGCGCGGGCGCGTTCGCGGCGGCGGCCTTGCTTATCTCTATGAAGTACCCGAAGGCTCCGTTAAATTTTACGCGCAGGTTTTTTATTCCGGTGGCCTCCTGCTCGCGGCGTTCGAGGTCGGCAAGCCAGGCCATGTTGTCGCCCGAAAGGTTGCGCAGGCGGTCGAGCTCTTCGTCGAATCCCTTTTGGATTGCGCCGCCGTCCTGAATCTTGGCGGGAGCGTCCTCGGATATGGCGCGGCAGAGGTATGAGCGCAGATCGGCAAAGTTGGGAATAGACTCGGCAAAGCCGCGGCAAATCGGCCCGCCGACCGAGGAGAGCTCGTCCCTCATGGGCTCGAACTCCTCCAGCGACGCGAGTATCGCCAGCAATTCGCGCGGATTGCACAGCCTATTTTGGAGCCTTCCGAGTATCCGCGCGATGTCCCTCATGCGGGAGAGGCTTTCGGAGAGTTTGCGGCATTCCGTCGGAGCCGCGTACAGTTCCCAGACGGCGTTCTGCCTGCGGGATATTTCTTCGAGGTCCGTAGTCGGAGCGGAAAGGTAGGCTTCCGCCAGGCGCGAGCCCGCCGCGCTCGCGCACCTGTCGATTACCGAAAGAAGGCTTCCCTCGCGCAGGCCGGAGGTCGTCTTGAAAATCTCCAGACTGCGCTGCGTGGCGGGGTCTATGAATACGCATTTGCCCGTCGAAATGCGCCGTATGGAGCGTATGTTCTCCGGCTTGCCGCGCAGGTTTTCCGAAACGTAAAACACGATTGCCCCCGCCGGCCCCGACAGCGGCGAGCCGTCCGCTATCCCGAAGCCGTCGAGGTTCAGCACGCCGAAAAGCTCGCACAGCTGCCGCGCGCCCCACTGCGGGTCGAAGCGGTAGTCGTGCAGCCGGGTGACCGAGCGCATTTCTATGGCCGCGCGAAACAGCGTGTTCCAGTCGCGCAGAGACGGGTCTTCGGCCCACTGCGCGGCGGCGTTTTCGGGAAGGACTATCTCCTTCGGATCGCACGCGAATACCAGCGGCAAAAAGTCTTCCGGACGCTCGAATTGGGCGCAGTAAAACTCTCCGGTAGAAATGTCGCACCACGCGCAGCAGAGCCGCCTGCGCCTGTCTATGTCGAGCGCCATGACGTAACTGGAGCGCCGGCTGTCCAGCTGGTTGTCCTCCAGCACCGTTCCGGGCGTGAGAATCCGGCTTATGGAGCGCTTCACAAGCTTTCCGGCCTGCGGAATCTCGTCCTGCTCGCATATGGCGACTTTCTTGCCCGCCGCCAGAAGTTTCGGTATGTATTGTTCGGCCGCGTGGTACGGAACGCCCGCCATCGGATAGTTTTGCCGCTTCGTCAGCGTTATCCCCAGTATGCGCGATCCCTCGACGGCGTCGTCGTAAAACATCTCGTAAAAGTCGCCCAGGCGGAACATCAGGAGCGTGTCCGGCGGCAGCGAATTGCGCGCCTGCCAGTACTGCTCCATCATGGGCGTCTGCTTTTTTGAGTCTTTCGGCATTGAACGTTTTTGCGAATTGACAGTCTTAAATTATCGAAACAGTAAAAAAAATATCGCAGGACATTCAACCATTTTTCGATTGGGACGCCCTGCGCCGACAGATAATCCAGTTATGCCCATATACGAATACAAATGCAAAAAGTGCGGGGAGCGTTTTGAGGCGCTCGTGACGGGTTCGCGCAAGGCGGCCTGCCCGAAATGTTCGTCGTCCAATTTAGACAAGCTTGTTTCCTCGTTTGCCGCGGTTTCGCCCAAGAAGAGCCCCAAGTCCGCGGGCCGCTCCGTCAAGGCGCGCCAGTGCTGCTGCGGAAACTGCCATTGCGCGCACCGGGGCTGACGCCCGCATGGCGATATACTTCCGATAACGCATGAAAAATTTTGCGCTCTTTGCGTTTTTTGCCTTCCTGGTTGCGGGATTCCTTTCGGGGTGCGCGTCGGACGGTCCGAAAGGGGAGGGCGGTTCGAAGGCGCAAGGCGGTCCGGGCGGCGCCGTTTCTGCTTCGTCCCGCTCGCAGGCGGGCGCGCGGGAAGATGCGCGGGAAGGGGGGCAGGCCGGCGCGCCGTCTCAGCGGATTTCCGATTCCGCAGCCTCTTCGCTTTCTTCTGCCTCTTCGCTATCCGCCGCCCTTCCGGCAGGCGGGTTTGACGGTTCCGCTACTGATTCTTCCCCCGCGCGGCGCGCGTCGCCGAAAATGAGCATGGAGGATTTTTCCGAGAAAATTGCGCGGGCGGACACTAAAAACGTGTCGCTTGCCAGAAAAAAGCTTCTGGATATTCTCGGCGAGCAGGCGCGCTTCTTCAAGCGCATGGGAAACGATACGCGCCTTAAGGAAATCGAGACGATTTCCGCGTACAGGCGCATAATGTCGCTTTGGGAGGGATATTTTCTCGAAAATCCGAACGACGTCGAGGCGAGAATCATATACGGAAAATTCCTGCGGAGCACCGGCAAGGCCTCCGACGCCTATGCGGAATTTTGCGCCGCCGACAAGCTCGACCCCTCCATTGCCGTCGTGAAGCAGCAGATGGCGACCTTCGAGGCGGAAACCGGCCTTGTCAAGGAGTCGTACGCCCACATTTGCGACGCCGTGCGGCTGGAGCCCGACAATGCCGTGTACGTCTGGCAGGCCGCCAAGTTGATGGTCTCGCGCCGCGACGTGTTGGAAGAGCATCTCAAGCTCTCTCCGGAGGAGTACGACAAAAAATACCTCTCCTTCTACGCGCGCGCCGCCGAGCTTGAGCCGTCCTCAGCCTCGTTCCAGACCGACTACGCTCTGTCGTTCTACGACGCGGCCAAACCGGATTGGAACGCGGCTCTGCGGCAGTGGAAGCGCGCGGAAAAACTTGCCGCCCTGAATCTGGACAGGCAGATTGTGCTTGCAAACATGGCGCGCGTCCTCATTGAGTTGAACAGGGACGACGAAGCGGAAAAACTTTTGGAGGGCGTCACTCTCGATTCCATCGCCGGCGTGAAGTCGGCTCTCCTTGCGGAGATAGAGAGGGCGCGCAAAGAGGGCGTATCGCGCAAGGTTCCGGAGAGAAAAACCTATTCATACTAAACAAACCGGCAATGGGCGGCGATATTCTATCGGAAATACGCGAAGGCGGAATTTTGTACATAATTTTGCTCGTGGCAATTTGCATGCACGAGTTCGGGCACGCGTACGTCGCCGACAAGCTCGGCGACAGGCTTCCGAGATTGCAGGGGCGCGTCAGCCTGAATCCGCTCGCGCACATGGACCTTTTGGGGACGGTCATTCTACCGATTCTGACCATCGCGCTCTCAATGGGGACGGGCTTCCCGCTCGTGTTCGGCTGGGGCAAGCCCGTGCAGGTGCTTCTGGACAATCCCGCCACGCGCATGAAGGTCGATTTGCTCTCCACGGCGGGGGGAGTTGGAATGAATCTCGTCGTGGCCGCGATTTCGGCGCTCTTCATGGGGCTTATTCTGCTTTTCGGCAGGGGAGGGCTCGCGGAAGATTTCGCGCAGGTCGCGCTGTTGTCTGTGCAGATAAACTGCGTGCTGTTCGTCATCAACATGATTCCCGTTCCCCCGCTGGACGGCTCGCACTTCTTAAAGTACGCCGTCGGCATGAGCGACGCCCTCTACGCGCGCATATCGCAGTACGGAATAATTATACTTTTGGTGCTTATAAACGTTCCGGCGTTTGCGCACGCAATCCATTTTGCGGTGTCTGCGCTGTCGGGGGCATTTCTTCTCATAACAAGAGCGGCGCTCGCATTCGGAGGCTGAACCCATGCCCGTGTACAGATACGCCACCGTTGAACCCGACGGAAGCGACGGGGAGATTTTCGAGGTCGAGCAGTCCGCCGCCGCGCCCGCGCTCTCCCGGCACCCCGAAAACGGAAAACCGGTGCGGAGAATTTACGAGGCCGCAAATATAAATTCGAAATATACGCCCGGAAGGGAAAAATCGCTGTCGGATATCTCAAGGATAAAAAAGGCCGGATTTCAGGTTTTGCAAAAGGACCGCGTCTCCGGCAAGTACTTCAAAAAATAGGGGGATTTCCCATGTTGAACATAGTCATGTTTGCGGTGTTTTTCGCGGTGGGCGGATTTATCGCGTCGCTGTCCAAGCTTCCGATGCGCGCGCTCTTCGTGGGCTGGGGGGCGGTCTATTGCGGGGCGGCTCTGGCGGGGCTATTTTCCGGCGGGCTGCTCTTTTCGCCGCGAATCGAACTCATAGACGCGATAGGCGCGCTGGCGCTCGTTTGCATGACCGCGTCTCTCTGGCGCTCCATGAAAGCCGAAAAACGCGGCATGCGCCCTCCGATAGGCTCGTGGAGGGGCGCGTTCTTCTTTGCCGTGGCGGTAATTTTTATAGCTTCGATGTTTTACGCAAACAGGTTCGAGATAGCCCCCTGCCGGACAGCGTCGTAATACACTAAACGCCCGCCGCGCGGACTTAGAAAAAGCGCCGCCGCCTTTTTTTGCCGTGCGCTCCGTCATTGCCCGCGCCGAGGCTGCGCGGCTCCCATCTCCTCTATCGCCGCCTTCAGGTTGTGCCGCACGATTATGCTGTGCTTCATGTAGATTATGTCTTCGGCGATGTTCGTGCACAGATCGGCTATGCGCTCGAAGGATTTGGACACGAGAAGATAGTTTATTTCCGCCATGGCGTTTCGCGGATTTTGGGTTATGGCCTCCTTTACCCTTCCGTAGCAGGCCCGGTTTTCGGCGTCTATGGTTTCGTCGTCCTCGCACACGCGTATGGCGAGGCGTTCGTCCTCGCGCAGGAAGGCGTCTATGCCGTCCTTGAGCATGGCTATGGTTCCGGAAGTCATCTTCTCCAGCCCGAACGGGATTTCCACAGGAGCTTCGCGCTTGATGAACGGTATGCGCTTGGCCACGTTTGCGGCCATGTCGCCTATGTGCTCAAGCTCGTTGTTTATCTTTAGGACCGTTATGACGAAGCGCAGATCGCTGGCAACCGGCTGGTGCAGCGCGAGGATTTTCAGGCATTCCTCCTCCGTTTCCACTTCCATTTTGTCGATTTCGGCGTCGGTGCGGCAGACGTCGAGGGCGAGTTCCTCCGACAGCTCGCGCAGGGCCTTCACGCTCTTGCGCAGATTCTCCTCCACGGCGACGGCAACCCCTACTATGCGGGTCTTCAACCTCTCCAAATCCTTCCTTAGATGCGAATTCATTTCAGCCGAACCTTCCTGTTATGTAGTCGTTTGTGGCGGCGCATTGCGGGTTTGTAAAAAGGCGGTCCGTCGCGCCGTACTCGATCAGGCTGCCTTCGTAAAAGAACGCGGTGAAATCGGAAACTCTGGCGGCCTGCTGCATGTTGTGGGTGACGATTGCTATTGTGTATTCGCCGGAAAGCTCCGCAATCAAGTCTTCGATTCTCGCGGTGGACTTCGGGTCAAGCGCGCTGCAGGGCTCGTCCATCAGAAGGACCTCCGGGCTTATGGCGAGCGCGCGGGCTATGCACATTCTCTGCTGCTGCCCGCCCGACATTCCGAGCGCGTTCGAGTTCAGCCTGTCCTTTACCTCGTCCCAAAGCGCGGCGCGGCGAAGGGAGCTTTCCACTATCTCGTCCAGTTTACTCCGGCTGCCGACGCCCTTCAGGCGCGCCCCGAAGGCGACGTTTTCGTAGATGCTTTTCGGAAATGGATTCGGCCGCTGGAACACCATTCCCACGCGGCGGCGCAGCTCCACGACGTCGAGGCGCTTGTGGTAGATGTCCACGCCGTCGAGGGCGAGCAGCCCGCTGGTCGTGCAGCCTTCCACGAGGTCGTTCATTCTGTTTACGCACCTTAGGAATGTGCTCTTTCCGCAGCCGCTCGGACCTATTATGGCCGTCACCTTCCCGCGGCGGAAGCCGGTCGAGACGTTTTTTACGGCGTGGAAGTTTCCGTAGTAGACGGAGAAGTTTTCCGCGCGCACTGCGAAGTCCCCGTCTTGTTCGCATTCTGCGGCGCCGGCGGCGGGGCGCCTTTCGGCCTGCTCCGGCGGAGGTTGCAATGTTTCAGTCTGCGTCATGCTTTCATCTTTCGTTGAAGTTTTGCCCTTATGAGTATGGCCGCAAAGTTGAGCGCAAGCACTATCGCTATGAGAGTTAGCACCATTCCGTACTGGACGTGCGCGACGCGTTCGGCCATCTCGTGCTCCGAGCACAAATTGTATATGTTCCAGGGGAGCGCGGGGGTGGGCTGCGTAAATACGTCGCCGAGGGCTAAAGCGGCTCCCGCGCTGGTCGCGGCGGTGAAGATAATCGGGGCGGTCTCCCCTGCGGCGCGCCCCATTGATATTATTATCCCCGTGAGCATCGAGGGCAGCGCCGCCGGCAGAATGACCGAGCGTATCGCCTTCCACTTTCCCGCGCCAAGCCCGAAGGCCGCCTCGCGGTACGAGCGCGGAACCGCCTTCAACGCCTCTTCGCAGGAGCGTATTATCGTCGGGAGCACGAGCAGCGCAAGGGTTATCGCGCCGGCGAGCACGCTCTTTGAATCCGACACCTTTAGGGTGTTTATCAGGAAGGCCAGGCCGAACAGCCCGAATACGATCGACGGCACCCCTGCGAGCGTCCCGACGCACATCTGAAGCGCCGACACCAGCCTGCACGGCTTGGCGTATTCCGAAAAATAAATCGCCGCGCATATTCCCAGCGGGGCGGCTATGATCATGGAGCCCGCCGTCAGGTAGAAGGTTCCCAGAATCATGGGCCATATGCCGCCGAATATGTTGGAGTCGTAGGGGTCGTCGAAGAAGAATCCCCAGTATGCGGTGAACTTCGGCCGCAGCATGGCCGCGAAGTTGGCTTCGATGTAGCGGAGCATTTCGCCGACCTTCGTGCCCTTGAAAAATTCCGCGCTTGAGACTCGCTTGAGAACCTCCGTCCCGGCGGAGTCGCGCTCCCTGACCGATATCGTGCGCACGGAGTTGTCCATGACGTTTTCGGCGAGGTCCAAGCGCGGCTGTCCGTATCGCTGGCGAAGCAGTTTTAGCTCCTCTTTCCTCTCCGCGCTAAGCGGGCCGAGAAGCTCCTCCACCCCGGATTTGAACTCCTGATATGCGGCGTTTTGCGCGTGAAGCTTTTCGGCCTCCGAGAGCAATTCTTTTGAGACCGGCGCGCACAGCGCGCGCCTTACCTGCTGGCGGACGGAAAACTTCAGCTTTGCGCGCTTTTCAAAATTTGCGATTTCGGCCTTCACGCGGCCGGTAAGCTCCCCTTCGAGCGCGTGCAGGATTTTCTCAAGCGTAATGGAAGTTCCGTCCTCGCCGCTCTTTGCGCGGGCTTTTTGGACGGCGTCTATAAACGGCGCCCAGAGGCGCCCGGAAAATTCCTTCAGGCGCCTTGCGCGCTCCGGGTTTTCGAGCGATATTATTTTGGAAAGCTCCTCCGCGCGCGCGCCGGAGACGCCTTTTGCGGCGGCGTCGAAACCCTTTCGCAGGCCTTCCTCAAGCTCCGCCGCAAACGGGGGATTTTCAAATTCGTCGATCATCTGGACCAGCGGCGCGCGCGCCTCGTCCGCCAGCCGTATGCGCTCCGACACTTCCGGTTGAAGCTCGCGTCCGAGGTTTTCCTCCAAAAACTTCCAGTGTTCCACCGTCGCGTTGAAGAATACCGCGCCGGCCCCGTTTATCGCTATGGGCAACAGGAAGAGCGCCACTGCGGCC
>QALA01000001.1 GCA_003343565.1 Verrucomicrobiota bacterium | reverse complement strand
ACCGACGATGAAGCTTTTGCAGAGCCTTGCCTTACCACTTGGCTACCACGCCCAGTTAAGACGCGCAATTAGAGAGAATAAGAAACGCCTACGCAAGAAAAAAGTTATGCGGCGAAGTTTTTTCGGCCCGGCAAACTCCGCCCAAACGGCCGCACCAAACGGAAGGGACGATTAAACTTGTAAGCGCCGGGCTTAATGTTAGGCTGGCCACAATTATGGAAGAGTTGATAATAATAGGCAGCGGCTGCGCGGGAATGAGCGCGGCAATATACGCGGCGAGGGCCGGAATGTCCCCGCTCGTTCTGGAGGGAACGCAGCCGGGAGGGCTGATAACTACGACCAGCGAAGTCGAAAATTTCCCGGCCTTTCCGGAGGCGATCAACGGCTTTGACCTCGTGTGGAAAATGCGCGAGCAGGCGCAGAAATTCGGCGCGCGGGTGGAGGCAAAAACGGTCGAGAGGGCCGAACTGCGCTCGTCGCCCAAGAGGCTCTTCTGCGAGGGCGGGGAGGTTTTGGAGGCCCGTCAAGTCATAGTCGCAACCGGCGCAAAGCCGCGCATGACGGGGGCGAAAAACGAAATGGAGCTATACGGCGGCAACGGGGTGTCGGTATGCGCCACATGCGACGGCGCCTTTTACCGCGACAGGGACGTCGCCGTCGTGGGGGGAGGAGACTCCGCCTGCGAGGAGGCCCTCTTTTTGACGCGCTTTTGCAGCTCGGTGAAACTAATCCACCGCCGCGACGCATTCAGGGCGTCGAAAATCATGGCGGACAGGGTGCGCGAAAACCCGAAAATCGAACTTGTGATGGACAGCGTCGTGACGGAGGTTCTCGCGGGGGAGGACGGAAAGGTCCGCGCGGTTACCGTAAAAAACGTCAAGGACGGCTCGACGTCGCAGATCGCGTGCGCGGCGATGTTCGTCGCAATCGGGCACAAGCCCAACACCGACCCGTTCAAGGGCGAACTGGAAATGGACGCTGACGGCTACCTGCTGCCCAAGGCCGGCTCTCTCGTTGAGACCGCAATAGCGGGCGTCTATGTCGCCGGAGACTGTTCCGACAGAAACTTCCGCCAGGCCGTCACCGCCTCCGCGATGGGCTGCATGGCCGCAATAACGGCCTCGAAATTCGAGGGATAAAAAATGCAAAAAATTTCCACGGTCATAACCGACGCCCTCAGCCCCCTGCTTGAGGAATATTTCTGCGACGCGGGGCAGACCGCATGGGTCGTGGAGAAAATCGACGACCGCACTCCGCCCGCGCTAATCGGCTACTTTGACGACGCCGAAACCGCGCAGCTGGCCTACCGCAATCTGCGCGAAACCTTCGGCGAGCTTCCCGAAAAAGCCGAGCTTGCCCATATCGACGACGTCGACTGGAAGGAGGAGTACAAAAAATTCCTCACCGCATGGGACTGCGGCGGACTGCATTGGGTGCCCGTTTGGATGCGCGAAAAATACGCCGTTCCTCCGGGCGACAAGGCGTTCTATTTCGACGCCGGGCTCGCCTTCGGCACGGGGGACCACCCCACCACGCGCCTGTGCATGGCGGCAATCATGAAGGCGCTCGGAGAGGGAAATCCCGCGGAAAAATTTTTCATAGACGCCGGGTGCGGCTCCGGAATACTGTCGCTCAGCGCAAAGCTCATGGGCGCGGGGCGCGTGTTCGGATTCGACCGCGACGAAGAGGCCGTTCGCGTCAGCCTGAACAACGCCGCATTAAACGGCATCGACCTCGACGGCGTGACTTTCGAACACTCCGGAATAGAGGCCGCGCTCGCCGGCAAGAGGGCCGACATACTTGCGGCCAACATTCAGGCGGACGTGCTGTGCATTTACGCCGAAAATATCGCGGGAGCCGTGCGCCCCGGCGGGACGCTCGTTCTAAGCGGGATTCTCGGCGCCGAGAACGCGCGCGTGCGCGAACTTTTCGAGAAAAAGATCGGGGGCGCGCTGGAAAGCTCGGAGGCGTTTTTTATGGGGGACTGGTCGAGTCTGACGTTCAAATTCAAAAACCGATGAAAATATCCGAACTAAAAGAACTGCGGGACGGAGAAAGCTTTGAGGTCGCCGCGGTGTTGCGCTCGATTTCGTCGAGAACGGCAAAGAACGGGCGGGAATTTCTCGTGCTGGACTTTTCGGACAACAGCGGCTCGTTCTCCGCAATGTGCTTTGCCGATTCCTCCGCGTTCGACGCATTCAAAAACGCGCGGCCCGCGGACGCGTTCTTCGTGCGCGCCTGCGCCGACTTCTACCAGGGGCGCTTCAGCCCGAAGCTCGAAGACGCCCGCCCAATGGAGGAGCGCGAACTGCAATCCATGCGCGACAGCCTCGCGGCGGTATCGCCGTGCGATCCGGAGGAAATGCGGCGGGAGCTATTTGAAATAATAGGCGAAATATCCGATCCCGCCCTGCGCGAGACCGTCCTCTGCGCCATTCAAAGCTGCGGCGACGCATTCTTCACCGGCACCGCCGCCGTAAAAATGCACCACGCCTATGTGCACGGACTTTTGGAGCACTCTCTGAAATGCGCGAGAACCGCAAGGGCGCTGCTGCCGCTCTATCCGTTTATAGACGCCGATCTCGCCCTCGCCGGAACCGTGCTGCACGACATAGGCAAGACCGCCGAATACACCCAGACGATTGCGCCCGACAAATCCCGCACGGGAATTTTGCAGGGGCATGTCGTTCTCGGATACAGAATGGTGAGACGCGCGGGGCTAAAGAGCGGGCTCGGCGCGGACTTGTTGGAGCGTCTGGAGCACATAATACTCAGCCACCAGGGAGAGCCCGAATGGGGCGCGGCCGTCCGCGCGGCGACTCCGGAGGCCGTGTTCGTATCCTGCGTGGACAACCTCGACGCCCGAATGGGCGCCGTCGAAGCCGCGCTCTCGCAGACGGGGGACTCCGAATTTGTGGAGGTCGCCGCCCTGCGCGCAAAACTGCTGACCTCCAAGCCGGAGCGCCCGGCAAAAGAAGAATCCGGCGGAAAAATTCCGCAAGACAAAAATCCCCAAGCGCAGTGAAAATATTTCTGGCGACCTCCAACGCGCACAAGGCGTTTGAATTTTCAAACATGTTCGCGGCAGAACGCCTCGACTGCCAAATCTTCTGCGCAAAAGACGCGGAAGGTTTTGAACCGCCCGAAGAAAACGGGTCGACTTTCGCCGAAAACGCATTCATCAAGGCCGACGCGCTAAAAAGATTCGCGCCGGCCGACGCATATGTCATGGCAGACGACAGCGGATTGGCCGTTGACGCGCTGGGCGGGGCTCCGGGAATCATGTCCGCGCGCTACGCGGGGGTTGAAAAGCCGGGCGCCGACGCGGCCAACAACGCAAAACTTCTGCGCGAAATGGAGTCGGTCCCGGACGAAAAGCGCACCGCCCGCTTTGTGTGCGCAATCGCCCTGCTGTGCCCCGACGGGCTGAGGATACTCAGCGAGGGAAAGATAGAGGGCACAATCGGCCGCGCCGAGCGCGGCGCCAACGGATTCGGATACGACCCGCTGTTCTACCTTCCCGAACGCCGCATGACAACCGCCGAATTGGCCCCCTCCGACAAGGACGCAATCAGCCACCGGGGAACGGCATTCGCAAAATTGGCAAAATTCCTGCGCGAAAACCGCGCGAATCTCGGCGGCATCGCCTGATTTCTTCACGGTGAAGCTTGGAATTAATATGCGCCAATATGCGCCTTTGCCAAAGGCATTGCGGGCTTGGGGACGGCGCGCGCGGCAACGTCGAACGCATGCCAAAAATCCTACGGATTGAACGGAGGCTTCGGAGTCCTGCGCCAATCGCAAAAGCCGCGCCAATCCCGGCGGCATTGCCCGAAACCGCGCAAGTTGTGTTTGCAGCGTGCGCTTCAATTAAATTTCCGGCGTAAAAATCGCGCGAGGCGCAATGGCTCAAACCGCCGTTAAACCGGCGCCGCCCGAACACGCCAAAACCGCAAAACGCAAGAGCGCAAGGCCCGAAACCTTGCCGCTTTCGCCCGCTTTACTATCGCGCGCAACGGCCTTAAAAAAATGCGCGCCGGCAGGGACTGCGGAATGCGGAAAGAAGCAAACCGCAAAATTGGCGAGACTGTCCAAACGCGGAGCGATACTGCGCAAATCAAAAATTAGACAAACGCCCATTCCGCAATTTTTGGCATTGAGCAAAATATGCTCCGCCAGAATCGAATCGATAAGGCAGACGCTTCCGCGGTTTCCAACCCCGTCCAATTCCGCTTTCGCCATGTGTCGGCAAAAGAAGGGCCGTAAAATTGAAGGCGGGCAACGTACCCCCTACGTTGCCCGCCACTTATTTTCTACTTTATTTACCCCATCTCCATTAGGAGAAATCTTTTTTATTGTCGCTTATCTTTTGTAAAAAAACGCGTTTGTCAACATTTTTTCAAAAAAAAATGAATTTTTCATTTTCCTTAGGAAAAAAACGGTTATTTTTTCAAAAAATTAACCTCCAAAGCGAAAAAAACGGACATAAAAGACACAAATGAGAAATATATCCCGCAGAAATTTTATAAGAACGGCCGCGTGTGCGGCGGCGGCCGCGGCGGCTCCGTGCGAAGCAGGCGCAAAGCCGGAAAAACGCGAATTTGACTGGGCTTTTTCGCAAGATGCAAACAAGATTTCCCTGAGCCTCTCGACGCTCGACAAGCCCGCAAAAGTCATGTTCATAGGCGACGCCCACTTCTCCTCCGACAAGGGGCTTGACGGCGTATACAAAGACTACGCCGCCCGAATGCACAAACATGGCAAACACTCGCCGGACGACCTAAAAAAGGCAATAGAGCGCGCGGGAAAGGAAAATTTCAGCGCGGTGATACTCGGCGGGGACATAATAAACTATCCGTCGGAATACAATGTCGGCGTTGTGGACGGCCTGATAAGGAACGCTCCCGTGCCCGTGTTATACACCTCCGGCAACCACGATTGGCATTTCGAGGGCGATTCCGGCACGGACTTGGAGCAGCGCGAAAGGTGGGTGCAAAAGAGGCTCCTCCCCCTCTATGCGGACAAGAATTGGAAGCTGTATTCCCGAAACATAGGCGGGGTAAAATTCGTAATTTTGGACAATTCGACATACGAGATTCTGCCGGAACAATTGGACGCGCTGGGCCGCGAGCTCTCGGATAATCTGCCAACCGTAATATGCGCGCACATTCCGTTTTACATTCCCAATACGAATCGATTTTTCGGCTGCGGGCACCCGAATTGGAACGGAGCCAACGACCCATACTGGGAAATAGAGCGCCGCAAAAAATGGCCGGAGGCCGGACACACCAAGACCACTTTCGACTTCTGGCGCCAAGTTTTTTCGTCGCCTGCGGTCGTCGGAATATTGGCGGGACACACCCACAAGCTGACGACGCATTTTTACAGGGGAAAATTCCAGGCCGTCTCGCCGTGTTTCAGACAGAAGGCCGAACCGCTGGAACTGTCCATGCTGCCTTTCAAGGCGGCTTCCGCGCCGTAATCCGGACGGACGAACGGCTGCGCCAAAAACAAAACTTTTCCGCGCGAAACCGAAGCGGCGCGCAGGCTGCATGTGCGAAAGGTTTTGACATCTTAAGAAAATAACTCCGCCGAAAGTAGACGTGCCTTATCCTCGGCGCGGCATGCGGAAGGGCGGCCCTCAAATGGGAAAACCGGCGAAAGGCCGGCGCGAAAGTGCGGCGAAAATGAGCGGGGCGGAAAGCGAATGAAACGTTCGCCCTCCGGCAAAAATTTTCTCGCTCCGCTCCCTTCCGCCCTCAAAAAAAGCCGAAGCGCGCCAATCCAAAACCGAAGCGCGCCGACCGGCAAATTAAACCCCGTCTCGCGCCGACTGCCGATAGCGGAATGCCGAAACATTGCCGCCGACAATATCGGCGCAAAGGCCAAAGATTGCGCCTGCCGAAAGCGGTTAAAAAATAAATGCGTCCTCCGCCGCAAGACGCATGGTAAATGCGGTTTTTGCGGCTTTTCCCAGGGCCTTTAAATACGGAAGGACGCCTCCCAAATCGGGAGACGCCCAAAAATCCCGACGGCTCAAGCGGCGCGTCTAAAACGCAACGCCGTACTGCATGCCCAGCACCAAAGCGTCGGAATACCTGCCGCCGCCGGTATTCAAAATCACCTGAATGTTCGGCTGCATAAACATGAAGCGGTTGATTTGGAATTTGTAGTTGAATTCCATCGTGATTTCATGCGAGTTGGACTCGTATGAATCGTAGTCTCCGGAGAACTTGCCGTAGGCGATTCCAAAGCAGGCCACATCGTCGGCGCGCGAAGAAAACGGCGCGTTGAACAGCAGCCCGCCGTTTATGAAAAACGGCATAATTGCGATGGAATCGTTGGGATTGTACTGGACGGCCGCCCAGAGCACCAAGCCGCGCAAGTCCCTATATTTGTCGCGGGTGCGCTGTATGTAGTATGGCTCGTCGCGCTTTACGGGGCCGAGATTGTACACCATGTAATCGGCTTGAAAATACAGGGTATAGTTGAAGGTCGCCGTTCTTCCGGAATTGTCGATATAGGGGGCGTTGTACCAGGAGGACACGAGCCCGACGGAGACGTTGCCCGGATTTTTTCCGCTGTCGTCGTGATTGATGTCCCAGCCCAATTCCCAGTTGGCGTTGACGCCGTCGGCTGTGGCGAACGACCAATCCAAGCCGTGCATGTTGTCGGCGCGCGCGCTGTTTATCTGATACGCGCCGGCCTTTAAATACTGCCCCTCTGCGCGGCGGATTTCGGCGAAGGCCGCCCAAGCGCTGCCCGGATACGCGCTAAATCTGTTTTGAAAAAACACGCCGATCGGATTTCCGTCGAAGGCGTTGTTTTGGTAGAGCCAGTATATGGGCTTGCTCATGAAGTTGTCGCCGGCCGCGAAGCGTCCGAACTTGAATGTCAATTCCCAGCCGCCGTCGAAGTCGTTGTTGTATATGGCGTAGAGCGACTGCAACTGAATCGTCTGGCTGCCGAAGTTCTGCTGGACGCTGAAAGTGTTGCCCAAATACTTCCTTGTAAGGCTGTTTCCGAAACGCCACACCCACGAGTTTCCTATGCTCCAGTGGTTGAGCGCCTCCAATCCTGTAAGCTTGTCCAAATCCAAACCCACGCCGAGGTGGACGGAACTCGTATTCGTCGCGCTCCTGCTTCTTCCGCCGACGGGATTTGCGGCGAAATTTCCCAAGTACGCCATTGCCGGAACAATTCCGTTGTCGGCCGCATACGGGCGGGCTCCGTACCATGAGGGGAAAACCACGGCTCCGTTAAACCATTCGTCCAGCGTCAAATCGCTTATGGATTTTATTCGGGCGAGCTTGTCGTAGTACTCCGGACTGTAATAAGCGGGAATCTCGCTTTCCGAATCGTACGCACTCCTGTTTATATATACCCTCTGAGCGGCAAAACCTTGGCATGCCAAAACAGAGGCAAATGCTACACACAACGTTTTTTTCATATCAGTAGAAACATTGAAGGTTATTACTCATAATAAAACAAAAGAACAATATAATTATTTGTGACATTGCATACGCGAAATAAGTTCGCACATGCGGCTCAAAAAAATATTGCAAGCGCGCCGCCGCTTTAGTATCCGAATCGACATGACTGAACTCGACATGTGGCTTGGACTGGCCGCAAACTACAAGGCAACCGATATTCACATCGCCGAAGGGCGTCCGCCGCGCCTGCGAATCGAAGGCGACGTCGTGCCCATGAACAACGCCGCAGCGCTTCCCGTGGAGGGCGTAATAAAAGACCTGTTCTCCCGGCTCCGACCCGCGCAAAAGGAGCGCGCCGAAAAGCTCTTGCAGGAAAACCTCGACGTTGACTGCTCGTTTGAAAATCCCGACGGCTCAAGGGTGCGCGCCAACGTCTACCGCACGCGCGACGGACGGGCTCTGGCGTTGCGCATGATTCCCGCAAAACGCCTGACCGCCGCCGAAATAGGCATACCGGAAGCCGCCGTAAAAATGTGCAGGGCGCGCAACGGGCTTTTCATAGTCACCGGGCCGAACGGATCGGGAAAGACCTCCACATTGGCGGCCATGCTCGACATAATCAACGAGACGCGCCCCGTCCACATACTCACGATAGAGGATCCCGTCGAATACGTCATAAAGAGCAGGCGGGCGTGGGTTTCGCAGAGGGAGGTCTACACTGACGTTCCGAATTTCTACTCCGCCCTCAGAAGCGCGGTGCGCGAAAATCCCGACGTCATAATGCTCGGCGAAATGCGCGACTTGGAAACCACGCGCACCGCCCTTGAGCTGGCCGAAACCGGGCACTTGGTTCTTGCGACCCTCCACACCCGCGGCGCAATATCCACCGTCGACAGGCTAATAGGGCAGTTCGAGGGCGGCGAGCAGTACCAGATAAAAATGATGCTATCGGAAAACCTGCTCGGCGTGCTTTCGCAAATACTCGTGCCTCGGGTCGGCGGAGGGCTGATTGCGGCGTTCGAGCTCCTGTTTTCAAGCCCGTCCGTCAAAAATCTTATACGCGAGCAAAAGGCTGGGCAGCTCTTGAGCGTGTTGCAGACAAACCAGAAATCCGGAATGATATCGATGGCAGAGGCGCTCAGAAATATGGAGAAAAAGGGGCTGATAAAATCCGCCGCGGAGTATCTTCAGGAATGGTAGGCTTCGGAGGCCGCCGCGCGCGCGGCGGGGCAAAAGGCGAAAATTAAAAACGGAAAGCGTTTATGGAGGCAATCGGCATATCGATAAAAAGGACAATCGCATTTGCGGCGGCAGTCGCGCTGTCTGCGTGCGCGCTGGCGGCGGACGCGCGCGCGCGGCTTGAACGCCTGAAATCCCTCAGGCTGGACGGCGTTGAAATCAAAGACGCGCGAATAATCGAAGAGGGCGAAAAGTACAATTTCGGACGCGGAGAAAAGACCGCTCAAAAAACTTTCGCGCTCGTGCTGGCCGACGCGAAAGAGCCTTCAAAAGTCAACATAGCCGTGGCTCTGCCCATGCCGGAAAAGTGGAACGGCGAGTTTCTCGCAAAGGGCAACGGCGGAGCGGGAACGCACCTTAGCGTCGACGCCGCAATAGCCGGCGCGCTTTCCGGATACGCCAGCGCGCACTGCAATCTCGGAACGGCGCAGTGGTTTGAACTTTCCGACCGCACCCAAACGGTGCGCGACTTCGGACACGAAGCCGTCGCGAAAATGACTTCCGCAGGCAAGCGCATCGCCGGGGAATTTTACGGCAGAAAACCCTCCAAGACATATTACATCGGCGGCTCCACGGGAGGACAGGAGGGCCTGGCGCTCGCCGAGCGCTATCCGGAATTGGCCGACGGCATCGCCGTATTCTTTCCCGTCACAAACCGGACGCGCCTGCACATGCGCTTCGCGTTTGAAAAGCGTCTTCTGGCGCCGAAAAACTATTTTACCGACGGCGAAATAAACAGAATAACCGAAGCGCTGGTCGCCCAAAACAGGGGCAATCCGGGCGAGCCCGTTCCGCCCGACCGCCCATACTTGCGCTATCCTGAACGCGCGCGCGCAGATTACTCCAAATTGGATTTTCTGACCGGGGAACAGCAAGAAATTCTAAAGAAAATCCATTCGCCCGTCACCCTGCCCGACAACGGCGAATACGTCACCCATGCGCTCCCGGTTTCGTGCGAAGTCGCCGACGGGGGAAAGACGCTAAAAAAAGGATTCGACTGCTGGATCATAGAATGGACGCTCGGCCGCGGCGCGGACATCTCAAAGGCCGACATGCGCAAATACATGCTCAAAATGGAGGACATTTTTGCGGCGGAGGCCAATGTAAGCCCGAATCTCGAAAAATTCAAGAAACGCGGGGGAAAGCTGCTAATAATACAGGGCAAACTTGACACAATCGTGCCCGCCGAATACGTCAAGGAGTACTACTCGGAACTTTGCAAAAGAAACGGCGGCCCGGCAAAAACCGCCGAATTTGCGCGGCTGTTTCTCGTCCCCGGAGGGTGGCACTCAAACATGTCCGCAAACGCGCTCGGATACTTAAAGCCCTGGGTTGAGGAGGGGCGCGCCCCCGAAAAAATAAGCGTCAAAATAAAGTACGGCGGAAAGACCTACGAAGAAATTGCGACGCCCTACAACCCGGAAATTTCGGAATAGCAAAGGGAACTTTGCCGAAAGCCGCGCGACGCGGCGGCGGATTTTTTCGCACCGCTTCCGGGCCGAAAAAATCTTTTCAGGCAGACGAAGAAATAGGCAAAGAATTTTTTTAGCCTAAGGATTTTATCGAAAAAAAAGTTTATCCGACGTTATCTTCCGAAGACAAAGAAATTTGTTCCATGCGCGTAAGTTTTGCCCGAATGCGCACCACAACGAAACTCGCACACACGCCGACGCGCGGCGAACGGCATGCGCTAAAAAAATTTTTCGCTCAAACTGCGCCGTGCGCATTTTTTATTCCGCGCATTCTCTCAAAACGGCCCGATTGCGCTTCACCGCACGCGCGCAGATACGCGCGAACATACCTACGCCTCCCCTGCGGACGGCACAGCCTTTTCAAACATGTAAAAAATATCCCCCCGCAATTCGCAACCCCCCCGCCGAACGGGGCCGCTCATTCTCACCCAAACGGCCGCCGAAGCTGAACAACCCGCGCGCGTTCCGCACATACTAAAAACATACGCCGAAAATGCGCACAGCAACAGGCACACCTGCGCAATTTCCCCGCCAAGAACGCACCGCGGCATGCGCGCCTATGCGATTTCCCCGCTGAGCGCGCTCACAGAAGCACCCAAAATTTTCACATTTACAAACTTTCCCGGCAAATCCGCGCCGCCCTTGAAGAAAACCTTGCGGTGGTGCGGAGTGCGCCCCATATAAACGCCGTCGCCCCGCTTGGCGGCCGATTCCACCAAAACGGATTGAACGCTCCCGACAAGCGCGTCGTTGAAGGCCTGCGACTGCGACTGCAAAAGCGAAAGCAAAATCTGGTTGCGCTCCTCCTTGACGCCTTCCGGAACGTCGTCGGCGCATTCGGCCGAGGGCGTCCCGTCGCGAGGGCTGTATTTGAATATATACGCCATGTCAAAACCGCATTCGGCAAACAATCGGCGCGTCATATTGAAGTCGTCCCCGCTCTCGCCGGGGTATCCGACGATTACGTCGGTCGAAATAGAGATGTCCGCGCGCGCGGCGCGAAGTTTCTCGACTATGCCGAAAAAGCGCGCGGAATCGTAGGGGCGGCGCATTTGTCTGAGGATTCTGTCGCTTCCGGACTGCATTGGCAGATGCACGTACGGACAAAGCTCCTTTAGCGACGAATAGCAGTCTATCAGTTCCCCTCCGAAAAAAGACGGGTGCGGCGACGTAAATCGAATGCGCTCTATCCCGCCGATTGCCGCGATTTTCTTCAGAAGCCGCACGAACGCCCCCGCGCCTTCGGCCCCGCCGCCCTCGCGCCCGTAGGCGTTCACAACTTGGCCGAGAAGCGTGACCTCGCGCGTCCCGCCGCCGGCGAGCCGTTCGATCTCTTCAAGAATTTCGCCCTCCGGCCTTGAGCGTTGAACGCCGCGCGTCTTGGGCACTATGCAATACGAGCAACTCATCTGGCAGCCCTGCATAATCGATACGAACGCGCACGGGCGGGAGGCGGAAGGCAAGTGCATATTTATCAGCCTGTGCGATTGGGCGTCGTCGGAAATGTCGACGAGCGCGCGGTTCGGCGTTCCGCCCGATGCGCCGCGCGACAGTCCGTTCGAGGCTCCGTTCAAGACTCCGTTCGTTGCGGCATTCGGCGCGCAGTCCGATATTTCCGATATTCCCGCCGCTTCCGGCGCGCCGCAATGCGCGCCTTGCCGACTCTGCCCCGCGCCGCTTTCGCGCGCCGGTCCGGCAGATTCGAATCTGCCAAAAGCCGCTTTGCGCTCCCGATGCGCCGTCAGAAACTCTTTGCTCGACTCCGTTTTTGCGCTGCCGCCCCGCAGTTCCGAATCCGCCATGCGCCGTTTGCAAAACTCCACGCACAACTCCGCGACCCTGTGCATCTGCCGCGTGCCGAGAATCAAATCCAAATCCGGGAGGCGGTCGAGCAGAGATTCTCCCATGTTCTGCGCCATGCAGCCGACCGCGCACACGACGGGCAAATCGGCGCGCCGCGCGGTCCTGCGCTTTATGACATGCCCGAGTTTCCCCAAGGCTTTTTGCTCGGCCTGACCGCGCACGGAACAGGTGTTGACGACGACTATGTCGGCATCGGCATCGCTGTCGCAGATTGAGCAGCCGCGGGACAGGAAGCCGGCGGCGATATTCTCAGAATCGCGCTCGTTCATCTGGCAGCCGTATGTCCGAATATATGCCTTCATATTTGGGAAAGTGGACGAGGGTCGTTTTTTTGGGAGGAGTTTGCAACATTTTTATGCGCCCTCCCCAAAAGGAAATTTGCGCAAAGATAAAGTTAAGTGTTTGAGAGGTAAATATATTAACGTTTATTTTATTTGACACTCTCCCCCATTTTGCTACAAAAATTATATCTATGAAGAAATTGGCAACTTTCGCGCTCTCCGCCCTCTTTTGGCTTCCCGCCTTTTCCGAAACCTACTATTTCGACACCGGCCTGTTTCACAACGACGGCGCCGACATCAACTTCTCCGACTCCCTCAAGTACTGGTTTGTCCAGGACGGGGAAGGATACGTTGCCGCCTCCGCCCTGCCCGACCTCTTGGACTCCTCCAACAGCTATATTTTCTCGAATTTGACGACCCCCTCCGGCAGCGGCACGCGCGTGTTGTATCTGGACCAGAACGTCAACGCCGCATCTATACAGCTGCAAAACGAATATTTTAATTTGAGCGCCGCGCAAGGTTGCGAAAATATCGTTCTGGGAGGGTTCACAAACTCGACATGGGCGAACCTGTTTTACGGCTCAAAAAACGAACCCTCCAACGTTGTCGTGACGATAAACGGAGACGCAAGGGGAATCGGCAACCTGCTGGGAAAGGTAAATTACGGGGACCACAACTTCAAGAAGATAACCGTCACTGGAACATTGAAAGTCGGGAATCAGGGCAACAATTACGCCTCATACAACGCATACGGGGTCGAAAGCCATTCAATCTCCAATCCGGACGCAATATTTAACGTGGTAGTCTCGGAATGGGGAAACGCGTATTTCGGATACGGAAACGCCGGCGGCGGGGGAGGCACAGGCACTGTCGAAGATTCCTTCTCATGGATAAACGCCATAGTCGATAACGGAAGCTATGAAGGAATGACGCATCGCGTATCGCTGCGCTATGGGGGAGTCGAAACCTCCACCGCAACTTGGACAAACGTCTTTACAAACGACGGCGTCAGGGCGCAAAATGCGGTGTCTTCGGGTTCCATAATCCAAGTCAACGCGAATGCAAAGCTCGCATTGGTCATGCGCTCGTCGACGCCGAATGCGGACGGGGCGACGTTCACATATTTGAACCATTCGCAAAGCTTCACCGGAGAGGAAATGACCTTCACCGGCGGCGTGACGATGATAAGCGGCGGCCTGTACCTCAACTATTCGGCAACCGGCGCGGACGTCTCGCACGGCGATCTCAATTTGGCGAGGGCCGACGGCGCGCAGGCGGCGACTTTCGGAAATAGCAACGGCGTTGTCGGCGGAACGTTCGCGTTTACAAATCTCAAAGTCTCCGACGGAGGCGGCACAATCGCCGTCCGCATGGATTACGCAGACGAGGGCGGAATTGTGTGCGACACCCTCTCATTTTCCGGCAAGGCCGAAGGCGCCGGAACGGTCGTCATAGATTTGCGCACGGTCAACGGCGGAAGCATGGTCGACGAATATGTGGACTTCCTCATTGAAAACGGCGCAAAGCTGAAAGTGATATCGTGGGCCGAAGCGGCCGAAAGCGGAATCGCATTCGTCACCACGGACGACTACAAAGTCTACGACTACTACGGCGAACTATATTACTTCACCGCGCTAAACGAAGCCGACGGGCTGTACATTACCTACACGGTGCCCGAACCCGCGGAATGGGCGGCGATACTCGGCATTGTGGCGATTGTGTTTGCCGCGCGCAAAAGAAGGCGCAGGTAGGCGAAGCCGCAAAAAAATTTTTTGGAAAAACAGCCCGGCCGATTCGGCCGGCGCGCTTGGGGCCGTCAAATTCGGGCGGCCTTTTTATATGCGGCTTTTTACATACGGTTTTGGTTTTTCGCGCACAATTTTTGATTTCCGGCCGACTTGCCCCGCCTCGAATCCGTCCCAAATCTGCTCTGAATCCTCCCCGAAACTGTCCCGAAACCGCCTTGAAAAATCCGGCATTTAATTTCGGACGAAACGGCTTGGGGAAGAGGACAAAAGTTTTTGTTGCCGCGCGCTTCGGACAAACAAACGCCGCCCGCCCAAAACAATCAATCCGCCAAACTTCCGCAGACCGCCGCGGAAACCGCCGAAGTTTTCCGAGACCGCCGGAATCCGCCGCGAACGAAAAGGCAGATTTTCCAAACGCCCGACTTTTCCAACTCTTGCAATGCGCCGCAAATTGCATTAACTCTGCGGCCGCCGCCGCACATGCGGCGTTTATCGCGCCATTTTTGCCGGAAAAAAATTTTCCGCCTACACAGCCGCCGCCAAACGTCTGCTGAAAAAACGGCGCAGCCGAACGCGCCAAAACCGCAACAAATTAACGGGCAATAAAGCCATAATTTCTTCGCTCGTTTGCGCTCTCATTCGTTTGCCGCCAATCCGTACCCGGACATTCAAAACGAAAAAAGCGGAAAACTCCGCTTCCCCGCCGGATTATGTTTTATCTTCTCTTATGTTTTGCCCTTTCCAACCCCGATTGCAAAACGCCAAACTTCCGCCGACCGCCGCGAATCCCGAAAGGCTTTAATGCAAATTGCAAATCGATGAGCTTTTGCCGGACTCAAAAGCGTTTCGGCTTCATTGCGCTCCAAAGTTTATTACTTCCCGGAGCGCAACTTTCCATTGCTTTAAAATGATTGACGCAGGTAAAACTTTTGCGCAAATTTAAAAATATGACGGAACAATAGCGGATTATCCGCGCGGATTTTAAGAGGTTAAAATTCGCGGCAAATCGCCGTCCGGCAAATTCTCTCCGCTCCGGGCAGAAGGAGGCAGCTTGCCGAACCGCAGCGCAAAATAAGGGTTAATTCGAATGAACGCCCGTCGATTGAAATTGATAAAAGAATAGAGAGAAAATATGTCAGACACTAAACCAGTAGTATTCAACAATACCGTGCTCCGCGACGGGCACCAATCCCTTGCGGCGACCAGAATGCCGACTTCAATGATGCTGCCGGCATGCGAAACTCTGGACAGCATAGGTTTCGGAGCCCTCGAAACTTGGGGCGGCGCGACCATCGACGCGGGGCTTAGGTTCCTCGGCGAATTTCCCTTCGACAGGCTCGACATGCTAAAAAAGGCCTGCCCCAAGACTCCGCACATGATGCTGTTCAGAGGGCAGAACATAGTCGCCTACTCCCACTTCCCGGACGACGTGGTGGAGGCGTTTGTCGCCGCCAGCGCAAAACACGGCATGGACATATTCCGCATTTTCGACGCGCTCAACGACGTCAGAAATATGGAATGCTCCATACAGGCCGCCAAAAAAGTCGGCAAACAGGCGCACGGCACGATATGCTACACGACCAGCCCGGTCCACACTGTGGATTCGTTCGTCCGCATGGGCTGCGAACTTGAGGAGATCGGCTGCGACGCCATAGTAATCAAGGACATGGCCGGCCTGATTCCGCCGTTTGTGACGTCGGAAATCGTCAGGGGCCTGAAGGCGAACGTAAAAATTCCGGTTATAATACACACCCACGAGACCGCCGGCATGGGCGCGCCCACCTACTACGCCGCAGTCGAGGCCGGGGTCGACGCAATCGACACGTCTATCGCCCCGTTTGCCAACGGCACCGGCCAGCCCGACGCCTCCAGAATGATAGCCATGCTGAAGGACCACGCGCGCTGCCCGAACTACGACATGAAAAAGCTCACCGAACTGCGCGGCTACTTCCAAAAAATTTACGACGAACTGGCCTACTACACGTCGCCCAAAAACGAAGCCATAGATACCGACGCCCTCGTCTATCAGGTGCCGGGCGGCATGCTCTCAAACTTCCGCGTGCAGCTCAAGGAACAGGGAATGGCGGACAAATTCGACGAAGTGTTCGCCGAAGTCCCCTATGTGCGCGAGAAGCTCGGCTGGATTCCGCTGGTCACGCCGACCTCGCAGATAGTGGGAACGCAGGCCATGATGAACGTCAAGTTCGGCCGCTGGAAGATGTTTACGCCGCAGGCCATGGACATCGCGCTGGGATACTACGGCAGAACTCCCGCCCCGGTGGATCCGGAAGTGCAAAAGCTTGCGCAGCAGAAGTCGGGCAAGGAGCCCATATCGTGCCGTCCGGCGGATCTGCAAAAGCCCGGAATGGAGGCCCTGCGCAAAACCCTGCGCGAAAAGGGAATCAAGGACGATGACGAACACTGCGTAATTTACGCCATGTTCCCGCAGCAGCTTGAGGACCTCTACAAAAAGCCAAAGAGCGCATACGCGCTCAGAACTCCGGCGGACAAAAAGCCCGAAAGCCCCGCCGCAAAGGGTACGCGCTTCAAAATGACTATCGACGGCGTGACGAAGGACGTCACGGTGGAAAGCGCATAGCAACCGGAAAGTTTTTTTCAAAGGCCGCCTCCGCAAACGCGAGGCGGCTTTTTTTTGCCCTTTCGCGCATGCGGCAAAGCGGACGCGCTCGGAAATCGGCAAGGCGGACATATTAAAACATGCGCGCGCAATCGGAATGGAAAAGGGGAACGGCAAAAAAACTTAAACTGAAAATACTATATTATATCAGAATGCCTCAAGATATTCGGCGCCCAATTCGATATTTGAAAAAACATTTGACTTTTCCGCATCTTACTCATATAAAATAATAATATTAAAATTATTTATTAATAAAAAATCTTAACGATTATGTCCTTAAAAAATGCGCTCTTTCTGGTTGCGTTGTTTTCGGTCTCGCTCGTTTGTTCGCGCGCCGAAACGTACTATTACGACACCGTACAGTACAAGCTCAGCGACGCAACCGACATCAGCATTCAGACCCTCACCGTCGAAGTCGACGGCGAAACCAAATACCTCTGGTACACTCTGGACTCCGAAGGCAACAGGGTCAACTGCACGGAATTTCCGGCTTTTACCGCCGAAGATTCCATCGTCTTTGCCCATTGTGACAACAACATAGGCACAAACAACAAAAAGGTCTGGCTGGACGTCGACATCAACGTCGCAAGCGTCGAATACAGCATGACCTATACGACGCTCGTAAGCAACAACGGCTCCACGCTTACCACTACGGGAGACTTTATCTTAAACAGCTATATGTATTATTACGGCGCCGGCAATTTGAAAGTCGGCGGGAATTTGACCATAAATTGCGCGGCTATGGGTTCGCCCGATGCCAGAAGGGGAATACTGGACAGCCTGTGGGTTGAAGGCGTCACCACCATTCGGGGAGCCACAAATAACAGGCCGTCGCTTTACGTCGGCACGGGCAGCGGGAGTATCGACAATCCCGACTCCGTCTTCAAAGGCGGCATCACCGCCACTGCGGTGCAAAACCAAACAGAAAATTACATGTACGACGGTTCGCCGCTGACACTCGGAATGGGCGGTACGGACAGCGGCGTTGTAAATCGCAATGTATATTCCTGGATAAACGGCGCAAGCGGCACGGCCGCATTTATGGTAAACTCCACCGCCGCCTCAACCGGAAGCTGGACGATAGTGTTTACCAACAACGCCGGCGACGCCTCAAGCTCCAGCAGCCTCTACCAGACGGCGGCTTCCGGGGCGAAAATGTCGATTGTCATGCGCAGCGTGGACTTTGACAATGATAAAAACATCACGGGATACAAGGATTACAGCCAGTCCTTCACCGGCTCCGAATTTTCATTTACGGGCGGCGTCACGCTTTTGAGCGGCGGGCTGTATTTAAATTACGGCGCGGAAACTTCCTCTTCCGTAAACCACGGCAATCTCAAGCTTGCAAGGGAATCGGGGGCAGCCTCAGCAAAATTCGGCAATTCGGGCAACGCCGGCGGGAACTTCCTCTTTGCCGACATGGAGGTCTCCGACGGCGGCGGAACGATAGTCGTCAAGATGGACTACGCCGAAGGAGGCTCCGGCATTGTGTGCGACACTCTCACGCTCTCCGGCTCCGCAAAGGGAGAAGGCGCCGTAATAATAGACCTCAAGAATTTCAACGGCAACAATCCCGACGAGTTCATAGACTTCATGATAGAAAACGACGTCGGCATAAAGGTAATATCGTGGGCCGAAGCGGCCGAAAGCGGCATAACATTTACAACCACGGACGACTACAAGGTATACGACTACTACGGCGAGCAATATTACTTCACCGTGCAAAACGCCGCCGACGGGCTGTACATTACCTACACTGTGCCGGAGCCTGCGGAATGGGCGGCGATACTCGGCCTTGCCGCGATTGCGCTTGCCGCGCACAGAAGAAGGCGCAAGTAGGCCTCGAATTGGCGAAAGATTTTTTTAGGGGATAATATATAGTTCGAGGCCGTCCAATTTGGACGGCCTTTTTTTTACGAGACCCGCCTGACAAATCCTACAGCTCGAATTTATCCGGCGGCCCGCATTTTTTTAACGACTTTTAACGGCTGTAAGTCCGCCGCGCAATTTTATAATACCGCGTAATACTACTGCATCGTGAAGTTTGATTTTGGAAAAATGAAGCAGGATTTGGAAAAAGGTTTTTGGGAAGGGTGTTGCAATGGCGATTCAGGAAAATTGCAAGGACGCTTCAACTTATAGTTAGGCTTGGAACAGGACGAAAGCCTTTCCAAATCTTACTTCATTTTGAAGAGCCGGCGCAAAAAGTTTCCAAACTCAAATCCGGCCAACAAGTCCGCCCCCAAAACCTTTAAAATCCCGACATTCCCCATTATTTCCCGCAATTTCCCGTTTTCAATCTCATCTTTCAAACGTCAATACCGCGCAATTCGAAAACGCGCCGCAACACACGCCCCACCGGCGTTTCCGCAAGCGGCGCATAAGAAGCAGTCCCGTCCGTCCGTCCCCCCTCGTCCGTTCCATTTTACAGATTGCCTCAAACGGACAAACAAAGCGTTCAATTATACTTATTCCAACATGGAGCGCATGCCGACACGAACGGTATTTTGCCGCCAAATGCCGCAGGCAAACAAATCTCGCCCGTACGAAACAATCAATCCGCCAAACTTGCGCCGCGCGCGCGGCAAAGCATTCGCGGCGGCGCAAGGAGCCGGCTTCAAACGTCCGCAGGCGCTCCGCGCGTCTGGCCGTCGCCAAAAATTTTGTATTTGTAGGAACACATTTCCCGCAGTCCCATCGGGCCGCGGGCGTGAAGCTTGTCGGTGGAAATTCCTATTTCGGCACCGAGTCCAAATTCAAAGCCGTCGGTAAAGCGGGTCGAGGCGTTCCAATAAACCGTCGCGCCGTCCACGCCGTTCTGGAAAATCTCCGCCGCGCGCGCGTCCTGCGCCACAATCAGGTCGGAATGCCCGGATCCGTTCGCATTGATAAAATCCACGGCGTCCTCCGCCGAGTCCACCAAGTCTACGGATATTATCAAATCGACATATTCGGTTTTAAAATCCTCCGGGCTGGCGTCGACGCAGGCGATGCCGTGTTTTTGCAAAACCGCCTTCGCGCGCGCGGACGCGCGCAGCTGCACTCCGCGCGCGGCAAGCTCCCGCGCAACGGGGGGAAGCAGCTTCTCGGCAGCCCCGGAATGGACTATCAAATTCTCCGCCGCATTGCACACGGACGGACGCTGGCACTTGGCGTCTATCGTCAAAATTTTGGACAGGCGTTCGTCGGCGGACTTGTCGAGATAAACGGTGCACACGCCCTTGTAGTGCTTGATGACCGGCACGGACGAGTTCTCGACGACAAATCTGATGAGCCCCTCGCCGCCGCGCGGAATTATGCAGTCCACATAGCGGTCGAGCTTCAGCAATTCTCCGAGCGCGGAACGCTCGCACGTTGGAATCAGCTGGACGCAGTTCGGGTCCAATCCCGCCTCCGACAGGGACTCTCCGATTATTTTCGCCAGCGCCATGTTGGTTTTGAACGCCTCGCTTCCGCCGCGCAAGATTGCCGCGTTGCCGCTCTTTATGCACAGCGCGGCGCAGTCGATTGTGACATTCGGGCGGCTCTCGTAAATTACGCCTATTACGCCTATCGGCACGCGCACCTTTACAATCTTCAACCCGTTCGGGCGAACCGACGTTTCAACGATTTCCCCCACGGGATCGGGCAGCGACGCAACCTGCCTTACGCCCTCGGCCATTCGGGCGATTCGTTCGGCGTCGAGCGACAGACGCTCCAACATGGGACCGGACAGCCCGGACTTCTCCGCCGCGGCCAAATCGGACGAATTTTCCGCAATTATCGCGCCCGCGCCCTCGGCGAGCCTGCGCGCCAGAATCTCCAGCGCGGCATTCTTTCGTTCCGCCGGGACATTCGCCAATTTCAAAGCCGCCCGGCGCGCGTCCGCGGCGATTTCCGATACGCTTTTCATTCCATCGTCCCTCCCGATTTAAAAAATTTTTGCGCTCAACGCCTTCCGCCTTGCGCGTCAAATCTTCGTTATTTTCATTATGTAGTCCGCCCGGCGCCTTATTTCGGCCATTCCCGTCTCCTCCAGCTTGTAGCAGGAAAACGACTCTACGGCAATCGACGCGGCGGCCGCCCCGTAAACCATGGCCATTTTGAGCGTTTCAAAATCCGAGGAATCCTTTGAAGCCACATAGCCTGCGAGCGCGCCGGCAAAAGTGTCGCCCGCGCCGGTGGGATCGTGGAGGGCGCGGACGGGATATGCGGGCAATGTAAAAAATCCGTCCTCGTGAAAGAGCATCGCGCCGTACTCGCCGGTCTTTATGATCGCGCTCTTGGCCCCCATTTCGATTATCCTGTCGCCGGCGCAAATCAGATTCGACGTGTCGGCGAAAAGCCGGGCTTCGGAATCGTTGAGCACGAGAACGTCGACCTTGCCGACAAGCTCCCTAAGACACTCGTTGGAATTGCGTATCCAAAGGTCCATGGTGTCGAGCATCACGAACGACGGATCGTTGAGCTGCCCGAAAACCCCCGCCTGTATCTGCGTGGAAATATTGCCCAAAAGCGCGTACTTCGAACTGCGGGCGGAATCGTTGAGCGTCGCGCCGGCGTAGTCCTCGTAGCAGTTCATGCGAACGTCTATGGTTTCCCTGGTGTTGAAGTCGTCAAAATATTTTCCGCGCCAAAAAAAGCTCGGTTTCTCGCCGAACCGGACGACGTTGTCCAACCCGATGCCGTGCGCCTTGAGCCTGTCGATGTCGCTTTGCTTGAAATCGTTTCCCACCGCGCCGACCAAATCGACCGGGGCAAAAAACGACGCGGCCAATCCCGCATAGCTTGCGGATCCGCCCAAAATGTAGTCCTCGCTGGCGACCGGCGTCTCTATGCAGTCGTAGGCGATGGAGCCGAGCACTAACAGCCTGTTTTGCGCGCCTTTTCTATGCATGAAAACGCCTACATCTTTGAAATTATCTCGTCGGCAAACTGCGAGCACTTTACCTCGACGGCGCCGTCGATGAGGCGCGCCAAATCGTACGTCACGCGCTTGGCCTCTATTGCGGACTCAAGCGAGCCTATCAAAATGTCGGCGGCCTCATTCCAGCCGAGATAACGCAGCATCATCTCGCCGGACAAAATCAGCGAGCCGGGATTGACCTTGTCGAGATTGGCGTACTTTGGCGCCGTGCCGTGCGTGGCCTCAAATATCGCGTGGCCGCTGCGGTAGTTTATGTTGCCGCCCGGCGCAATTCCTATGCCGCCGACCTGCGCGGCGAGCGCGTCCGAAATGTAGTCGCCGTTGAGATTGAGCGTGGCGACGACGTCGTACTCGGCAGGGCGCGTGAGTATCTGCTGGAGAAACGCGTCCGCAATGACGTCCTTTACCACTATTCCGCAGGGAAGCCTGCACCACGGCCCGCCGTCTATGGGCTGGGCGCCGAATTTCTGCCGGGCGACCTCGTACCCCCAATCGCGGAACGCGCCTTCGGTGAACTTCATGATGTTCCCCTTGTGCACGAGCGTCACGCTCTTGCGCTTCCGGGCGATCGCATACTCTATGGCCGATTCCACCAAGCGCGCCGTGCCCTCCTGCGACACCGGCTTTATGCCGATTCCGCAGCTGTCGGGGAAGCGTATCTTGGCATATTTTTGCGGGAACTCCGCCTTCAAAAATTCCTTGATTTTCTCCGCGTCGTCGGAGCCGCGCTCAAATTCTATTCCCGCGTAGATGTCTTCGGTATTTTCGCGGAATATAACCATGTCAACCAAATCGGGGCGCTTTACGGGGCTCTCAATCCCGCTGAAATAACGCACCGGACGCTGGCAGACGTACAGGTCAAGCTCCTGGCGCAACGCGACGTTCAGGGAGCGTATCCCCCCGCCGATGGGCGTTGTCAGCGGCCCCTTTATCCCGACCAGACATTCGCCGAACACTTTGAGAGTCTCCTCCGGCAGCCAATTTCCGGTGCGGTTGAACGCCTTTTCGCCCGCCAAAACCTCCCGCCATTCTATTTTCCTCGCGCCGCCGTACGCCTTGTCGACGGCCGCATCGAAAACGCGCACGGACGCGCGCCAGATGTCAGGCCCCGTCCCGTCGCCTTCGATAAACGGAATTACGGGATTTGACGGCACGGAAAGCTTGCCGTCGGATATCGTTATTTTTTGGCCCTTGCTGTTCATATGAATAATTGTTCTCGAATTTTATGCTAATCGGTTAATTGAACACCAACCAAACCGCCTTCTCAAGCATTTTTTGCGGCGGCAAGTGCGCCCAAAGTAAACCGAAATGAAACTAAAAAATCCCGCAAGGCGCGCATGCGGCAGTTTTTGGCGCAATGAAATTCCGGAATGCAATGAAAAAAGTATCGGTGCGGCGCGGCCCTTGTAAAAACCGCGAACCCGCAATTTGAAGCCGCGCGCAACATTTCGGCGTCGGCAAGCTTTTAAGAGGCGACATCTGAGGCTTGGCGCGCGCGGAGGAAACCGACGCTTATCTGCATATGTCGACAGGCGGCGGCGGACGATACGCCGAGCGCGGCATTCAACAAGCGTCAGCCGGCAATGCCGTACATTGCGGACAAAGTTCGGGTTTCAAAATCCTTCGGATTCGGGAGGTTTCACACTGCGCGGCGGCGGGCTTTTTTTCGCCATCGGCGAACAAACAAAAACAAGCCGTACAAAACAAAACAGGGCAGCGACGCAACCCACAAATACGCCCAGCCAAAAAACAGCGCAAAAACGAGTTCGGGGCCGCGAATCTGATAAAGGCCGAAAAAATACGGCAAATACAACATCGACAACACTCCCCCCCACGAAATTAGGCTGTACAGCGCGGCAAAAACAAATATCCGCCCGAAATCCAAGCCGTTTCCATTTTTAAAATGCCACCCGCACGCGGCAAGCGGAATTATGACCGCGTACGCAAAATAACAAAAGAAACCATAAACATGCATCAGTTTCATCGGCGCAAATCTAAATTTTACATTCCGAAAATCAAATCCCAATTAACGAGCGAAAATTTAAAATTGCGGGTCTGCAAATGCCGCGCACATTTGAAAGCCTAACTATTCTCCTTCCGGACAAACGCAAAAGGTTTCACGCAAATACATTGGAAAAACCGGCTCTTTGACGGCGGCGTTATCCCCTCCCGAAGAATATGGCGGAAAATGCGGGAAAACTTCCGCAGAGATCCGGTCGAAGTTCGCCTTATTGAAGAGTGCCGCGACGCGCAAATTCCGGCGCAGCTATGCTCCAATGCGGGCGAACGTTTCAACTTCGCGCAAAAAGAATGCCGGACGGGCGCGGCCAACGGGCCTGCAATCCGGCTTTCGCCGCCCTCCTGTCCGCCCTTCCGCCCGCTCTTTCAGGCGTTCTTCCAATTGGCCAAAAGCGGCAAAAATGCGCGACGCAAAATACGGCGAAAAAAAACGGCCCGCAGCAGTTCAGCGCGCGGCTTGCAATTTATTTCACGCGCAAGGGCCTTCGCGAAACGGCGCGCAAATTCTGCGCCCGACAGCTCATTGGAGAATTTTTGCTTCGCCCTCGGATTTTTCCCCGCTCTTTTCCCGCGGCGAAAACGTCCGGCATAACGCTGGAAACAAGGCCTTCTGCGCACGAGACGAAGATTCGCCCCCAACTGTCGAACTGCCGAAGGAATCCCCGGAAATTCTTTCCGTCATAACGGCGGAAGTCAAAATCAGACAGTAAGCCGCAAGCTCAAAACCTTCCTCGAAAAGCTCCGCATTGGCGACTTCAAGGCGATGTTCAAAGACATAGCCCGTCCAAAGCAGGACGCATGCCGCCCCCATCAAAGCTCCGCGCTTGGAAAAGACAAAGGAAAGCGACGCTTTCAAATAGTGCTTGAAGCGCATTGCCGCCCCTATCAACGCCGCCGCAAACCCGGCGACAAGCGTTATAGTGCGCCCCCGCCCGTAGAGCATAAATACGGCGGCGGAAGGAAGCCCCATTTTGTCGAAATCGACTTCCCGCAATATGAAAGCCCACATCAAAAGTGCGAAAAACAAAATTATCATGCGCTCTCCCGACGCGTTTTTTTGGAACAGCGCGTGCGCGTAATACAAAAGCGCGAAGAACAGCAAAACCGCCTGGAGTATTTCGAGCGCACCGCCCTCCGAATACACCCAGCCGGTCTCTCCGAACGCCAAAGTGGAAATCGAAGCCGCCGCAAGCGTTATTGTGGAGATTAAAAATACAGCCATGAGAAATACCTTCGATTTGTCTTTCATTGCGCGTTCTTTTCAAATATGTCCGCAACCTTGTCGAAGATGTCCAACACCTGCCTATCGCCGGTAATTATGTGGAACATCGAGACCCCGATGGTCACTGTGGAGACTATCCGCACTATCTCGGAGTCGTCCGTATCGTCGCCCGGCGAGAGGGAGTCCGACTTTAAGGCCAGTTCCATTTCCTCAAAAAGCCGCCTAAATTCGTCGGCATATTCCCGCGACCAGATCGCCATATTGGAAAAGTCCATCAGCATCTTGCGCTCTTGCGTGGATTTCAAAAGGGTCTTTTTGGAGTGTCGAAGAGCTGCGGCGGCCTTCTCGCGCCCGCTGTTTTTGCCCTTGGGCATTCTTTTGAAGTCCTCAAAAAACGACCGCGTGAGCCTCCCGACTATTTCTATAAAAAGAGCGTCCTTGCTCTTGAAATGATAGGATCTGGCCGAGCGAAACTCCGGCGTCTTCGGCGATATCGCGCACGGAAACTTTGACCCCTTCGAGCCTATAAGCTTTGCGGCCGAACAAAGTATTTTGTCACGCGTGCCGTTGGCTTCCCTTTCAAAGTAGTCGTTCATCTCGAAGTTTAGTTTGTACGTCCGTACTAAAATTAATTTGCCCGCTCCTTTACCTTAGTCAAGTAAATTTAAACCGCTTTCAAATCCCGACAATCCATTTGAATACGCTTAATACGAAAGCCGCAAAAACGCGAAAAACGGCGCAAAAATTGCGGCGAGCAAAAATAACAGGACAATAATTGCGCTAAAAATCAGGCAAAAAGGCGCGCAAGAACCGCACAAGCTCAAGCAGACCCGAAACGATAATCAAGCGCACAATTCATCTAAGCATTCGTCAATTTACCACAAAATTTCTTATCTGGCACTCGTGCCCAAAGCTCTTGGGGTTTTTAGCCTCCGACATTCTCACCGTCAGAACGTGTTTGCCGGGCGCAAGTTCGTCCGCAAAAAGGTAAACCCACGGCAAATATAGCGAGCCGCTCCAGTGCGTAAAGGTGTCCAAACGCGAAAACGGCATTCCGTCGATACTGTATTCCAGCGTTCCCGCATACGGGCCGGCAACGCAAAAGATTCCGACGGCCGTTCCCTCAAACTCAAGGGAAAATTCCGCCCCCGGAGATCGGGCCTCAAGCATGGGAACATTCACAAAGCCCCTTCTCGTATGCGCCTTGCGCGCAGGCCTCGCCCCGCCCTCAAACGAATAGAGAGTGTCGGCATTCCCGCCGGATTCAAATGAGGGCGCAGAGGCGGGATTCCAATTTTTCTCGATCTTCCAGCCGCGCGCGACCTCGGCGCTTTCAATCGGAACGAACCGGCCCCTGAAATAGGAAAATTTGTCGAGCGGTTCCGGCAGCTTGCGGGGCGCGGAAACTTTGGAGGGCGTTTCCCACGCCTCGTCGAAGAGGTTTTCAACGGCCGCCGCATAGTACTTGTGCCCGAACGGCGACGGGTGCGTGCCGCCAAACTTTTTCCAATCGAACTCGCCGTCCCTCATTCTGAGGGCAATCTCGCGGCACAAATTTATGGACGCAACCGAGTAATGCCCGCAGACGAGTTCATGGTTTTTCACGACTTCCGGAGAATCTCCGCGCGCCTCCGCCGCAATGAACGGATCGTATATAAAGTGCAGGACTACTATGTCCGTTTCGGGATTTGCCAGCAAAGCGCGGCGAATCTCGCCCTCCATTCCGCGAATTTGCGACTTCACAGAAAAGCCGTTGGTGTCGTCATTCACCGCATTTTCTATAAAGAGCAGGTCGATTTTGCCCTTTGAAAGTATGTCGTTTTCGAGCCTGAACGCTCCGGGAGTCGAACCTGTCGACGATATGCCCGCGTCCACAAATTCAAACTTTGTGTCGGGGAAACGCTCCCTCAAGGCGGATTGAACCATGTTGCGCCAACCGCGCATTTCGGTTATGGAGCCGCCCAAGAATGCGACTCTGCCGAATTTGTCGCTGCGAAACTTCTTTGCGCAATTCGGAAGCCCCCCGCGCGCGTTTATAAACTGCTTTTGCTTGAACGCATCGGAACGCCTCTGCGATGGCGAAAAGCGGGGATCGGAAGCCGAATCCGCGGCGGAAGGCGAACCTTCCGCAGACATAATGCCCGACGCGACAAACAGGGCGGCGCAAAGAAACACGCGCTTCATCTTGAACAAATCCCTAAAAACGGCATCGCAGGAATCTTGCAGGAATCGCCCGCCTGCCTATTTTGTCAGCCTGCCGTAAACGCCCTCGATGAACTCGACCGTCGGCGTCGGATCCTTCAAGCCGTGCGGGTGGTGGTCGCAGCCGGGCTTCAGAGTCAACGACACTTCGCCGCCAAGGGCTTTGTAGTTGTTGATAAAAAGCAGGCAGTTTTCGGTGTGGGGCACGGTTTTGTCGGAATCTCCGGCGACAATCCACACGGGAATTTTCGCCTTCGCTATCGGCTCCAAATTTTTGTAAGGATTGCCTTCAAACTCAAGCGGATTTTCTATCTGCCCGACTCCCCACTTTGCGCAAACGTCCTTCCACATCTTGCTCTTGGGCGACGGCCACGAGGCGAAATTGCACACCGGAGCGTCGAGATAGAGACAGGCTATCGCGTCGGCGTTCTTCTTTGCGTAGTTTATCGAGTAAGCTCCGCCGCGGCTCAACCCCTCAAGCGTGACAAGCGGATTCAGGCGATAGGCTTTTACCATGTAATTCTGGAACCTTCTGCCCATATCGACCGCGTTCGGATTGCCGTAGTCGTGCGTGAAGTCGCAGTAGGCCAAGTGGAATCCGCGTTCGAGAAGCATCTTGTCGACATTCGGGAACGCCCCGAAGAACGCCGGGCGCCACACCCATGCCCTGTCGGCGCGCGGGTTTTTGGGAATTACCACAAGGGCGTTGAGACCGTTGAACTTGAAGTCGATTTTCTTTCCCGCGCCCCACTCGCCCTCCTTGACGATTTGAACGCTGTCCGCCCCCGCGGCCGCCGCGCCGGCAGTTCCGGCGGAATCGGCCGCGCGAACGTCAAATGCGGCGAAAAAAAACGCAATTAACACCAATTTAAAGAAAGCGATTATTCCCCTTTTCATAACAATTGCAATATAGCGCAATTTCTTGAGCCAGTCAATCATAATACCCTTTGAAAGACGTATTCCCAAAAGCGGGCGGGAATGGAAAAACTGCCAAAGATATAATAAAGTTTCGCCGGCAATTTTGCCTGCGAACGCAAACAGAAGCGAAGCAAAACGCATTTTAATGGACGAAACCGGAGAAAGAAAAATAGCCTTTGGGTAGAAATCCGGAAAAATAAAAAACGGGAAAAATTCCGCGCATGCTCCCACCGCGCAAAAAAACATACAGCATTCAAGTTCTATTCTACCGTTGCCAAGCGAATCCGACTAAATTTTCCGCCGTGATTCTACAAATAAAGACATTTTTCAAAAACTATTTCATTTCTTCAAAAACAGATTCCGCAATGCGAAAAGAAGCAGAAAAAAAACGACATTTATTTTTCCTTTGCTGCAATGCGCATTCGACATTTAATATGGAACTTTCGCAAAGAGTTTCGGCCTCCCCGCAATCGCGCCAAAATCTTTTGTAGCGCATAAACCGCAAAAAAAATGCGGCGCGCCAATCCGATATGCTCATTGCCCCGCCGTCCCTTACTCTACCGTCCCGCCATATTTTACATGTCGTCGTCGCCGAGAGTATGAAGAGGGGGGACTCCGCACATAACCCCTGCCTACCCGGCTTCCATAGCCGTATGCGTTCCGCGCTGTCTGCAAGTTTTGAACAGAACATGCGGCAAATTATATTATCGCGCATCATGCCGTTGCAACGCCTCACGCTTTTGCGCTTCTTTGTTGTCCGCGGCAATCCAAGACTTTATTCGTCAGCATTAAAAGTTCGCGGCAAAACCTGTGCAAATGCGCAAAAGCAATACCGCCTGAAAAAATTAAAAAAATTGCCGGCAAAAAATATCATTTCGGGAGGTCCGGCAAATATAAAAAGAGCCGCGGATAAGTATCCGCGGCTCCATTTAAACAATCGGCAATCCCGATTAGAACAGAACCTGAACCTGCGCGCGCACAGTGTTGTTGTATGCGCGATACACGTCGCCAGCGCCCGTTGCGGAGCCCTGAGTGGCTCTGTCGTAGTAGTAGCCGTACTCGTAGCCGATAGAAGTCTTAACGGCGGCAGTCGGGTACCAGTTAACGCCGACAAACATAGTCAGAGCATTGTCAAAGGACAGACCGTTGCGCAGCTCGCTATCGTAACCGAGGCTGGAGCCCGAAGAGAGCTGACCTGCGGCGGAAACGCCGAGACCGTTGGAAGCCACGAAGGAGAAACGGGCAACGGGTTCAAGCGCACCCCATTCGCCCAAGTCCATCTTGTAGGCAACCGTCGCATTCGCGCCGAAGGGCGAGCGGCAGGTGCCGGCGGAAGCGGCATTATAGTCTTCAACCTGCTGGAAGAAGAATTCGCCGATGAAGGTCAAACCGCGCCAGTTGATGGAAGCGTAGGGATTGATACCCCAGATGCTGCCGGTGCCAATAGCTTCATCATAAGCCAGCGAAGATCCCTGCGGAGCATAGCCGAAATTGATTCCGGCGTCATAGGAGATGGACTCGCCGTTGACTTCGGCAACCTTCTTATATCCGAGGGAAGCCCAGAAGCTGAGGCTGTTGGAAGCCTTCAAAACGTCATCGGAACCTTCAGAAACCGAAGAGGTCACAGCGGCGCTGTAATACAGACCCGCAACCTGGAGGACATTGCCTTCCCAGAACACGCCGACAGTACGGCTGCCGAAGTTCTTGGCGACGCTGTCATTTCCGTCCGCGCGGGTGAAGAAGTACGTAGCGACGGAACGATCGATGGCCAGCTGGCCGAAGTCGCACATATTCTGCTCATAGCCCATGTTGACCTTGCGGAGACCGAGGTCGAGACGGCCGTTGAGGTAGTCGAGGTCGAACTTCTTGGAGGCGATCACCTTGTCGAGGTAGTTGGTGCCTTTGATGCCGTCGCCGAAGTCGGTGACTATCGTGCCGCTCCAACCCGCGCCGACGTCAGCCTCGACGCCGAGCTTTACATACTGAAGCGTAAAGCCGCTGGTCTGCCGGGGAGACGAAACGCTGCCGGGCTCGCGAATGCTGGACTGGCCCCAGGAATACCATCCCTGGCCGCCGCCGAAGATTTTAATGGACTTTGTGGACTTGGCAGCCGGAGAGACGGAGACGGAATCCTTCGCAATCTGCGCCGCTTCCTGCTGGGTGAGCATACCCTTCTTGACGAGTGTTTCAAGGAGAGCTTTATCTTGTGCGTTAGCCGCAACGGCAGCGCCCGCAACCAATAAGCCGATAATTATTTTCTTCATATTTGTAGTTTTGTTTTTGGTTTAAAAAGAAAATGCCGCACGCGCGCAAACGCATATGACAATTCCATTTTCGGAGGGCAGTTTGTAAGAATTTGTTTAGAAAATCAAGTTTTTTTTATTTGCGCAAGCGCAACCGCATTTTCCCGACAAGCCCTTGCCTCCGCCCTCCGGCGAAATTTTCGACATATGTCCGCCAAAAAAAGTTCCGCCGATTTTCGGAGCAAAGCATTTTGCGGCGCAAAAATTTAGCTTGAAGGAAATCCTTTATTCCCGATTAATATTACAGCAACCACGCAACCGAAAAAAATGACGCGCAAACACGCACGCATGGCGCCCGCAAAAATTTGGGCAAAGATGTCGAAGTTCGGCCTGTCTGCCGCGCTCGCGACCGCCGCTATGCACGCGGCCGCCAATTCAGAATCTGCCGCGCCAAAGGCAAACCCGAAAATTCCGGCATGGGAAGCCGCGGCCGCAAAGGCGCCGCCGGCCGAACGAATCGACGCGACAACCCAAAAGAGCCTATACGAAACTTTCACAAAAGTGCTCATGTCCCTCGACGACGCCGAACAGCAAAAGTTTGCGGCGGCCATGGCCACAATCAGCGTCATTGTCGCCGAGGACAAATCCGCCGACGTTCAAAAAAAACTGTTCGACGCCGTGCACGGCAAAACCGCCGACGAAATCATAGCCGCCTCTCGAAGGCTGACTCCGTACATAAGAAAGTACTCCAATATAATAGACTCCTCCAGCGAGGACGCATTCAACAGGAGCGTCGGGCGCGTGATGGTGTCGCTGCCGCCGGAACAGCAGGGCAAATTCTCCGAGGCCGTCGCAAAGCTGATGTATCAGGCCCAGAAGGACCGCGTGCCGCCGGAGGAATTTAGAAAGAAGCTCGACGCAAAAACCGCCGACGAGGTCATCTGGCTGGCGGAGCGAATCAACATGCCGTTTGCCATAGTCAACTCCGACACGGCCCGCCAAACCACAATCTCCCCCCTCTCCCCCGAAGAGGCCGAAAGGCTCAAAAAGGAATTCGGAGAGGTTCCCGCGGAACGGGAAAATCCGGGCGAAAAAAAGGAAAAGAGCCTCCAGATAAACCTTTCGCCTTCGTCGATACTTAAAGGCGGGGGATAAAAATACGGTTGACTTATTGCGCATCGCGCTTTCTAGTAAGAGAATACAATCAAATATTAAACCGACATGAATACGCATTATCTAAAGTTCGCATCGTTGCTTTCCTCCGCCGCGCTGGCCGGCGTGTGCGCGGCAAATTCGTACGAATATACCACCGATGCCGACGCTTTCTCTTTCTCCGACGTCCAGTCGACAATCCGCACGGAATATTCCGAGCCGGACTTCGCGTTCGACGACACCGTGGACTTGACCATTAACTCCAACAGCCAGCAGCAACAGCTGTCTCTGAGCGGAATAAGCGGAATTTCCCTAAAGTCTCTCACCGTCAACGCGACCTCGCGAATCAGAATGGAGGCCAACGACAATACGACCGTAAAAATCGGCGAATTAATCTGGAACCAGGCGACGCAGCAGTGGGGCAGCCGCCTCATAGGCGGCAACTGGGAGTTCGGCAGCGTCAACATAATACAGGACGGAACCGCCGCCAACGCCGGATTCTGCTTCGGCGAGGCCACCACGGGGGCGTTGCAATCGCTCAAAATTTCCGGGAATCTCACGGGGAAAATCTCGCAATTCCGCGTCGGCAAAAACCCGACCGCAACCTATGACGCCTCCAGATGGAACTCGGCCGACATCGACATAGGCGGCTACATGGCCACCCTTGTGCCGGTCACTTTCTATACGTACGAAACCTTTGAGAGCGGCCACATGTACTACAAGTTCGGCGCGATAAACCAGTCCCATTACCTTGGGGTTCAAAACCGCTGCACGGCCGAGAACTTCGCCGCCACGATGAACTTCATGATTACCGGGAACGCGAACACCGTGTCGGGCGGCGTCGCAACCATGTCGGGCGACTTGACGACATCAGTATACAACGACGCCGTAAATCTAATAACCATCGCGCTCTTCATGAACAGTTCCGACGGACAGCTGACGCAGAGATTTTCGGGTAACCTTCTTCAAGTAACCGGGGGCATTACGGTCACAAGGGGAACGTTGCTGATAAACTTTAGGGAAACTTCCGGACGCAACCACGGAAACCTCACAATGGAGGGCGGAAGATTCGGAAGCACGGCGGCCGCGGGCGGGAACTTCCTGTTCACAGACCTCGTCTACTCCGGCGGAGCGATCGCCCTGGCAATCGATGCGGCAAACGAAACGGCGGATTCGCTCACGCTTTCGGGCACGGCGATGCTCGCCGAAGGCTCGAACGAAAAAATATTCTTCGACTTTTCGGGCGATGTCGACTGGCTCATAGACAGCGAACTCAACGACGGAAAGGGCGTAAAAATAGTCTCATGGGATTCCAAGACTCTGGAGTCCGACCAGTTCGCGGCAAATGTTTTCGAAAGCTCCGGCGACACGTACGTCGCCCAATTCACTTCCGAAAGCGACGGGCTGTACGTCAAATACGTCGTTCCCGAACCGGCGGAAATCGCGCTCGCCCTCGGCGCGCTTGCGCTCGCGTCCGCGCTTTTCAGGCGCGAAAAATCGCAAGCAGCCAAATCGGAAAAATAATTAATTTTCATTATTCTAATAACTATCGGCTTCGGCCGCCGGAATAACTTTCCGGCGGCTTTTTTTTGCAAAACGGCTTTTTGCCGCACGACCGTGCGGCGAAGTTTCCCGAATATGCCGCGCCGAAAGACATTTTCATTTTGCCAAAGACGGCGCGCCGCGGAGCCTTGAGCATTTCGCGCCTTGTTTTAACGGCCGCCTTCAAAAAAACGGAAGAATCGCAAGGAAAACGGCGCCGGGATTTCGACGCGAGAAATTTCTCACATATTCCAAGCGCGTCCATTCGCCGCATCTTTCAGGCGCGCGCAAACGAAACGCCGCCATACAACTAAACCGCCCTTTGATTGACGGTTAAATAAAAGCCTTTCCATTTCCCGCGGCCGTAAATTTCCGGTTTTTTTAAGCGCGCGCAAACCCGCACGCGCGCCGCCGCGCGAAATTCATTTCGGGCAAAACAAGCCTTTTCGAGATGCCGAATTGCGCAAAAAAATTTTTCGCAAATCTCAAGCGGACGCGGGCGCGGCGCGACGCGGCGCGGCGCGTAAAAACCGCCCTCCCGTACGGCGCGCAGAGTCCCCGCTTTCGACAGCGCAGACGCCAATTTCCCCTACGCCCGCGGCATTGCGTTGGCCCGCGCCGCCAAACCGACTGCGGGAGAGGCCTTGTAAAAATAATACTTGACTAAACCGAAGAAATAATAGACGTTTATGCGCTAAACTGACGGTACTCTCGAAAAAGGGTGGGCTTTTGCCCGCTTTTTTTTGTCAGCAAAAAAATCGACCACGCGGGCGTTCCGAAAAGTCCGCAAAAATTCAACAGGGACATTAAAATGAGCAACAGCAGCGAAATCTTGGCCATATTGGAATATATGGAAAAGGAAAAGCAAATCAGTCGCGCCGACATGATAGACTCCATCACCGCGGCCATTCGCAACGCCGCCGCCAAGAGCATGCACGCAGGCTACGATCTCAAGATTGAAATCAATCCCAAGAGCGGGGCGCTGAAGTCGTGGGCGCTGCTCACCGTGACGGACAGCGTGGCCGACCCTGCGACGCAAATCCACATCGACAAGGCCAAGCTCTACAAGAAGGATCCGCAAATAGGCGACATCGTGGAGCGCGAAATAGATCTGTCCAATCTCGGCCGCATAGCCGCTAAGAACGTCTATCAAAGCATAATCCAGAAGGTGCGCCTGTTTGAGAAGGAGAGGATTTTCGACGACTACAAAGGGAGCGTGGGCGACATTGTCACGGGCACGGTGCGCCGCCGCGAAAAGGGCGCCGTCGTAATAGATTTGGGCAAGGCGGAGGCTATAATGCCCAAGCGCGAATCCGTATTGGGCGAAGATTACGCGCCGGGAGAGCGCATACGCTGCCTGCTTTTGGAAATAGACAATTCGCCCCGCGGTCCGGAGATAATTCTCAGCCGCGCCAGCTACAAATTCGTGCGCAGGCTGTTCGAGTTGGAGGTCACGGAAATGGCGGACGGTTCGGTGAAGATAGAGGCGATGTCGCGCGACCCCGGCTACCGCACAAAGATAGCCGTAAGCAGCTCCGATCCGCGCATAGATCCCGTCGGCGCGTGCGTCGGCGCGGGCGGGTCGAGGGTAAAGAGCATTGTGCGCGAGCTCAACGGGGAAAAAGTCGACGTGATAAAATACTCGCCCGACCCCGTCTCGCTGCTTGAGGAATGCATAAAGCCGGCCGCGGCCAAGAACGTGCGCGTAAACGCCGCCGAGAAGAAAATATCGTTTGAGGTCTCCGAAGACGACCTTTCGATAGTGATAGGCAAGCGCGGTTCGAACGCGAAGCTCACTTCGCGCCTGCTTGGCTGGAAGCTTGAGATATCCAAGGAGGCCTCCGGGGAGATGGGGCTGGAGCAGCGCGTGGCGCAGGCGGCGGGAAGCCTCTCGCAGATTCTCTCCGACCTGTCGGAAGATCAGGCGGCGATTCTTGCCAACAACGGGATAACGAGCGCGGACGCATTTGAGGGCGTCGAAGTTGAGGATTTGGCCGGAATGGGATTTGCGCATTCCGATGCGGAGAAAATTTTGGCCAGAGTCAGGGAGTATCTCCAATCCCAATAGGACCGGGGGCTGACGGGAGATTTCAAATCGATCGCAATAAACGGCGCAAAACAACAGAGGACTCTTTAAATGAGCATTAGAATTCACGCACTTGCAAAAGAGTTGAACGTTCCGAGCAAAGACCTGATAGACTTCATCAACAGTCGGAAGGAAGTCTACGGGTTGGAAATAAAGACCTCGTCGAACGCGATTGCGCCGCTTTATGCGGACACAATCAAGAGCGATTTTTTAAAGGAGCAGCAGACCCCCGCAAACGCGGAGCCTGAGGCCGCTCCCGCACAGCCCGAACCCGCCGACGCCGTTGGCGCAGAGGGCGCAGGGAACGCAGGTGGCGAAGCCGAAGCGGCGCCAGATTCGCAGCCGGCCGGGATTTCTTCCGAAATTTCGGACACCCCCGCCGAGACCGCGCCGAATGCTGAAGCTCCGAAAGGCGATGCGGAGCCTGCGGCGGTTTCGGAACCGCAGGCCGAACGCCCGTGCGGGGAAGCTCCCGCGGCCGCTTCCCCGCAGCGCGCAACCGCACCGAAAGTTCCGCCGGCAATTCCGCCGATGCCCTCGATAAAGAGGCCCGCGCCGCTGCAAATGCCGCCCATGGCGCGCAAGTCGCCCCCGCAGACGCAAATGCCCCGCGCGAGAATTTCCATGCCTGCGGTATCCTCCGCCCCGAAGAAGGAGGAGCGCGACAGCCAGCCGGAGGTCGTGGTTAAAATGGACTCTCCGGCGCCGAAAGTTCCGCCGCTGCCGCCCCGAATGGCGAGTGTTCCTCCGCCGGTTCCGACCAGGCGCGCGGCTCCCGCGATAACGCCTCCGCCGCTGTCGCAATCGACGGCCTCCAACGAGACCGCCGCAGAAGACGCGCAAAAAAAGGTTTTGGTGATAAAGCCGCCGATTATCGTGCGCGACTTTGCAAAGCTCATGGACGTAAAGCCGTTCCGCCTGATTTCGGAGCTGATGGACATGGGAATATTCGCCTCCATGAACCAGGCCATAGACGAGCCCGTCGCAATAAAAATCGGCGCGCGCCACGGCTACGAGCTGGACATCAAACACAGGGGCGAGCAGTTCCAGCAGCAGCTCAGGGCGGAAGCCGCAAAGAAGGCCGCAAAGAAAAAACTTGAGGAGGATTTGAGCAACTACGTTCCGCGCCCGCCGATAGTCTGCATTCTCGGCCACGTCGACCACGGCAAGACCACGCTGTTGGACACCATACGCAACACGAACGTCGTCGCGGGCGAGGCCGGCGGGATCACGCAGCACACCGCCGCCTATCAAGTCGAGTGCGCCGGCAAGAAAATCACATTTTTGGACACTCCGGGCCACGCCGCATTCTCCAAGATGCGCGAGCGCGGAGCAAACGTCACGGACGTTGCGATTCTGATTGTGGCCGCGGACGACGGCTTCATGCCGCAGACCGACGAGGCTCTCGCATTCGCCCAAAAGGCGGGCGTTCCGGTGGTCGTGGCGATCAACAAAATCGACGCCAAAGGCGCGAACATCGACCGCGTCAAGCAGCAGATGCAAAAGCGCGGAATCACCTCCGAGGACTGGGGCGGCGAAGTTCTCTGCCAGCCCATATCCGCGCTCAAGGGCGAGAATATCGACAAGCTTTTGGAGCAGGTTCTCCTGCAAGCCGAAATGAGCGAATTGAAAGCCAATCCCAAAGGCGTGCTCGACGGCGTGATAATCGAGAGCCAGCTTGAGCCCGGCCGCGGCGCGACCGCCACCGTAATCGTCAAGAACGGGACTCTCAAGGCCGGCGACGTGATCATTTGCGGTGAGAATTGGTGCAAAGTGCGCGCCCTGCTCGACGACAAGGGCGGAAAGATGCAGTCCGCTTCGCCCTCGACGCCCGCGGTGGTCATGGGTTGGACGGGGGCTCCCGAAGCCGGCGAGAATTTCAAAAAGGTGGACAGCGACCGCCATGCGCGCAAGCTGGCCGACGAAGCCGCACTTGAGCGCAAGAAGGCCGCCTCGCAAAACGTCGCCCCGAAGATGACCAGCGTCGAAGAGCTGATGGCGGCGATAGAGCACAAGGAGCAAAAGACCTTCAAGTGTATAGTAAAAAGCGACGTGTCGGGAACGGTGGAGGCCCTTGAGGAATGCCTGAAGGCGATAAAGAGCGACAAGGTCGCCCTTGAAGTCATAGACGGCAGCGTCGGGCAGATTACCAAGACGGACGTCGCATTCGCGTCCACGGCGGAGGCGTCCATTGTCGCCTTCAATGTGAAGGAGGAAAACGGCGTCGCGGGGCTGGCGAAGCACAAGGGCGTGCAAATAATAACGCATAATATCATTTACGAACTCATCAACCGCGTGCGCGACTCGATGAAGGATCTGCTTGAGCCGGAGCTGAAGGAAAACAAGCTCGGCGCGGCGGAGGTGCGCGCGCTGTTTACGGTGTCGAAGGGCGGAAAGGTCGCCGGCTGCATGGTCACGGAGGGGCTTATCAAGAGGGACAAGTTCTCCCGCGTATTCCGCAAGGGCAAGGAAGTCGCCAACGGAAAGATCTCCGCCCTCAAGCGCTTCAAGGACGATGTCGCGGAAGTGCGCGCCGGATACGAGTGCGGTTTGAGCATGAACAACTTTGACGAGTTTGAGCCGGGCGACGTCGTGGAATGCTTTGAAATTCTGGAGATACGCCCCGAACTCTAAAGGCGGGCGAGCAAGGAGCTTTGACGGCTTTGCGGACATTTGGCGTTCGGACGGTCTGAAGGCAAAATGGGAACGGGTCAGAGAAAGATAAGGGTCGGCGAGCTGCTCAAGCGGGAGCTCAGCTGTTTGCTTCACTCGCGCTGGAAGGCGGAATCCGCCGCGATAACGCTGACCGACGTCGACGTCTCCGCCGATCTGCGCAGGGCGACGGTTTACTACTCCGTTCTCGGCGGGCGCGAGGCCGCCGCGCGCGCGGCGAGATTTTTCGCGCGAACGCGCGGGCAGATGCGCCTGCAAATGGGGCGCAACGTGACGCTCAAATACACTCCCGAATTGCAGTTTGCCTACGACCCTTCGGTGGAGCGCGGCATGCGCGTGATAAACCTGCTGGACAATCTCGACGGCGCGCCTGCGCCCGCAAATTCTGATTCGGCCGCTTCGGAGGAGCCCGGACGGGACGGCCCCGGCAAAAATTCCGCCTCCGGCGGCGGCGAAGGCGCGGATTCCGCAGGGCAAGGGCGTCCGCAATTTCCCGACTCCGCCGGATAAATCCAATACGCAAAAAACGCCGAAAAAATGCAGAAGTTTTTTCCCGAATTTGAAGACCGGTTCAAGGCTCTTTTGGAGTCGGCCAAAGGCCGCAAGATAGCGGTGGCCGGACACATGAGGCCGGACGGCGACTGCGTGTCGTCGCAATTCGCGCTGGCGCATATGCTGCGCGAAGCCGGCGCGGAGCAGGTCGTCTGCGTCAACCAAAACGCCCTTCCCCACACCTACGCCAATTTTGCCGGAAGCGAGAAACTGCTCGACGCCTCCGAATTTTGCGACGATCAGTTTGAAATCGTCACGGTCGACTGCGCCGACTATTCGCGGGCGGGGGAAAACCTGACCGGGCGTTTTCCCAATCCGCTTGCGTGCATAGACCACCATGTGACGAACAAGACCTACGCGCGGATAAACATACTGGACAGCGGGGCGGCGGCCACGGCAGAAATCATCGCGGGGCTCGCCCTGGACGCGTTCGGAAAAGTCTCAAAGGAGGACGCCGACCGCCTCTACATGGGAATCGCCATGGACACGCGCCAGTTTACGACGTCCTCCACGCGGACGAGGACGTTTGAAATATCCGCAAAGCTCGCCGAGAACGGGGCGGACACCGCATGGGTCGCCGTGCAGCTCTACCAGCGCGAGAGCTTCGCCAAGATGAAGCTTCTGGCGGCGTACCTTAAGACGCTGACGATGCACATAGGGGGCCGCGTCTGCATGGGGACGCTCCCGACGGGCATATACGAACTCACCGGCGCGCAAAAGGCGGACAGCGACGGCCTCGTAGACTACGCGCGCTCTATAGACGGCGTGGAAGTGGGGATACTTTTGGAGCAGATGCCGCACGGGGTGAAGGGGAGCCTGCGCGGGAAGACGCCGGAATACAGGGTGGACGAAGTCGCCGCGATGTTCGGCGGCGGCGGGCACCTTGCAGCGGCGGGCTTTACGGCCGAAGGGGAAAAGCTGGAGACATTCGCCCCGAAACTGATAGAGATATTTGAAAGGCGCCTATCCGGCGGACGCCCGAAACATTGACCGCGCATTTTATGAATACCGACTCATTCGACGGAATCCTCTTGATGGACAAACACGCCGGCTGCTCTTCCCACGACATTGTCGACGGAGTTCGCCGAAAGCTCCGGACGCGCCGCGTCGGGCACGCGGGGACGCTGGATCCGCTGGCGACGGGGCTTCTCGTAATTCTCGTGGGGCGAGCCACGAAGGTCTCGCAATACCTGATGAGCCTCGACAAGGTTTACGAGGGGGAATTCGAGCTCGGCCGGGAGACGAACTCGCACGACAGCGAGGGCGAGACCGTGGCCGAATTTCCCGTGCCGTCCGAATTGGACGCCGAAAAGCTCGCCGCACACATGTCGGCGTTTTTGGGCGACCAGTACCAGACTCCGCCGATGTTTTCCGCAAAGAAGGTCAACGGCGTTCCGCTCTACAAGATGGCGCGCAAAGGGAAGGAAATCGAGCGGCAGCCGCGCTTCATACGCGTGTCGAAATTCGAGCTGCTCGATTGGGAGCGTCCGCGCGGAAGGTTCCGCCTTGCGTGCAGCAAGGGGACTTACGTGCGCACGATATGCCACGACCTCGGCAAGCGCATAGGCTGCGGAGCTTACATGACGCAGCTTCGCCGGACGCAAAGCGACAAATTTTCGGTCGAGAACGCCGTGACGCTCGACCGCCTCAACGAAATGGGAACGGCCGAAATCAAGAAGATTCTGATACCTGCGAGTTCGGCGGTGCCGAGCTTCGCGCTCTGACCTGAAGGAAATGTCCAAGCGCGCAAAGAGAATCGAGAGCATGGACTCCGGCGGGCCGTTCGCCGGGCGCTACGCGCTTGCGATAGGAATGTTCGACGGATTCCACCGCGGGCACAAACGCGTGCTGGAAAAATGCGTATCCCTCGCCAAAAGGCTCGGCGCAAAGCCGGCGATACTGACTTTCGATCCGCACCCGTCCGCAGTCGTAAAAATGCCCTACCCGCCCGCGGAAATGCTGTTCGATCCGCGCTCCAGGGCGCGCATGTTTCTGGACGCAGGGGCGGAAAGCGTGTTCGTAAAAAAGTTCGACAAAAAGTTCGCCTCCTCCTCCGCGCGCAAGTTCGCGGAAGGCTTGTCGAAGAAATTTCCGAAGCTGTGCGCGATTGTGACGGGCGAGAACTTTCTATTCGGCAGAAACGCCGAGGGCGACGCAAAAACCATGCGGGAAATCTGCGGCGAAACGGGCTGGAAATACGCCGCAGTTCCCCGCGTAAAATCCGGAGGCAGGCGCATAAGCTCCACGCGGCTGCGGGAGGCTCTCAAGCGCGGCGACATGCCGCTGTACAAAAGGCTTGCGGGACGGCCCTACGAGGCCGCCGGAAAGGTCGAAAGCGGAAGGCGCATAGGGCGCAAGCTGGGCTTTCCGACTCTCAATCTGCCGTGGAATCCCGCGTGCAAACCGCCCTACGGGGCGTACGCGGGCGAAGTTGTCGACGTTGGAGGCAAGGCGTTTCCAGCGGTCGTCGGATACGGTACGGCGCCGAGTGCGGGAGGCGAAAAGCCGCTCATAGAGGCGCATGTTCTCGGCGGAACAAAGCTCAAAACCGGATCGCAAATCGGGGTGCGCCTGCTCAAGTTTCTCCGCCCGCAAGCGAAGTTCCCGACGCTCGAAGATTTGGAAAGGCAGATAGCGGCGGACGCGCGCGAGGCAAAAAAGTTTTTCCGCGGCATGCGGGCGCGCGCAAAAACGAAAAAATGGACGCAATAACATGGCGGCTTTACTCTTTGCAATACTGGCGACTATCGCGGCATCGGCGTTCTGCTCGATGCTGGAGGCCGCGGTGTCGGGCGCGACGCCGGCCGAAATAGAGGCGCTCAAGCGCAAATCCGGACAGCGCGGAAAAATGCTGGAAACTTTCGCGCGGGAGGCGGATCGGACGGCGCGCGCAATGCTTGCGGCAAACGCCGCAATTACCGTTTTCGGGGCGGCGCTTTCGGGAGCGTTATTTTGCGCCCGCTTCGGCGACGGCCCGTCCGCAAGGTACGCCTTCCCCGCCGCGCTCGCAATCGCGGTTCTCCTGTTCTCGGAAACGCTGTCAAGAAACGCCGGAACAATCTTGCGCCCGGCGATTCAGCCTTTCGCGGTAGGCGTTGCAGCGCGGTTGCGAATCCTGTTCTATCCGATTTCCGAACTTCCGCGCAGGCTCGCCGGCAAAATCGCAAATAGGCCGTCCTCTTCGGCCAGCGACGACGAAATCATACTTCTGGCAAACAGGGGGGA